>JABDFM010000007.1 GCA_013286565.1 Bacteroidota bacterium
CAGATGTGCAAATGGAAGGTAAAAAACGCATGGGTATTGTGGAGTTTTTGAGGGGGGTGAGGTTGTAAGACAACTACATACACCATCACTTTTCTGTCATAAATCAATAAATATTCATCATCAAACCCATTATCATTATTTTTGCCGGATGATGCAGGGAAATACCGCGAGGATAGCCAGCCTAAAAGCTGAAATTGAACCATTACGCCAGCAACTGATCGACCATGATCTTTATAAAAATATCCAAACCATTGATGATCTCCATGTTTTTATGGGTCACCATGTGTTTGCTGTGTGGGATTTTATGTCGCTGCTTAAATCTCTACAGCAAAAATTAACCTGCACCACTTTGCCATGGGTACCCGTTGGCAATGCCAATACCCGTTACCTCATCAACGAGATCGTTTTAGGTGAGGAGAGTGATGTTGATGCCGATGGAAACCGCACCAGTCATTTTGAATTGTACCTCGCTGCAATGCAGCAGGCGGGCTCCTCAGCAACAGGCATTAACAGTTTGTTGGGCGAATTAAACAACGGTAAAGATATCAGCGAGGCGTTGAATACCGCCAATATACCAACCACTGCCCGCCAGTTTGTAAAACATACTTTTGATGTTATCGATACCGGAAAATCACACATACAGGCAGCCGTATTTACTTTTGGCCGTGAAGACCTGATACCCGGCATGTTCATCAGTATGGTAAAAGAGATCAGCAAACAACTGCCCGGCAAAGTAGATACGCTGATCTATTATTTGGAGCGCCATATTGAAGTAGATGGCGAACACCATTCACAATTAGCTTACCAGATGACGGAAGAATTGTGCGGCGTTGACGAAAGTAAATGGATTGAAGCTACAGCGGCAGTGAAAGAAGCCCTGATAGCCCGTATCGCTTTATGGGATGGCATTTTGAAAGAGATCAGAATTGTTGAAACAGCCTGATCTGCTAAACCTTATTCAATTCATCTACCAGCCCTTTGCTTAAGCGGTTAAAATAGCGTTTCACCCCAAAACCCATCACCCATTGGATGCCTTTGGTGGCATTGGTCAAAAAAACCTCATCGGCTTCATACAAAATATCTGGGTTGATCTGCGCCTCTGTAAACGGGATATTGCCTTGCTTGGCCAATTTGATGATCACCTGTCGCATCACCCCCTCTACACAGCCTTCGCTCAGGGCAGGTGTGTATAGATGACTTTTATACCAGACAAAAATATTGGAGCTACCCGCCTCGCATAAGAACCCGTTTTGGTTCAGTAAAAAGGTATCGTCCAGTTTGTTTTGGGTTTTAAATATGCCCGCCATGACATAGATCAATGAACTGCAGGTCTTAATGTTGGACAAGTAGTTGGTGGGCTTGGGTAGTTCCATAAAAATATCCATGATCAACCCCTTATCGTTCAAAAAATAGCGCGGCTCGTCCAGCGGCTGCAATTCAAGACAATACCCCATTTTGTTTTGCGTGGGTGTATATAAACCTTCTGCGTCGCGAAAAACAGTGAGGCGCAGACGCCCGTGTTTAATTTTATTCCGCGAGGCAAGCTGTTCAACCTTTTCCTTTAAGAACCAGGTGTCCATTTGCGAGTAACCATCAATTTTAAGGGCTTTCATCCCGCGCTGAAGCCGATCGGCATGCAGGTCGGCAAATTTAAGGTGCCCTTTCATCAGCCGCATACTTTCAAACAGGGCATCCCCATACCTGAAAGCACGATTGGCTGTAGTTAGCACCTTGCTATCAGCTGGCAAAAGCTCGCCGTTAAAATTGATAAAAACAGGTACCATAAGCCCCTCCTAAATCCTCCCCTGTAGGGAGGACTTTTTTGTTAGTATGTTATAAATATTTTCACTCATGTCACAACCTGATTTTTTAATTTTAGTTTTTAAAGTCTCCCCAACAGGGGGAGATTTAGAGGGGGCCCGCATTAGAATATTTGCGCCATTTTTGTAAAACTGTTTCAAAGTCCTCTGGCAGAGGTGCTTCAAAATGAATATATTTTTTTTGCGAAGGATGCACAAAACCTAAGGTTTGGGCGTGCAGCGCCTGCCGTGGCATCAGTTCAAAACAATTTTCAACGAATTGTTTGTATTTACTAAAAACCGTCCCTTTTAATATTTTGTCGCCCCCGTAAGCTGCATCGCTGAATAATGGGTGCCCAATATGTTTCATGTGCGCCCTGATCTGGTGTGTGCGGCCGGTCTCGAGTTGACATTCGATCAGCGTTACATAGTTCAACCTTTCCAAAACCTTATAATGCGTTACGGACCATTTTCCTTTTTCCGGGTCGTCATAGATCGACATTACCCGGCGGTCGTTCACACTACGCCCGATATAACCCGTTACTGTCCCGTCCTGCTCAATATCGCCCCAAACTAAGGCAAGATATTTACGGGTGATGGTATGATCGAAAAACTGGCGGGCAAGATAGGTCATGGAACGTTCGTTCTTACTGATGAGCAACAAGCCTGAAGTATCCTTATCAATACGGTGGACCAAACCTGGCCTGCCATCATTACCCGGCAAGGTGGGCAATTGCTGAAAGTGGTAAACCAGGCCGTTTACCAAAGTACCTGTATAATTATTGTAACCGGGGTGCACCACCATTCCGGCTGCTTTGTTCACCACCAGCACATCATCATCCTCATAAGCAATATTCAGCGGCAGGTTTTCAGGGTAAACTTCGGTGTCCCTCGGCGGATGCGGCAGCACAACCGAAATAACATCCTGGGGTTTAACCTTGTAACTCGCCTTTATTGGTTTATCGTTAACCAGTACGTTTCCCTGTTCAATCGCATTCTGAATACGATTCCGTGAAGCATTTTCAACGCGCGTCATCAAAAATTTATCGATGCGCAACAACGATTGACCCTTATCAACTATTATCCGCAGGTGTTCATATAGATCCTGTTCTTCCTGCTCTAATAACTCTTCCGGGTTTATCATTAGGGCAAAAGTAATCGTTTTTTCATTAGCGTGATGATTGATAAATACTTGTTTTAAATTTACCGGATGAATATAGATTTCGAGATTTTTAGCCCTGTTCATCAAATCCAGGATAAACTATTTGATGAACACGGTTTAAAAGTTTTCATCAAGCGTGACGATATGATCCATCCCATTATATCAGGCAATAAATGGCGCAAATTAAAATATCTGTTAAAACAGGCGCAAACCGAAAACAAAACCCACCTGGTCACCTTTGGCGGGGCTTATTCTAATCATTTACTGGCAACTGCTGCTTCGGCAGCAAAGTTTGGTTTTAAGTCGACAGGATTTGTGCGTGGCGAAGAAGTAAATAACGACACCTTATTCCTATGCCGCTTACACGGCATGAACTTAATATTTACCGACCGTGAAAGCTATCGTGATAAATCGGCCTTATTTAGCAAACATTTTTCTGATTATCCCGATGCCTTTTTTATTGACGAAGGCGGTGCATCGCCATTAGCGGCTAAAGGCTGCAGTGAATTGATTAATGAGCTAACTGACCGTTACGACCATATCTTCTGCGCCTGCGGCACCGGAACAACTGCAGCGGGCATTATTAACGGCATTGCCCAACATCAGTTTAAAACACAGTTTCACGGAGTACCGGTATTGAAGAAGGGTGAATTTTTAAGAAATGACATTGACCATTTTTTAACTGAGCCAGCGGAATATCAATTACACACCGAATACCACTTTGGGGGCTATGGCAAAGTGACTGATGAATTGATTGAATTTGTGAAACAGTTTGTAGCCTCGACCGGGATATTGATCGAGCCCATTTATATGGGTAAAATGTTATATGCCCTATACGATCTTATCGAAAAAAAACACTTCGCCACCGGTAGCCGAATACTGGTTATCCATACCGGGGGAATTTGGGGTTTATTGGGGATGAAGGGGAAGTTTATCTAATCATTTCGCGCCGAAAATCACTGCTCTCTAAAAAGATTTTCAAGTAAATTCCTGAAAACTATTTTCGGGTTTAGTCCAAAAACCAACTTTAAACAATTTAAAGTTACTTTTTCGTCAATCGGTTCAAAAACGGCTTAAATTGTTGTTTCTGAGCACTTTTTAGTAGATTTGTAGAAATCAAACTGCATATGTATAACCTAAAAGTTGCTCCAGAAAATGTACAGGATACGCTAAACAAACATATCCTTGCCGATGGCTTCGACCTTACTTTTGACATGGAAAAAAGCAAAGGCGTTTATATTTATGATGCCAAACATAAACGCACCTACCTCGACTTTTTTACCTGCTTTGCTTCAGTCCCTTTAGGCTATAATCACCCTAAAATGGTTAATGATGAAGAGTTCAAAAAGAACTTGATGCTTGCGGCGCTCACCAACCCTTCCAACTCTGATATCTACACTGCGCAATACGCCCAGTTTGTGGAGACGTTTGACAGGGTGGGCATACCTGAATACCTGCCCCATGCCTTTTTTATATCCGGCGGATCGTTGGCGATTGAAAATGCCCTTAAAGTGGCTATGGATTGGAAAGTGCAGAAAAACTTTGCAAAAGGCTATACTAAAGAAAAAGGATTCAAGGTGTTGCATTTCGAGCATGCTTTTCATGGGCGAAGCGGTTATACATTAAGCTTAACCAATACACTTCCAGTTAAAACAAAATGGTTCGCCAAGTTTGATTGGCCAAGGGTTTCCTTTCCGCAGATCAATTTCCCCTATTCAGATAGTAACCACGAGGATCTGTTAAACAGGGAAGAATTATCCATTTCGCAGATCAAAAAAGCGTTTGAGGTGAATAAGGATGACATTTGCGCCATCATTATTGAACCCATACAATCTGAAGGCGGCGATAACCATGTAAGGCAGGAGTTCCTGGAGCAATTGAGGCAACTGGCTGATGAGAATGAAGCTATGCTGATCTATGATGAGGTGCAAACCGGTGTAGGGCTTACAGGCAAGTTCTGGTGCCACGAGCACTTTGGCGAAAACGCCCGTCCTGATATATTGGCTTTCGGTAAAAAGATGCAGGTATGCGGTATCCTGGCCGGAAAAAAGGTTGATGAGATTGAAGATAATGTATTTCATGTATCATCACGTATCAATTCAACATGGGGCGGCAGCCTGGTAGATATGGTGCGTTCATCCAAAATAATGGAGATCATTGAAGAAGATAACTTGTGCGAAAATGCAGCGACCGTGGGCGAATACCTGCAAAACGAATTATTAAAGATCGCTGAAAAGAACTCCATGATCAGCAATGTAAGGGGCAAAGGATTACTAACCGCATTTGATTTTCAAAATAAAGCCCAACGGGATAGCTTTGTAAAAGAAGGCATGAAAAAGGACGTGATGTTCCTTGGTTGCGGCAGCCAAACCATACGTTTCAGACCGGCTCTTATTATGGATAAAGATCATATTGACGAAGGTCTCAGCATCCTTGAAAAAATATTAGGCATATTATAATAAGAATGTAATATTTTCGCTACAGAGCACCTGTTTGTACAAACAACAGGTGCTTTTTTTGTGTTCTACATACTATAATTCCTTGTTTACGTTTATAAACTATCTATATATTAATATATACTATTTTTTAACCACAATAGGCAATATTTTTAATTATTATAGTGTTTAATTTTGCATTTATATATTCTTTGATGGGGTATTGGTAGCGATTATGAGCAAACATATAGAAAAATTAAAAAAGCAATTATTAGAGATATCTGAAGTTGTTAATTCATTCCGGTCTGAAGCTGTACAAGTAAAGATCATCGACCGTTTTTTAGACGCGATCATAGAATCGGAGAAAAGTGAAGCTGAAGGAGCAGATACTTTTAGCAAGAAGGGCCGCAAGCAAAGATCTGGTGATGAGGATGATAACCTTTCGCAAGGCCGTAAAAAACCAGGTGCAACTAAGATCCTGAATCAATTATTATCAACTGATTTCTTTACCAGCAGGCATTCCATATCTGATATTGCCGACTATTGTAAAGATAATTTCTCTTCGGATTTTAAAACTTCCGAACTGTCAGGCATACTTTTAAAACTGGCAAAGGAAAACAAACTGAGAAGAGAAAGAAGCAATGATAATAATCGTTTTGAATACGTAAAAGCCTAATTTCCGTAGAGACGCAATACTTTGCGTCTCTCTTAAATTTACGGATTATCTAAGATCAAATACACTATCCACTCCTAAGATCTTCCTTGAAGTAAAGCCTTCAGCAAATTTCACGCCGATGCTTTTTCCAAATTCACGTGCCCTTGCCTCAACGACCTGTACAAATTCGGGTGATGATATATAGGTTTGAGGTTCATCCTGCCATTCGGGGTTAAAAAACTGCGAGCCGTAAGCACGGACACTTTCTATTTTTTTATCCCAATGATCGGTCACATCCACCAATATATCCGGTTTAATATAGTTATCCTGTATAAAATGCAATACCAATTTAGGCCGCCATGCTTCCTGTGCCTGTCCGTTATAGCTGGTTTCAATTTTTCGCAAACCGGATAGGAATGCAGCGGATTCCACCAATTCATTTGCCCTGCCATGGTCCGGGTGACGGTCATGATAAGCGTTGGTGATAATTATGCCGGGCTGGTAACGGCGTATTACTTCGATCACCTTTAACTGGTAATCTCTTGTGTTTTCAAAAAAACCATCAGGTAAAGAAAGATTATCCCTGACCGCAAGCCCGAGTATTTTGGCGGCGGCAGCGGCTTCCTGATCACGGATCTCGGCTGATCCTCTTGTACCTAACTCGCCTCGGGTAAGGTCAACAATACCCACCTTTTTGCCGTTTGCGATCTCTTTTAAAACAGTGCCTGCACAACCCAATTCCGCATCATCCGGGTGAACAGGCAAAACCAATATGTCTAATTTAAGCATATATGAAATGGAATTAATGGCCAGCAGACAGTAAACGTGCTATCTTTTTCCTGATCTTGGAAGAAGTTGGCTTGGTGAACGGATAAAAGAAATCGGTAACCAGGCCCGCTTTGCTGATCAGGTATTTATGAAAATTCCATCTTGGAGCAGAATTCAGTTTACCGTTTTGTTTTTTCTCAGCCAAAAACTTGTACAAAGGATCGGCATAAGGCCCTCTTACTCTTATTTTTTCAAAAACCGGGTAATTAACACCTGTATTCTCACAAAACGCATCTATTTCATGACCTTCGAGGGGTTCCTGCCCGCCAAAATCGTTCGACGGAAAAGCAAGTATCTCGAAATCCTGGTCTTTAAATTCGTTCTTTAATGCTGATAAATCTTTAAGCTGAGGGGTAAAACCACACTGAGAAGCGGTGTTTACTATCAAAAGTACCTTATCCTTATATTCGGATAAGTTGAGTTCTTCACCGTTTAACTGTTGTATGTTAAACTGGTAGATGCTGTTATTATTCATTACTAATTGTTAGAGGAATAGTACCCCGCCTGCTGAAGAATAGACTCGATATCGCGCTCTTCATAAGGGTCATACGTTTCCTTTAGATTATGGCCGAAAACACGTGCAACGGATTGCAGCATAAATGCTTTTAAACCGCCTTTCAAATCTTTGACCATATCATAGCTTGTAGTTCCTGTCTGCCTGTCTATCAGTTTAATTAGCACTTCTCCCTGACTAATTGTCAGATTCTCTATTTCGCGTTTAAACAGGTCTTTTATTTGTGTTTCGCAAGCATTTATCATTTCCTTCTGCTTGCCTTTATCAGCTGTAGTTGCCAGGTCGCGCTGCAATTGCTGGTATCTATCTGCAGCAAACTTGGCGTAAGGCAATACTTTATAGATGTTATACCTTAAACGATTATAATCATCACGTTCGGCTTTGCTTTTAAATATCCTTACATCAACGATCTTGACCTCCTCAGTTACGATCATTGGTGTCAGTTCACCGTCCAAAAGTGTGACATAAGTTCTTAGGGTATCATTTTTGCCAAGTTGTATTGGACGGGGTTGCTTTTCCTGGGCTTTTACAACTCCCAGGCTACAGCAAAACAGTAAAAGAAAACCAATAAATTTCATAATTTTACGTACTACAAAATTAACGCAATTTCTTTGGTATTTAAATAATAACCTGCAATTTAATAATTTGTTGCAAGTTAATGATATTATACGCGGATTTGACCATGAAAGATTTAGTGATAGATATAGAAGCCGAAAAGAATGAGATACTGAAAAGATATCGTGCTTTGCTGCGTGCCAGTAAGTCAACCTTGCAAAAGGGTGATAAGCGCATGATACGCAAAGCCTTTGATATGGCCCTGGAAAGCCATAAGGATATGCGCCGCAAATCGGGCGAACCATATATATACCATCCTATTGCCGTAGCACAGATCGCTGCTGAAGAAATAGGTTTGGGAACCACCTCTATCGTATGTGCCCTATTACATGATGTGGTGGAGGATACTGCCGTATCACTCGAGGATATTGAAAGGGAATTCGGAAAAAAGGTAGCCATGATCATTGATGGCTTAACCAAAATATCGGGCGTTTTTGATACCAATAGCTCCTTACAGGCCGAGAACTTCCGTAAAATGCTGCTTACCCTTGCCGATGATGTAAGGGTGATATTGATCAAGCTTGCCGACAGGCTACACAATATGCGCACGATGGAGTTTATGCCGCGCGATAAGCAGCTTAAGCTTTCATCTGAAACAGTTTACCTGTATGCCCCGCTTGCACACCGATTGGGCTTGTATGCCATAAAATCTGAGCTGGAAGACCTTTCCATGAAGTATATGGAACGCGAGACCTACCAGTTCATCAAAAATAAACTGAACGAGAAAAAGGCGGAACGCGAGAAATTTATCAGGGATTTTATTGAGCCGCTAAAAAAAGTATTAGAGGGACAAGGTTTACATGCCGATGTATTTGGCAGGCCGAAATCCATCCATTCCATCTGGAATAAGATGAAGAAAAAGGCTATCCCTTTTGAAGAGGTATATGACCTTTTTGCCATCAGGATCATATTGGATAGCACGCCCGATACTGAAAAATCAGAGTGCTGGAAGGCTTATTCGATAGTTACTGATCTTTATCGCCCAAATCCCGACCGTCTGCGCGACTGGATATCATCCCCAAAAGCTAATGGATACGAATCGCTTCACACTACCGTAATGGGTCCCCGCGGCCAATGGGTTGAGGTGCAGATACGTACCAAAAGGATGAATGAGATAGCTGAAAAAGGTTTTGCCGCGCACTGGAAATACAAGGAGTCATCAAGCGATAGCGGGCTTGACCAATGGGTGCAAAAAGTACGCGATATGCTGAAAAACCCTGAGTCCAATGCGCTGGATTTTCTGGATGATTTTAAAATGAACCTGTTTTCGGACGAGATATTCATTTTTACACCTAAGGGTGCGCTTATCCAGTTACCGTTAAATGCTACCGCACTTGATTTTGCTTTCGAAATACATACCGATGTAGGCGCAAGTTGTATCGGCGCAAAAGTGAACCATAAGCTGGTACCGCTAAGCTATAAGCTGCAAAATGGCGACCAGGTGGAGGTAATTACCTCGAGCAAGCAAACGCCTAAGGAAGACTGGCTGAATATAGTGGTAACTGCCAAAGCAAAAGCCAAGATAAAATCGGCCCTGAAAGAAGAAAAACGGAAGATCGCTGATAACGGCAAGGAGATTTTGGAGCGTAAGATGAAATCATTAAAGATCACTTACAACTCCGAGAACATCCATAAGCTGAGTTATTACTTCAAGCTCCAATCTACCCAGGACCTGTTCTATAATGTCGCCGAAGGCATTATAGACATGAAAGACCTGAAAGAATACCAGGCATCAGAAAAAGTAATTGAGAACAAGCCACAGGATAAAATAGAGGGCGAACAGGTGCAAAGCCTTTTGCGCAGTATTAAAGCCAAGGACAGCGATATGCTGCTTATTGGCGAGGATATGCAAAAGATAGACTATAAACTGGCCAACTGCTGCAATCCTATCCCCGGTGATGATGTGTTTGGTTTCATTACGGTAAGCGATGGTATAAAAATACACCGCACAAATTGCCCCAATGCGGCCAAGCTGATGGCCAACTACGGCTACCGCATAGTAAAAGCAAAATGGACCAACCAGCAGGAACTTGCATTTTTAACCGGCTTAAGAATTACGGGTATTGATGATGTGGGGTTGATCAATAAATTAACCACAGTTATATCCAACGACTTTAAGGTAAATATGCGCTCTATAACTGTTGATAGCGATAATGGCATTTTTGAAGGCTCTATAATGGTATATGTGAACGATACTGAGCATTTGGAGAGCCTGGTAAAAAGACTGAAAATGGTAAAAGGGGTAACCTCCGTAAACCGTTTTGATTCGGCTATTGAGAAAGCATCTTGATGATAGTTGATTAAGTTAAGTGGCTGACTGAGTTGATTAAGTTTTTTAAACCAATCAACCCAATCCAACTTATTCAACTCAATCAACTTAATAAACTCCAAACTAATTAATACCTTTGACCCTTTAATAATACAACATGCCACAGGAAACCATAGTCATGGTTAAAAAGATTTTCGAGGCTTATCTCGAAAATAAAAATCTCCGGAAAACCCCCGAGCGTTTTGCCATACTGGAAGAAATCTATTCACGCAGCGACCATTTTGATGTGGAATCATTATATATCCACATGAAAAATAAAAAATACAGGGTGAGCCGCGCAACGGTTTATAACACGCTGGAACTATTGGTATCGTGTGATTTGGTAACTAAACACCAGTTTGGCAAAAACATGGCCCAGTTTGAGAAATCATACGGCTATAAACAACATGATCATATTATATGCCTCGACTGCGGCAAAGTGGTTGAATTCTGCGACCCTCGCATACAGCAAATACAAAGTATGATGGGCGGCTTATTGAAATTTGAGATCAACCATCACTCGTTAAATCTCTACGGAAATTGTGAAAAACTTAAGGCGGGTTTTTGTGATAGAAAAGCATAAGGCAATGGATAAACCGGTTTTAAGCAAGCAGGCATTCTGGGATGTTGATATGGATAAGATCGACTATGAGAAGAATGCGCGGCACGTGGTTGAAAAAGTGATCGAGCGAGGAAAAATAGAAGACTTCAATAATCTACTGCGGTTTTATGGTTTCGAAAGAGTACGTGATTTGGCATTGCAAGCGCTTTGGCTATCAGATATAAGTATAAATTTTTGCTGTACATTATTCAAGGTTAAACCAACCGATTTTAAATGTTACGAGAAGAAACAGTTGAACCGGCCACACTGGGACTTTTAAAAAGGATGGTTGCATTGCCTGAATTAAAACAATTCAGGCTAGTTGGTGGCACAGCGCTTTCGCTACTATTTGGCCATCGAAAATCTATCGACTTAGACTTATTTACTGACCAGCCACTCGAAAAAGATATTTTGGTTTCGGCTCTCGAAGACAACTTCGGTAAAGTTACAACTACAAATGATAGGAGTAAATCCATTTATCAATGTGTTATTCAAAATGTGAAAGTTGATTTTGTTTCGGTTAGAGACCCGTTTCTAAACCCGGTACAAATAATAGATACTATTCCATTTGCTGATACCAAAGATTTAATAGCTTTGAAACTTAATGCTGTTAAAGGCAGAGGAGTAAAAAAGGATTTCTGGGATATTGCTAAATTATTGCAGCAATATTCATTTGCAGAACTTTTTCAGTTTTATCATGATAGATATAATTATGATGATACCTTTGCAGTCATCAGATCGGCTATTTATTTTACTGATGCTGAAGATACTATTGAGCCCGAGTCTTTAGATGGGATGACTTGGGAAAATGTAAAGACAACCATCATAGAAGCATTTGACGATTATTATAGAAATATTAGAAATTAATGGCTGTTGACGTATTATTAGGCCTCCAGTGGGGCGATGAAGGTAAAGGAAAAATTGTTGATGTACTGAGCGCGGATTATGACCTGATCGCACGTTTCCAGGGCGGACCAAATGCCGGGCATACCTTAGAGTTTGACGGGAAAAAGTTTGTATTGAACACTATTCCATCAGGTATATTTTTTAATAATACCATGAATTTGATTGGCAATGGTGTGGTAATAGACCCCATTACGCTAAAAAAGGAAATAGATAAGCTGAAGGCTGCAGGTCATGATCTTTTAGCCAAAAAGAACCTGGTTATCGCTAAAAAAGCACACCTGATATTGCCTACGCATCAACTGCTTGATGCCGCTTCTGAAAAGAAAATGGGCGAAGGTAAAATTGGTTCGACTTTAAAAGGTATCGGGCCAACCTATATGGACAAAACCGGGCGCAATGGTTTGCGTATTGGTGATGTTACCCTGGCGGATTTCAAAGACAAGTATCAAAAATTAGCTGACAAGCATATCTCCATGCTGAATGCACTTTATGGCGAAGTTCCTGATTTCTCTGAAAAAGAGCAGGCATTTTTTGAAGCGATAGAGTTTATCAAACAATTCGAGTTAGTGGATTCGGAGCATTTTGTAAATGATTACCTTAAAAGAGGCAAAAAAGTTTTAGCCGAAGGCGCCCAGGGTGCTATGCTGGATATTGATTTCGGTTCATACCCTTTTGTTACTTCATCTAATACTACCGCTGCCGGCGCTTGCACGGGTTTGGGTGTTGCTCCACGTCAGATCGGCGATGTGATCGGTATTTTTAAGGCTTATTGCACCCGTGTTGGTGGTGGCCCCTTCCCTACCGAACTGGACAATGAGACCGGCGAAGAACTGCGTCGCATTGGCCATGAATTTGGCGCTACAACCGGCAGGCCTCGTCGTACCGGTTGGATCGACCTGCCTGCTTTAAAATATGCCATTATGCTAAGCGGCGTAACCCAATTGGTAATGACCAAAGCCGATGTTTTAAGCGGGTTTGATAAAATATATGCCTGCACCCACTATAATTACCTGGGCGAGAAAATAGATTACATGCCTTATGATATTTGTTCGGTAAGCCCTGAACCTATCCTAAAAGAAATTGATGGATGGCACGAAGATCTGACCGGCATTACCGAGCTTTCGCAAATACCGGCCAAATTGAAATCATATATCGATTTCTTAGAAGCTGAATTAAATGTTCCGGTTAAGTACCTGTCCGTAGGGCCCGACCGCAAGCAAACTTTGGTGTTGCATTAACATTGATCAATATCCTTATAAAATAATAAGAAGGCCCTGGTAAACCGGGGCCTTTTCCGTTTAATGATTACTTTTACACCGTGGTAATACCTATTAACGATCTGCCGGATTTTAAGCCAAAAGTATTGCAATGGGCATCCTCGTTTGATGTGTTTTGTTATCTGGATTCCAATAATTTCAGGGATCAGTATTCCAAGTTCGATCTGTTGCTGGCAGTAGGCGTTAAAGAGGAAATTACCCTAAAGACAGGTTCTGCATTTGATGAATTAGAAACGTTTCGTCAACGTAATCCGGGTTGGATAACCGGCTTTTTCACCTACGATTTGAAAAATGAGGTAGAAAACCTCGCATCTGGCAATCCCGATCACCTGAATTTCCCTGATCTGTATTTTTTTGTGCCCGAGCATCTCATCCTAATCAAAGATGGAGAGGTTGAGATCATTTCCAATCAGCCTGAAAAAGTATTTGACGATATACAAATACAAGTTGTGAGGACGGATGATATACCTCACCCTATTCAATTAAGCTCCCGTTTCAGCAAAGAGGAATACATTGATACCGTAATCAAAATAAAGGAACATATTAACCGGGGCGATATTTACGTCACCAATTTTTGCCAGGAGTTTTTTGCAGAGGGTGCAGTTATCGACCCACAGGGCATTTTTTCAAAACTGAATGCTATTTCCCCTAATCCATTCACCGCATTTTTTAAGCTGAATGATAAATACATCCTCTCCGCATCGCCCGAGCGTTTTTTGGCAAAAAGAGGCAATAAACTCATTTCCCAACCCATAAAAGGCACTGCGAAAAGATATGATGATACGCAGGATGATAAAGCTGCCATAGAAAAGCTGAGAGGTCATCCGAAAGAACTACAGGAAAATGTAATGATCGTTGACCTGGTGCGTAATGACCTGACCAGGTCGGCTACCGCCGGGACTGTAAGCACTGAGGAACTTTTCGGCATATACAGTTTCAAACAAGTACATCAAATGATATCGACCATTGTATGCGAGCTTAGGGAGGATGTAACAGCCGTACAGGCCATCAAAAACACCTTCCCGATGGGCAGCATGACGGGCGCACCCAAGATCAGTTCGATGCGCCTGATGGAGCAATATGAGCGTAGTAAACGGGGCGTTTATTCAGGTGCTATTGGTTATTTTAGTCCGGATGGCGATTTTGATTTTAATGTGGTGATCCGCACACTGCTGTACAATGCAACAGATAAATATCTCTCGTTCCAGGTAGGCGGCGCCATTACCTACCATGCCAAACCCGAAAATGAATATGAGGAATGCCTGCTTAAAGCACAGGCAATATTGGAAGTGCTGGGTTATGATAAATCTTTCCTGCTGCCCTGACCACAACTTCCGATCCGTCAGCGAAAAATGCCGAGTAAGGTTTAACATTTAAATACGGCTCGAATTCCTGACCATAAAATATTACAATATCTGCATCAAATATAGTATTGGTCACTTGCGCGGCATTCCACCGGATATGCTCAACCTGGTATTCATTGGTAGTTGTCTCGCTTGTTTTGTTATATCCCCAGTAATGCTCAAAAATAAATTCTTCGGGGCTGCCCGGTTCTATTGCAGACAACTTGCCTATTGTACCACCCAACCGGTTCCATCGCCCATCCAGTTTCCATTCGTATAAATATTGGGTTTGTCCTTCCGGTAGTTGATTAATAGAATGGCGCATAGGCATAGCGCTGTAATGCTCTTTATATAAATTGTTGGCAATAAGCGAGATCATGGGTTTGGGCACAATTTCGCTTATAAATACTGCGCCACGTTTCCATTCTTCCCCATCAAAATACCTTACATAAAAGCGTAGGTTGACTTCTTCAAAATCCACGTGAAATGGCCATTTGATTCCTAAAACACGGGTGTCCAAAAACATAAAGCCAACCATGCTTACCAAAGCCTTTCCTTCCCACAGATCAAGCACGGTGCCTGGTGGTAAATAAGGCTTTAAAATAGCAGGATCAACTTCATAATTAAGCATCAGCAGGTTTTTCCATTCTGCCTGAAGAAATTTTGTTTTGGCCATTTGGATTTGCTGATTGTATGGGATGGTATATTAAGCTTCCTTGCGTTTAAACAAGTTTACTTTGGATTCCTTACCCTTAAGCAAACGCTCTATATTTTTTTGGTGGGTCACCAATATGAGCAGGCAGATACACATACCGAAGATAACTACCAGGTTATTGGTATCTTCATTAAAGTAAAAAGTTACCCCAATCAGATAAGCAAAGCCCCCTGTAATAGAGCTAAGCGATACATAACGGGTGATGAGCAATACAATAATAAAGGCGATCACACACAACAATGCAGCATCCATATTAACCGCCAGTACCATTCCAAATAATGTGGCGATACCCTTGCCGCCCCTGAAACCTGCAAACACAGGGAACAGGTGGCCCATAACAGCGGCTATGCCTAAAGCTAATTTGTAATTTATTTGCAAATGATTTCCCCCGGTGGTGGAAACCCCTATAAAAACAACCAGGCTGGTTGCTGTAAATCCTTTCAGTATATCGATTAGCATTACCGGGATGCCTGCCTTTTTGCCCAGCACCCTGAAGGTATTGGTGGCCCCAGCGTTACCGCTCCCGTATTCCCTCACATCAACCCCGTAAAACGCCTTCCCGATCCATACCGCTGTAGGGATCGATCCACACAAATAAGCAACTATTAATATTGAGATTGAATTGATATTGATCATTCCGTCACAATATTAATAAAATGATACTACACTAACTACTATACTCATTATTCTTTAATAGCTTTTAGGCTAAGATCTAAACTTTTTACCGAATGGGTTAAGGCCCCTACCGAAATATAATCCACACCGCACTCCGCATATTGGCGTATATTATCGATGGTTATCCCGCCTGATGCCTCCGTAATATACCGCCCCTCGATCATATTTACCGCCTGGCACAGATCATTAAAGTTAAAGTTATCCAATAATATCCGGTTAACGCCGCCTGTTTGCAGAACCTGCTCCAGTTCTTCCAGGTTTCTCACCTCAATTTCAATAGCTAATTTTTTATTATTGGCTTCCAGGTAAGCGTGAGTGTTTTCTATAGCCTGGCGGATACCTCCCGAATAATCCACATGATTATCCTTGATCAATATCATATCATACAACCCAAAGCGATGATTAACACCACCGCCTATCCTTACCGCCCATTTCTCCAGGTAGCGCATCCCGGGTGTGGTTTTGCGGGTATCCAGCACTTTGGTATTTGTCCCCTTTAAAAGATCAACGATCTCGCGTGTTTTTGTCGCGATGCCAGACATGCGCTGCATACAATTGAGCACCAGGCGCTCGGCTTTTAGAATGCTTTGGGCATCGCCTTCAACCTCCAACGCAATATCTTTTGGCTTAACAAGTGCGCCGTCATTGAGCATAACGGTCACTTTCAGATTAGGGTCAACCTCATGAAATATTTCGAGGGCCAGTTCAACACCGGCCAATATCCCATCATCTTTTACTAATAATTTTGCTTTGCCAATGGTACCGTCCGGAATAGTTGCCAGTGAGGTGTGATCGCCGTCGCCAACATCTTCGGCTAAAGCATTGGCAATAAATTGGTGTATAATTTGTTTATCCAAACCTTTGATATTTTCGCATCAAAAGTAACAACAATTGGCGATTAATTTGTTTTTTCGCCCTCTATGCGTAACTCATTGAGTTCAAATTCCTCTTTATTCTTTTTGAGGGAGAATGAAATGCGATACACCCCATTATACGTTGTCAAAATGAGCACCGCGAAGCGATAATTAGCATTTGAAGTAATGCGGTGGAGCATCCTATATGATCGTGGCTGATTACGTTTAAAAAAATCTGTCAATATCTGCTCTGCCTGCGTTTTTGGATAAACATCACCTTCACCCATAACGGTCAGTTCAACGTTTGGGGAAAAGGTCTGGGATAACTCATGAATATTACCTGATTTGATCAGTCCGGCGGTTTTATCAATAGGGTCGCCGGCAATTGTGAATACAAAAGACAAGGGCAGTATCAGCAAAAACAAGTAAAGTAGCTTCATATTGACCAAAACTTAACCGACCGGGAATAAAACTTAGCAATATTTTAACTATTAATGTTAAACGCTCACCAATCTTAAAACGTTGCCTTTATATTTGCATTGTGGAAAAACAGAAAAAAGTAGTACTTATTATCCTTGACGGCTGGGGATATGGCCGTAATGACAAGTCGAACGCGATAGTAGCAGCCCATACACCTTTCTTTGATTCAATGCTGCAGCAATACCCAAATTCGAAATTAGAAGCATCAGGCACAGCGGTTGGTTTACCCGCCGGGCAAATGGGCAACTCAGAAGTGGGGCACATGAATTTAGGCGCAGGCCGTATTGTGTACCAGGAGCTGGGCCGTATCCATAAGGCGGTTGACGATAACGAATTTGTGACCAACCCAGTAATAAAGGAAGCTTTTGAATACGCTAAACAGAATAATAAGGATGTACATTTTATCGGCCTCGTATCTGATGGCGGGGTACACTCCCACACCAGGCACCTGCAAGGCTTGTGCGATGCAGCCGGTGAATTTAATTTAGAAAAAGTTTATATCCATGCCTTTTTGGACGGGCGCGATACTGACCCTAATTCGGGTATAAAGTTTATCGGCGAACTGGAGGATCATATCAGCAATACCCCTTTTAAACTGGCCTCGGCCATAGGGCGCTATTATGCGATGGACAGGGACAACCGTTGGGAAAGGGTTAAAAAAGCTTATGACCTGATGGTTAACGGCACAGGAAAACATTCTCAGGATATATTGGCATCGATAAAAGAATCTTATGATGCAGGTGTTACCGATGAGTTTATTGACCCGATAGTAATGACCAATGAAAACGGTGAACCGATCGCGGTAATAAAAAATGAGGATGTGGTGATTTGCTTTAATTTCAGGACCGACCGCGGGCGCGAAATTACACAGGCATTAACCCAAAAGTCGTTCCCGGAGCAAAATATGCATCCACTTAATTTGTATTATATCACCATGACCACTTATGATGAAACATTCAAAAATGTGCGGGTGGTGTTTAAAAAGGATGACCTGACAAAAACCCTGGGCGAAATTCTTCAATACGCCGGGAAGAACCAAATCCGTATTGCCGAAACTGAAAAGTATCCCCACGTTACCTTTTTCTTTTCGGGAGGACGGGAAAAAGAGTTTGCTAATGAAAAACGCCTGCTGGTACCATCACCTAAGGTTGCCACTTATGATCTGCAGCCCGAAATGAGCGCCGAGGGTATCCGCGATGCTATCATCCCGGAATTAAAAAGCGGCTGGCCCGATTTTGTGGTACTCAATTTTGCCAATACAGATATGGTAGGTCATACGGGCGTGTTTGATGCCGTAGTTAAGGCTGCCGAAACTGCCGACCAGTGCACACAAGCGGTTGTAGAAGTCGGTATCAAGAATAGCTATTCATTTATCATTATAGCCGACCATGGTAATGCAGATTACATGATCAACGATGATGGCTCACCCAATACGGCCCATACCACTAACCTGGTGCCCTGTATAGTGATAGATACTGATGTGAAACAGGTAAAAGATGGCAAACTGGGTGATATAGCCCCAACGATCTTAAAAATATTAGGTGTGGATATACCCGAAGAAATGACCGGTGATGTATTGGTATAAGCTATCATATAAAAGACTTAAGCTTTTGATACCGGGGATCTTATTATTATCCTGTATCCAATCGTGTAAACCTAATGTTGGCCAGGGTAGTAAAGGCGCGGACTTTTTTGACCTAAAAGGTTATTTCGAGGGCGAAGTTGGCCACCTTAAAAAACTAAATCCTTTGATCACTAAAACCGTTGTTTATAATGCAAGTACCGAGACCAAAAAAGTACATATCACCAATTGGGAAACTGAACTAAGTATGTTCATAGAGTCAGATATCAACAAACCTGCATGTATAGCAAACTACAAAGTACAAAAATCGGGTGACTTCCTGATATACAAGGCTACAGACAAAGACTCGACGTTGAAAACTCGCGATATTATTATAAAAAAATCAGGGGATAAGATTAAATGGATATTGATTTTCAATAATACTAATCCTAAAAAAAGTAGGTTACAGTTGTATGAAACTGTTGAAAAACTAAGCTATTTTCCTGATTCGCTTTACTCAATTGTTAAAATACAAAGGGTAAAATTAATGGGCACCGACAAATATACGATCAGGGGTTCGTTTAATTAGTGGTGCACCGAGGTGTTGGTCGCAGCGGCCAGTTTACTCTTAGACGTTTCAAGCAGCGCGGCAATATCCTGCCTGTTAGAGTTATCCGCTAAAATCTTTTCAAAATCTGCAACAGAAGCTTTTAATGAATTGATGCCCCGGTTTTTATCAAAAAAGCGCGAATTGGGCTGCAGCTTAAAATCGCCATAGTCGCGGTAAGCAATGGCACGGTTCTGATAAAATTTAACATTGTTTTCATTATCACCCGGATCAACAGCAATTGCCTTGGTAAAATCAACAATTGCGCCTAAAAGATATTTTTCCTTATCGGCATCCGTTAGTTGGTTATCTTTAGCCAGGTAACTTTTCGCCCTTGCTCTGTAATAATAAGCAGAACCATCAGCCGGTTTGATCGCAATTACGCGGGTATAGGCTTGTATTGATTTTTTATAATTTTCGCTATGGTAATAGGAATAACCGAGCATCCAAAGCGCGCTTGCATTGGTTGAATCAATGATACATGATTTTTCAAGATGATTAACCGCCGTTTTAAAATCTCCGTCAAAAAAAGCTTGTTGCCCTAACTTAAAATAAGCATTTTGAGCTAAAGCTGTTTCCAGCGAAAAAATAAGCAAAAAAGACAGTGCTGCAGATAGTTTCATTAAGAAGTTTTGTCCCGGTAACAAAAATAATAAACTTTATCTTATGTTGTTATTAACTTGATTTATATTAAATTATTATATCGGCGTATTAATTTATTATGAACATCTGTATAATAATATCCTTACCCCTTGACAAGATCATGCTGACGTTTTTTCACCTTTCCTATCAATTTCAGCATTTATGTATAAAAAAGGGCCGATTAATGTAAATTGCATATAATCATACGTTTATACATTATTAATAGTTGTTATTTCATTATATAACATCTTGGCATAGGTCTTGAACGATAGTAATAACGTCTCCTGCATACCGGTTTTTGTCCGTATGCATTATTACTGTAATTTTACAGGCTGACATTATGACGTTTTTTAAACAAACAGAAAGGGTATTTGATGAGTTTTGATCCATTTGATTTTAAAAATGCTTTACCAATTATAAACGAAGATTCCGAATTTTTCCCACTGATGTCGTCAGAGGATGAGGAGGAAATGAATAATGAACAAATGCCCGAGGTGTTATCCATATTGCCCTTGCGCAATACGGTGTTATTTCCGGGGGTGGTTATTCCTATCACGGTAGGCAGGGACAAATCGATCAAACTGATACGCGACGCCAACAAGGGAAAACGTATGATCGGGGTGGTTTCCCAGCAGGATGTAGCTATTGAAGACCCAACCTTTAGTCAGCTGAATAAAGTTGGTACAGTTGCGCTGATCATAAAAATGCTCCAGATGCCCGACGGTAATACCACGGTGATATTACAGGGGAAAAAGCGTTTTATCTTAAAGGAAGAAGTACAAAGTGATCCCTATATAAAAGCAACGGTTGACCCCTTTAAGGAAATTAAGCCTAAAGAGGATAAAGAATTCAAGGCCATGGTATCGTCCATCAAGGATATGGCCATGAGTATTATCCAGTTTTCGCCTAACATACCAAGTGAGGCCGGCATCGCCATACGTAATATCGAAAGCACTTCATTTTTGATCAATTTTATCTCGTCGAACATGAATGCCGATATGTCTGCCAAGCAGCAATTGCTTGAAGTGCCCAATCTGCACGACAGGACAAAAATGGTATTGGAACATCTCACCCTTGATCTTCAAATGCTGGAGCTAAAGAACCAGATACAAAGCAAGGTACGTGTGGACCTGGATAAGCAGCAGCGCGATTACTTTTTAAACCAGCAATTAAAAACCATACAGGAAGAACTCGGCGGCAATAGCCCCGACCTGGAGATAGAAGATCTGCGCCTTCGCGCGATAAAAAAGAAATGGGCCAAAGAAGTAAAGGATCATTTTAATAAGGAGCTGGAAAAATTGGTGAGGACCAATCCTGCCGCTGCAGATTATTCCGTACAGATCAATTATTTGGAACTATTGCTTGAATTACCCTGGAACGAATTCACCAAGGATAACTTCGACCTGAAACGTGCCCAGAAAGTTTTGGACAAGGATCATTTTGGATTAGATAAAGTAAAACAGCGTATTATTGAATACCTCGCGGTGCTGAAGCTAAAACACAATATGAAAGCGCCTATCCTGTGCCTGGTAGGGCCTCCGGGAGTGGGTAAAACATCATTAGGTAAATCTATAGCAAAGGCATTGGGCCGTAAATATGTGCGTATGGCACTAGGCGGCATTCGGGATGAAGCTGAAATAAGAGGGCACCGTAAAACTTACATCGGCGCTATGCCGGGCCGGATTGTACAGGCGATTAAGAAAGCAGGTGCCGCAAACCCGGTATTTATATTGGACGAAATTGACAAGGTTGGCAACGATTTCAGGGGCGACCCGTCATCAGCTTTGCTTGAAGTGCTTGATCCCGAACAAAACAGCACCTTTTACGACCATTATGTGGAGGTTGATTTTGATCTTTCGCACGTGATGTTTATTGCTACGGCAAACTCGTTAAGCAGTATCCAGCCCGCTTTGTTAGACCGTATGGAGATCATTGAAGTAAATGGCTATACGATAGAAGAGAAGATCGAGATCGCTAAACAGCATCTGGTGCCCAAGCAACGCGAGGCCCATGGCTTAAAAACCAAGGATGTTACTTTAAAGAATGATGTACTTGAAAAACTGATTGAAGATTACACCCGGGAGTCTGGTGTTCGTGCATTGGAGAAAAAGATCGGTTCGGTAGTGCGCGGTGTGGCAAAAACCATTGCCATGGAAGAAGCACATACCCCGTTAGTGAGCAAAAAAGATATCGAAAGGATACTTGGCGCACCTATATATGATAAGGACCTTTATGAAGGTAACGAAGTGGCCGGTGTGGTAACGGGTTTGGCCTGGACGTCAGTAGGTGGTGATATCTTATTTATTGAGGTAAGCTTAAGCCCGGGTAAAGGGCGCTTAACCTTAACAGGGAACCTTGGCGATGTAATGAAGGAATCAACCACCATCGCGTTAGCTTATTTAAGGGCCCACGCAAAAGATTTTGATATCAACCCAAAACTTTTTGATCAATGGGATGTGCATGTGCACGTTCCGGCTGGTGCAACACCAAAGGACGGCCCTTCGGCTGGTATTACCATGCTTACCGCGCTTACCTCCGCCTTTACCCAGCGTAAAGTAAAACCCCACCTGGCAATGACGGGTGAGATCACCCTGCGCGGCCGTGTTTTACCGGTTGGCGGCATAAAAGAAAAGATACTGGCGGCTAAACGCGCTAATATCAAAGAGATCATCCTCAGCAAATCAAATAAAAAGGATATCCTCGAAATTAAAGAAGACTATATTAAGGATCTGCAATTTCATTATATAACTGATATGCACGAAGTGATCAACCTCGCGCTTTTGGAACAGAAGGTCGATAACCCTACAGACCTTACTGTTAATGAAGACCTTAAACCTGTTATGAACTGACAGGAACATCGCCGTATTTTAACCCGCTTTATATCAATACCCCTGCATAAAACAGGGGTATTCTTGTTTATATTAGGTATCCTACTGAAACCTTTTGATTCACAGTAACGTATTATGCGATAACTAAACTAATAATAGTTATATAAATACACTTATAATGAATAATCTTTTTACTTTGAAAACCAGGCTTATCTTCCTCTCGCTTCTGATTTGTCAGTTGAGCTTGAAAGCGCAAATCACCACTGGAACCAACACAGTATCAGCCAAAACGACTGACACTACGCTTGCAAAAAAAGGAGATACATCCTTTGCTATAAAAGCTGATACTTCCCTGGCTATAAAGGCAGGTAGTACCATGATCATAAAGGCGGATACCACACTCGTTATAAATGGGGCCACTGCTATCAAACAAACAGACCCGGCACTTACTACAACGCCTGATATGAGTAAAAAAACAGACGTTGCTCTCGTTGCAAATACCGAAAATACGGTTGCAAAAAAGGCAGATGTTACTATTGCAGCAAAACCGGATGCTTCCCTTGCTAAAACGCCAGATGTTACCATTGCAGCAAAACCGGATACTTCAATTGCAAAAAAACCGGATCCCAGCATTACTAAAACAACTACTATCGCACCCCCTACAGATGGTTTGATAGAAGTTAAAAATGCTTCGGACGCAACCCGCGAAAAGGGACAGGTAGAATCTAAAGGAATCAACGGTGTTATCCAGGTAAGAGATACTACTACTTCATCATTGTCTATAAGATCAGACTCTGCCGGAGTTCAAAAACCAGGCACCCCCGCAGTAACCCCGGCACAGGACCCAGCAATAAATGCAGCGCCTGCGGCTACCAATAACAATAACAGTCCGGCAGCTACTGATACAAAAGCAACTACTGATACAAAAGCAACTACCGATACAAAAGCCGATCCGGCCGTTTCTGCAAGTGCAGATACCACTAAGAAAGCGGCAACAGATACAACTAAAAAAGCAGCGACAGATACACTTGTTAAAAAGTCAGATACTACGCTGGTTAAAAGATCAGATACTACTGTAGTGCAAAAAGATACTACGGCTGCGATAACCGAGATACAGGCAAAAAATGTGTTCCTGGAAGTAGGCGGCGCAGGTCTTGCAATATCGGCAAACTATGATACACGTTTCCACAAAGAGCGTAATGGCTGGGGTTACCGTGTTGGGGTTGGTTTTTTCACCTCTGGTGGTAACACAGTTGAGACAGTTCCTTTCCAGGTCAATTACCTCATAGGGCAGCATAGTAGTATGATCGAGTTTGGCGCAGGTACAACCTTCCTCAACTCCGTCGGTACCAATGTGGGCAATAGTAAATGGGAATTTGATAAGGTAACGGGCTTCATTGCAACGGCTACTATCGGCTACCGTTACCAGCCTACACACAAAGGGATCAACTTCAGGATTGCATTTACGCCGATCCTTTACGATGAAGGCATTGTACCAGCAGGCGGTATAAGTGTTGGATACACTTTCAAATAAAAAAATTAATATTTCCTATACAAAAGCCCCGGTTTTACCGGGGCTTTTTCTATTTTAGGCATTATTTCCCTAATCGTCCCTGATGAAATATAAAATATTTTGCTTCGTGCTATCTTTTACCTGCTGGTATGGAGCTTTTGCACAGTCGCACACTGAGGAGATCGGTGCACAAACTGATAATGACTCCTACCTCTTACAAGGCTCTGACCGGTATTACACCGATGGCATTTTTCTTTATTACCGACGGGCATTAAAGATCAGCAATAGCAGCAACCTGCAAAACAAAGTATTAGGTTTTGAAGCCGGGCAAAAGATATTCAACCCCCAAACAGGGAGTATTGCCAACTATGCAGGTGTAGATCAGCCCAGTTTGATAGACCGCCCTTTTGCCGCTTATTTGTATGTAGGCTCAACGCTCAATTTTTTATATAAGGACGAAAGTAATTTAAAAATAGGGGCACAAATAGGTGTAGTAGGGCCTGATGCTTATGGCAAGCAGGTACAATCCTTTGTACATGACAATTTTGGCTTTTACCATCCAACCGGATGGGAATACCAGGTGGATAATAGCTTTATACTGAACCTTTCTGCTGAGTACAACAAACTGCTTGCACGAAGCTCGTGGATAGATGTTTCCTTAACAAGCTACGCCAACCTGGGTACTGGTTTTACCGGCGCAGGTGTTGGGCCAATGTTTCGCCTGGGTACATTCAATCAATTATTCAATTCTGTAAGCACACAAAGTACAGCTATCCAATCAGCCGGTTACACACGTTTAAATCCGCACGAATTGTTTTTTTATTACAAACCACAATTCAACGTAGTGGCTTATGATGCTACCGTGCAGGGCAGCCTGTTTGGCACACACAACCCAAATAGTATGGAAATAACGTTGGACCCCGAACGCTTTGTTTTCAGCAATCAATTAGGGCTTGGCTATTCGGGCAAACGCTTTGTTTTGGATGCTGCCGTCATATTTCACACCAAAGATGTGAAACAGATGGTACAGTCGCACCAATGGGGAACGGTGACATTATTGTACCGCTTTCATTGATCGTCAAAATTCTTTTTCCGGTTATCTTTTTTAGCTGATTGTATTTTCTTTTTTGCAAGCCGTGCAGCAATCATGGCTTTAGTGGGCTTAACTGCTTTGCGTATTTTGGGTTGCTGTAAAGCCCTGGTGAGTATAAGGATAAGTTTTTCTATCGCCTTTTCTTTATTCAGGTACTGGCTCCGCTCCTCTTCGCATACCACCTGCAGGTTACTATCCTTATTTAACCTCGATTGCAATTTGGACCATAACAATTGCTTCTCTTCCTCTGTAAACAACGCCGACTGATCAAAATTAAACAGCAATTCAACTTTACTGGATACCTTGTTTACATTTTGCCCGCCCTTGCCCCCGCTTCTTGAGGTTTTATAACTGACCTCCTTTTGCAAGTCTTCTTTAGTAAAGTTCATGGCCAAATTTAAGGAAAGTTTGCAGTTGGCGGTGGGCAGTTAACAGTTTTCAATCTGATATGCAAACTGCCCACTAAAAACTGCAAACTTAATTTGTACCTTAGTTCCCCGATGAGCACTAACATTGTAATAGCCATTGATGGCTATTCTTCATGCGGTAAAAGCACATTGGCCAAGGCATTAGCCCAAAAGCTTCATTTTATTTATGTCGACAGCGGGGCGATGTACAGGGCCGTAACTCTTTATTTTCTGCGGAACCATGTCGACCTGCACGATCACGCACAGGTTGCCGAAGCGTTAAAAAACATCCACCTTAACTTTCATTCGCGCGATTACCAGACTCATATCACCCTAAATGATGAAGAGGTTTCTGACGAGATCCGCCAGATGCCCGTATCGGATAACGTAAGTGATGTTGCAGCCCTGCGCGAAGTACGGCACGAAATGGTAAAGCAGCAGCAGCGCATGGGTCGCTCAAAAAACATCGTGATGGATGGGCGGGATATCGGCACAACCGTATTCCCCGATGCGCAACTAAAGATATTTATGACCGCTGACCCCAAAGTTCGCGCCGAACGACGCTATAAGGAGCTGCACGAAAAAAATCCGGATGTTACTTTAGAAGAAGTTTTTGAAAATATCGCCCATCGTGATTACCAGGATACTACCCGCGAGGAAAGTCCGCTGGTGCGGGCCGAGGACGCTATTATATTGGATAATACTAATCTTACTCCAGATCAGCAATTGCAGTTTGCTTTGGATAAGATACATGCTTTGTCTGAACCTTGATCAATCGGTGGAATCATCAAAAATAACTTTCTGAGCGCCAACCCCAAACCTATTTAGAAAATCGACCCCTTCATCGCTGGGCAAGCCTTTATATTCAGCATATGAATTGAGGAAATAAACGTGTTTGATACCAGCAGAGAATATCAACCTTGCACAAGGCAAACAAGGCGACAAGGTGGTATATAAGGTAGCACCTTCGAGGTTGGCCCCATTCTTTACCGCATATAATATGGCATTTTCTTCGGCGTGCAGTGCAAGGGAACAACTGCCGCGTGCATCACGTGGGCAACCGGTTCCGGGCCATTCCTCATCACAGTTGTGCGTACCCGCCGGTGGGCCATTATACCCGATAGAAATAATGCGCGTATCCTTCGCTAAAACGGCCCCAACCTGCGCCTTAACGCAATGTGAGCGTTTGGCCAGGTCGGTTGCCAGGTTCATGAAAATATGATCGAAACTTAGTTTGGTCATTTAAATAGTTCATTAGTTCACTTGCTCATTAGTTCATTAGTAGCAAAGTAACACGCAAATGCCCCAATGAACTAATGAACTATTGAACCAATGAACAAATAGAATTAGTGCCCTCCCGAGGCTTCCATGTTGTCAATATCGATACCCTGTTTCTTTAATACAGAGCCTGCTTTCCAGGCAAAAAATGCGAGGTAAGCAAAACCAATTACGGGTACTATATAAGAGAAATGAATGCCCGACATGCCGGCAACGGCAGTTGCTGATCTATCGGCCAAAACGCCTTGAATTGGCGGGATAATGGAGCCTCCTAATATCATCATGATCAATAGCGATGAACCCTGGCTGGTATGTTTCCCTAAGCCCGCAATAGCCAGCGAAAAGATAGACGGCCACATGATCGAGCAGCATAGGCCACCGGAAACCAAAGCAAATAAGCCAACATTACCGGTTGTAAATAAGCCTAAAATAATGGTACCAACGCCTAATAAACCGAAAATGGTAAGCGTGCGTACAGGTTTGTAGTTACCAATAAAGAAGCCAACTATTAATACTGCAATACATAACGCATAGATAAAGAAGCCGGAAATATCCTGGCCGTTTAGGAACTTGTTAACGGTCAATACTACTCCAAATGCAATAAAAGGCACCACGATTGTCAGTATATTTTTGGTGCTTTTAGTGAGGTTAAATGCACCTATAGCCCCTGTCCAACGGCCTATCATTAAGCTGCCCCAGTACAAAGATATGAAAGGCGCTATTTTTGAAGCCTCAAGCCCGCCAAATTCCTTCGTTTTTAACAACGAGCCCATGTTACTCTGGATAGTAACTTCAACACCAACATAGGTAAAGATGGCTATCATACCAAATATTAACTGCGGGTAGTGCATAGCACCCCAACCGTCTTTGGTTTTGCTTGATGCCATCAGCGCGCCGAATAACGTTAACAGGATAATAACTAACGATGAATAAACAAATACATATTCTGGTATGCCGGTAGCTGCCGAGGTTGGTTTGGCTATAAACACCAAACAAAAGCCTATGAAGATGATGAATAAAGGCAGTATGGTTTTCTTACTCGATTCAAACTTTTCATCCGAGGTAACTTTGGGCAATTTAGATACCCAAAAGAATATCGCCACTGCTATAAATAAACCTGCTAATATTAAGTAAGCATTGTTGATAGATGATATTTGCACCTGGTCGGCGGGCAATTGTTTGCTTGCACTGCCAAACAGGATAATGCTTATAGCAGCAGGGCCCAGCAAAGTACCGAAGTTGTTTACACCACCGGCAAAATTCAACCTGTTTCCACCAGTTTCTGGTGAACCCAATGCAACCACAAACGGATTTGCTGCGGTTTGTTGTAGCGAAAATCCTAATGCGATAACAAAAAATGAGCCTAAAATAAACAGGAACGAGCCTGAATTTACCGCAGGGATCATCAATAAAGCGCCTAATGCAGATAGTACCAAACCATATATGATACCATTTTTATAGCCCAGTTTGTTCATGATATCAACTTTGCTTATCTCTGAAGCGTAGTATAATACCAATGAACCTATGAAATACCCACCATAAAAAGTGTAATCGATCAACTGGGATTCAAATTGGGATAAATGAAAATGCGCCTTACAAAAAGGGATAAAAACCCCGTTTGACGCTGCTGAGAAGCCCCAGAAAAAAAATACCGTGATAAGGGTATATAAAGCCGACCCGTAGCTTTTTGCTTTGTTTTGTTCCATTTCTAATTTAGGTTGGAGGTTGAGTGTTTATAAAACACTAACATAAATTATTTTTTATAATAACAGGCATACTATTTTAAATTAATAAATCCCAATTTTGAGTTTGGATGGATAGCAGATAAAATTGCATCTTCGCATTATGCAAATTAAACCTAAGTCTTCATTCTAATGATAGAAGCTATAATTAGGGGAATCGGGATTGGATTAGTACTCACGTTTTTGACCGGCCCGGTCTTCTTTGCATTGATAAAAACAAGCATCGAAAAAGGCTTTCATGCCGGGGTTGCTATGGCTTTGGGCGTAGTTACCAGCGATGTGGTGTTTGTAGGTGCCATATTATTCGGTTCCCAGTATTTTGATATCTCCAGCCAGGATAAACAACATGCAGGCGTAATAGGCTGTATCATCCTTTTTGCTTTGGGCTTTTATTACATCTTCAAAAAATCGGAAGTCAATTATAATAATAAGGTGCCATCCAGGTTGAAGCGCACGGGCTATTTTCTGAAAGGCTTCCTGATGTGCATCCTAAATCCTACCCTTTTGTTTCATTGGACAGTGGTGATCGGTACCGCAAGTACCCTGTACATCTACGGCGTGCCTAACCGGTCTTTAAAAATAGCGGTGATGTTCCTCACCATTCTGATCGTTCAGTTCGGCCTCGATACCACCAAAGCTTTTTACGCCAACAAACTCCGCGACCGAATATCTGTTAAATTTGTGCACCGGCTTAATGCGGTTGCAGGCATAGCGCTGATCATAGCCTCTCTGATATTGTTTGATAAGCTGGTTACGCATTATGTTTTCGCACGTTTCAGCACATAGTGAGCAGGCAGTAGTGAGTAGTGAATGGGCAGCTGTGAGTGGGTGAATGGTCAATAGTGAGTGGTGAATGAGCAGCGGTAAGAAGTGGTAGCGAATAGGCAGCCGTGAGTGGTGAATAGGTTATATGACTATTGACTACTCACCACTCACTATTAACTACTCACTACTCACCATCTTACATATACCCTCTTTGATTCTTTCCTTCCATCCAGTTCACAAAAGCGCGGTTAACCACTTTGTTGCCACCGGGTGTTGGGAAATCTCCTGAGAAATACCAATCGCCGGTATGATCCGGGCAGGCTTTGTGCAGGTTATCAAGGGTTTGGTAGATCACTTTTACTTCGGCATTTATTTCCTTTGGTGTGATGATCTGTGCGATACGGTCTGATACCTGCTGATCGGTAAAAGGCTCATAAATGGCCTTTACATAATTTTCAACTTCTTCTTTTGGCAGCGAGGCGCTATCCTTACACTTTTTATAAACGTCAAGGATAATATCTTCTTTTTTCTGCTCTTTTAGCAGGCTGATAGCCGCTTCAAAAGCAACAAACTCGCCCATACGCGACATATCGATGCCATAACAATCAGGGAAACGTATCTGCGGTGCCGATGAAACCACCACGATCTTTTTAGGCCCTAAGCGGTCAAGTATCTTTAAAATACTTTGTTTCAGTGTAGTCCCGCGTACGATCGAATCGTCCAGCACCACTAAAGTATCAGCATCTTTGTTGATCAGGCCGTAAGTGGTGTCATAAACGTGGGCCACCATTTCGCTGCGGTCGGCGTCCTGGGTTATAAAAGTGCGGAGCTTAACATCCTTGATGGCGATCTTTTCTATACGCGGTGCCAGGCTTAATACTTCCGTTAATTCCTCGTCCGTAATTTTATCATCTCTATTCAGCAGCTTATCGCGCTGGTACTTTTTGATGTATTTATGGATACCTTCAACCATGCCATAAAAGGCTACTTCGGCGGTATTGGGGATATAGGAAAAAACGGTGTTCGGAATATCATTATTTACGGCATCCAATATCTGCGGACAAAGCAATCTTCCCAGTTGCTTACGCTCGCGGTAGATATCTGCATCACTGCCGCGCGAAAAATAAATACGCTCAAATGAGCAAGATTTTTTCTCCGCAGGTTCGCTGATCATATCTTCGGTGATCTTACCATTTTTCTTAACGATCAATGCATGGCCGGGTTTGATCTCCTTAATATCTTCAATAGGTATATTAAACGCGGTTTGAAGCGCGGGGCGCTCGGATGCGGCAACCACTATTTCGTCATTATAATAATAAAACGCCGGCCTTATCCCCGCCGGGTCGCGCATTACAAAAGCGTCACCATGTCCCAATATCCCGGCAATAGTATAACCACCATCCCAGCTCCTGGCCGATTTGCGCAATATCTTGGCGATATCCATATCATTGGCTATCAGCTTGCTGATCTTCATGTTATTATCAAGACCCTCCCTTTTGTATTGGTCAAACAGGCCCTGGTTTTCGGTATCTATAAAATGCCCTATTTTTTCTAATACCGTAATGGTATCGGCTTTTTCTTTCGGATGTTGGCCCAAATCATACAACTGCTGTAACAGCTCGTCAACATTGGTCATGTTGAAGTTACCGGCAATAACCAGGTTACGGGTTTGCCAGTTATTTTGCCTTAAAAATGGGTGACAGTTCTCGATGCTATTTTTACCGTGGGTACCGTATCGCAGGTGGCCTAGTAAAACTTCGCCGGTAAAGCTCACATTTTCTTTCAGCCATTCGGCATCCAGCATCTTCTCAGGCTGCTCTTTTTGTATCTCGGCAAACTTCTTCTGGATATACTCAAAGATATCGGCAACAGCGTTTGAAGCCATTGATCGGTGCCTGCTGATGTATCTTTTACCCGGCTCAATATCCAGTTTAATGGTAGCAACGCCTGCGCCATCCTGGCCCCGGTTATGTTGTTTTTCCATTAAAAGGTAAAGCTTGTTTAGCCCATACAGCGCAGTGCCGTATTTTTTTTGGTAAAAGGACAGTGGCTTTAAAAGGCGGATAAATGCCACACCGCATTCGTGTTTTATCTGATCACTCATGACTGGGAACGAGCCGCAAAATTACAATTTAAATGTTGAAACTCTAAATTTACAATGTCATTAAATTGCATTAATATTAGTGGTGAATGGGCAGTTGTGAGTAGTGAGTTTCCTAACAGACTTACGAAGTTTTAGAAACTTCGTAAGTCTAATCTCACCAAAAGGCATAAGCGTAATAGGTAGAATAAAATCAATAAAAGGAGAACTATCACTTGATAATCCCGCCGATTTTCGCTATATTTATAAACGAAGAAGGAATAGGTCGTTTAACTTAGTCTATCAAACAAGTCAACTAATTAAAGCTAATCAGCCAAATATTACCGTGCATTTATTAAGTTTGCAGCTAAAGCAAACTGATACTTGAACTTTTATCTTAAATACTTTGCTATCGCGATTGGCCTGTTTGCTTTTTCAGGCTTGTTCACCCTGTTTGGCGTTTATGCTGAGCGCAAAGTATCCGCCTTTATACAGGACAGGCTTGGCCCCACAGAAACGGGCAAATACGGCACGCTTCAAACTATCGCGGATGTATTAAAGCTGATAACCAAGGAGTTGATCATACCTGCAGCGGCTGATAAATTACTGTTTATGCTGGCCCCTGCGATCATTTTCATTGCGGTGTTTATGGGCTTTGCCGCCATACCCTGGGCACCGGGTATAGCACCCTCAAACCTGAACTTAGGTTTGTATTACATTTTTGCCATCCTGTCGATAGAAACCCTGGGTATTTTAATGGCAGGCTGGGGATCAAATAATAAGTATTCCATATTGGGTGCCATGCGTTCGGCAGCGCAGATCATATCTTACGAGATACCTGCCGGGTTCGCTATTATCTCGGTAGTGATGATCGCTCAAACGCTTAACCTGCAAACCATATCGGCCCAGCAGGGAATATTATCTTCAGAAAACACCAAGTTCCTGGGGATATGGGATGTTACTGCAAATGGCGGTATCCTGGCCTGGAATATTTTCAGGGCGCCGCATTTGATCATCGCTTTTGTGATCTATTTTATCGCATCACTGGCCGAAAGTAACCGGGCCCCATTTGATATACCGGAAGCTGAATCAGAGTTGGTTTCCGGCTTTCATACCGAATATACAGGCATGCGGTTCGCCTTTGTATTTTTGGCCGAATATTCGATGATGTTCCTGGTATCCACGGTTGGAGTGATCTTGTTTTTAGGCGCCTGGAACACGCCGTTGCCAAATATCGGCCCGGTACATTTAGCCGACTGGACAACCGGCGCTGCCTGGGGGGTACTCTGGACCATCATAAAAGTGCTGTTACTGGTTGGCGTACAAATGTGGATCCGCTGGACCCTCCCCCGTTTGCGGGTGGACCAGCTAATGAATTTATGCTGGAAGATATTAACACCCCTGGCATTTATATGTATGCTAATATCAGGAATATGGCGGTTGTGGATGATGTAGGTTAGAGATTGGAGAATAGAGATTAGTTAATTAGGTGGGATTGGTTGGTTAATGGTTGAATTGAGAAAATATAATCATGGAAATCATTTAATCATATAAATCAAGGTTCAGACAAAATGAAGAACACACTCAAAGGATTGACAACTGCGTGGCATGGTTTAACCATCACCATCAGGCACCTTTTTGCATCCAATGCGAAAAGGAATGTCATATCTGTGAGCGATGATAACTATTTTAAACAACTGGAAGGCACCAACACCATCCAATATCCTAAACAGGAGTTGCCCGTGCCCGAAGTGGGCCGTTACCAGCTTGAAGTGGAAATGGATGATTGCATCGTATGCGACCTATGCGCCAAAGTATGCCCGGTCGATTGCATCGACATAGAACAAATAAAAGCAACTGAATTGATCGGTAACACATCAGACGGCAGCCCGAAACGTATATATGCCGCCAAATTTGATATCGATATGGCCAAATGTATGTACTGCGGCCTGTGTACCATAGTATGCCCTACGGAGTGCATCATCATGACCAATCAATACGATAAAAGCGTATTTGAATTAAAAGACCTCACCTACGAGTTCTCGGATATGACACCCGAAGAAGCTGCGGAAAAGCGGGAGTTGATCGAAAAACAAAACGCCGAGAGGCAGGCGGCCAAACTGGCCGCTATGCAGAAAAAGGAGGGCGGGGAATGACGATGGTCCGGCTTGTATTTTATTTGATGGGGTTTATCGCGCTGGCATCTGCCGTGTTTGTTGCCGCTACTAAGAACGTGGTGCGCTCCGTCTTCATGTTCTTCGTGACCCTGATGGCTTTGGCGGGATTGTACGTACTGGCTTTGGCCGATTTCATTGCCATCACACAGATCGTGATCTATGTGGGCGGGATACTGGTGTTGATCTTATTCGCTTTCATGCTGTCCGGCAAGGAGAACCTGGCTGTTTTGGAGCAGCAAAACAGTCGTTTTATCAGTATTAGCAAATTACCTGCATTGCTGCTGGCTGTATTATTTTTTGTAGTGATACTGAACATCCTGTTTAAAACCGACATCAATAATTTGCTATGGATCAAAAAATCCATCACGCTAAAAAACGCCGTAACGCCCGGCGATGAAATGACAAATAACATCGGCATCAATTTAATGAGCCGTTACCTGTTGCCTTTTGAGGCCATATCCATTCTATTAATGATGGCGCTGGTGGGTGCCGCGCATTTATCACGAAAGGAGAAGAGTTCATGATATCACTGATGGATTTTTTAATGGTGGGTGCAGGTTTATTTTGCACGGGCATGTATGTCATCCTTACCAAACGCAATGCAATACAAGTGCTGATCGGTATCGAGCTGATGCTGAACGGGGCTATTTTAAACCTGGTCGCCTTTGGCAAATACGACCGTTTTAACAATGGGGGCCAAATGTTCGCCCTGTTTGCCATTGTACTGGCAGCAGCCACAACAGCCGTGGCGCTGGCCATTATTTTAAATGTTTACAAAAAATATAAAACCATCGATCCGGGTAAGGTGGATGGATTAAAAGATTAAAATGAGAATATTCGCTATCCTATTTTGCCTGTCGGCCTTTCTTAACGCAGCATCCGCCCAGGCGCCTGCCAAGCTAGCGAAAAACCCTTCCGAACTGGCGAAGTGGGAATTATACGATACCAAATACAACCATCCCTCCTACATGATTGATGAAACACCTGTAGCTGATGCCGATTCAAAACGCATTGTCGGTGGCCTTGATCCTTATGCTATTCTTAAAACGACTATCGTACAAACAGGCACTCTTAAAACGCGATATGTGGTTTACATTACTACTACTCTTAAAAAGATCGCAGAATACCAGAAGAAATTAGGGGCATTCTCCAATGAATATAGAAATTACCTGGCTGCACATCAAAACAGGGATGCACATTTCAGGTATTATGTCGACGGGCGGTTGATAGAAGGATTCAGGCCGGATGTGATTGACCGATTATGCGCTATCCCGGCAGGAAAAATCAAAGAAGTGAATTTTAAAGCAGATAAGAAAGACGGCGATTTTCAAATGGTTACTATAATAACTGATGCAGTCACACCAATCAAAGTAAATGTTCCTTCTCAAAATCTGCATTTTAATAATGCGTCATTGATTATTTTAAACGGTACCATTTATGATAAAAAACAGCTGAGCAAGATCAATCCGAACGATATAGAAGATGTATCAGTTATGAAGCCTGAAAGTGCAAAACAGATCTATGGTACCAAGGGTGAGAATGGCGCATTGCTGATCACAACTAAGCAATATGTGATCAGTACCGTAAAAAAAAGGCTTGCTTTATTTTCACAAGAATATAAGGATTATATAACCGCAAACCCGGATAGCCAGCATATAATTTATATATTGAACGGGGAAGAACTCGTCAGAAACACTTTAGGAGTAGCCAATGTGCTATATAATATTCCTGTCACCCAGTTTAAAGACGTAAGTTTTAAAATTCAAAAAGATAGCACCGGTAATAATGAGGCAGTGGTAAATATTACAGCTAATTAATAATGAAAATATTCACTGTCATATTTTGTTTGTTGATGTCAGTGAGTGCCTGGGGGCAAAGCAGTGATACCATGCGTAAGGATTCATCTATGAACAATCATAAAACGGCTTTTATTCCCGGTCGTCCTATGATTGTAGTCGATGGTGTTATTTTTCCTTATGATAGCCTTAAAAATTTAAGCATTGCAAATATTATAAGTATTGATACTTTAAAAAATAGTCTTAGGCAAGACACCAATCCTAATTTACCCGATTATGGAACGATCATTTATGTTACAAAGCAAGGCGCAATAAAGTCTTATCAAAAAAAGTTTAGCATTATTTCAAAGAAATATAAAAAACATCTGGAACATCAGAAAAATGATAGAGACATTGGTTATATCATAAATGGGATATTTTTAGGTTTGAAGCCTGATGAACAGACCAAAACATTATATGAAATACCTGCTAAAAAAATAAAATCATTTGATTTTACAGAAAACAGGTTTTACAATGGGGGCGTTAGCAGACCATATATTGTAATTATTATCACTAAAAAATAAACATTGGAAAACTTTCTACAAGCAATAGATACCTTAACCATACGCTTCGCCCTTGCAGCGGTGGTATTGCCTTTGCTTGCCTTTGTCATTAATATTTGCCTGCCCGGTAAAAGCAATAAAGTTGCCGGTTGGGTTTCTACCATTGCCATTTTATTAAGCTGTGTGCTATCCGCATTTGTATTTGCCAAAGTTTGGAACCAACACCAGGTGCATCAGCAGCAGCTTTGGTTCACCATTGGTGCTACTAAGGTATATGCGGGTGTTTTGCTGAATAACCTTTCCGCTTTGATGCTGCTGTTGGTATCCGTCATTGCGCTTCCGGTTCATATTTACTCCACCGCTTATATGAAGGAGGATGAGAACTATAAACGTTACTTCACTTATCTCAGCTTCTTCTGTTTCAGTATGCTGGCATTGGTGGTGGTGGATAGTTTGGTTCTGTTCTATGTATTCTGGGAACTGGTGGGTTTTTCATCTTACTTGCTGATAGGCTTCTGGTACACCCGCCCAAAGGCTATCATGGCCAACAAAAAAGCCTTTATCATGAACCGCATCGGCGATATTGGGCTGCTAACCGGCATCATTATCCTGTTCACCCAATACCACACGTTTGATTTGGAGCAATTATTCGGGCAGAATGGCTTGGTTCAATCTGCAACGCAAATATCAGCCACATGGCAATATATCGCCTGCGCGGGTATCTTTTTAGGTGTGGCGGCAAAATCGGCACAATTCCCGCTACATACCTGGCTGCCGGATGCGATGGAAGGACCAACATCCGTTTCCGCCCTCATTCACGCGGCAACAATGGTAGCGGCGGGTGTATTCCTGTTGGGTCGGGTTTATCCCCTGTTTAACCCCGAAGAGTTGATCATCCTTGCAGTAATAGGTTGTTTCACTGCTTTTATGGCGGCCACCATCGCCCTCACCCAAAACGATCTGAAACGCATCCTCGCCTACTCCACCATATCGCAATTAGGCTATATGATCATGGCAATGGGTATTGGGGCTTATGCCTCCTCGCTGTTTCATTTGGTTACACACGCCTTTTTTAAATGCCTGTTGTTTTTGGCTGCCGGTATCATCATCCACGAAGTGCAGCATATTAAAGATGAAAATCAACTGCACATCGACCCGCAAAATATCCTCTACATGGGCGGCTTGCGTAAAAAAATGCCGCTTACCTTTATTGCTTGCATCGTAGCCGGGCTGGCATTGATCGGGCTGCCGTTTACCTCCGGTTATCTCTCCAAAGATGGCATTTTGATACAAGCCTTTGAATGGTCGGAAGGTAAAAGCTGGGCGTTTAAACTGGTACCCATCGGTGCTCTAATTACCAGTTGGTTGACCGCGTTCTATGTAACCAGGCTGATCGTCAAGGTATTTTTTGGCGACTTTAAACTACTCAAGATCAACCCATCCATCAAGTTACACATCAGCGACGGGGCATGGCAATACCGGGTGCCCTTAATATTCCTGGCGATCTGCTGCCTGTTCCCGCTATTCTCACTCAACCCGGTTTTGTATGAACATGCCTGGCTGTTCGGTGGTTTCTCTAAAATTACGGCGCTTGATAGGGTGAATATCTACCATACCATTATCCCGGCAGGGGTTAACATTTTAAGTGTACTGATTATTTACTGGGCATATTCGGTATATATCAAGCAAAAAGCACTGGCTTTCCCCGAAACCGGGTTCCTGTTCAAGCTTTCCTATCACGAATGGTATATTGATCCGTTTTACAACCGGTTCATCATTGCGCCGGTAATGGCGCTCGGTAAAACAAGCCAATGGATCGACCGCAATATCATTGATGGTTTTATACATTTGTTGCAGCGGTTAGCTCTCGGCTTTGCAAAAATTGCGGAGTGGACCGATCGCTATATTATTGACGGCATATTACATTTAGCAGCATCTATCGTATTGGGTATTGGCAATTTCGCCCGTTATTTTCAGGGCGGCAAGGTGCAATACTACCTGTTTAGCATGCTGGCAATTATACTGGCTATATTTTTATTTAAAATCCTGATCTGAACCTGATGAATATATTATCCCTGCTCATATTTACACCCCTGCTGTTCGGCCTGCTCATTTTGCTGCTGCCGTCGGCCTGGCGTGCAAGTTTTAAATACATCACGCTGCTGGCTACCCTTATCCAGCTGGGCATCAGTGTGTGGATGTATATTCATTTTAAAACCGGGGCGAGCTTTGGGGGAATAAACCAGGAAAGCCAGTTCCAGTTTACGCAAAAACTGCCCTGGATCAACCTCAACCTGGGCAGCATGGGCAAAATGCAGATCGATTATTTTGTGGGCATCGATGGCATATCCATTATGATGGTGATGATGACCTGCGTAGTAATGGTTATTGCGGCGTTGGCATCCTGGGAAATTAAAAGCAACCTCAAAGGTTTTTTCGCTCTGTTCCTACTGCTCAACATGGCATTGATTGGCGTTTTCTGCGCGTTGGATTTCTTCCTGTTCTATATCTTTTATGAACTGATGCTGCTCCCACTATACTTCCTCATCGGGATGTGGGGCGGCCCACGGCGGGAATATGCAGCTATCAAATTCTTCCTGTACACTTTATTCGGATCTGTCTTTATGCTGCTGGTGATGATTGGCTTATATCTATCTGTTAAAGATCCTGCAACCGGCAACCATACCTTCAACATCATCCAGATGATGAACCCGGCCAACTACGACGCTAATTCGGTATTCGCGGTATTGGGGCATCAAACCATTTTGGGTATGCCTGCGCGCACGGTCGGTTTCGTTGTGCTGTTCATCGCCTTTGCCATAAAAGTGCCCATAGTACCCCTGCATACCTGGCTGCCCGATGCGCACGTGGAGGCACCTACCCCGGTTTCTATCATACTAGCGGGTATATTATTAAAGGTTGGCGGTTATGGAATTATCCGTATTTGCCTGGGTATTTTCCCCGAGATCGCTTCATCAGGGGCATTTTGGTTGGGTCTGTTAGGGGTCGTCTCCATCATCTACGGTGCACTGAATGCCCTTGCCCAGCGGGATTTGAAACGTATGATCGCCTATTCGTCTGTATCACACATGGGCTTTGTGATACTGGGTATCGCTTCGCAAACCACCGAGGGTATCAGCGGCGCGGTGATGCAGATGGTGAGTCATGGTTTCTTGTCTACCATGCTGTTCTTCCTTGCCGGGGTGATCTATAACCGGGTACACGACCGTGATATTTATAATTTCCGTGGCCTGGGAACACTGATGCCGAAATACACCACCTTTATCATGATCGCATTTTTTGCATCCTTGGGCTTACCGGGTTTTTCAGCATTTATCGGGGAAGCTTTCTCGCTGGTCGGTGCGTTTGAATCACCTTCAGTTAATGGCGCTTTGCCCTACTGGATGGCAGTTTGCGGCTCGGTAGGTATCCTGCTAAGCGCGGCCTATTTTCTGTGGACCTTACAGCGTATGTTTTTCGGGTCATTATCATTAAAAGGCGGCGAGGTATGGAAAACAGCATTGGTCGACCTGAATATAAGAGAAACTATCACCCTGTTACCATTGGCCTTATTGACACTGGTTTTGGGAGTGATGCCATCATTAGTGTTTGACAAGATCAATGATTCGGTATTGGCATTAATACATTATATAGGGGTTAAATAAATTTAATAGGGTTTATGGAAAAAGAGTAAGTAAAGCATCCTGATTAAAAGCTCCCGCAATGGAGCGATAATCAAGATTGTATTACTTAACTCAAAAAACCATGTTTAAAAAACTATTAATGGCTGTAACTATTTTTTTTATAACAATAGCAGCAAAAGCAGATGATCAAAAGATCGAATCAAAGGTTCAAAAAGTTATTGTGTTTTTAAACGGGGCACAGGTAACACGCACGGCAATGGTAAATGTAAATGCAGGTACTTCAACATTAGTTTTCGGGAATATTTCCCCCGGCATTGATGTGCAAAGTATCCAGGTACATGCCGGTGGCGAGTTTACCATACTTTCTGTTAAGCACGAAATGAACTATATAAACGAGCAGGCAAAGCAAAAGCAAGTAGAGGATTTGCGCGCCCAGCAAAAAGCGTTGAGGGATAAGATCATACTAAAAAGCAGCTACCTGTCCATTTACAGGGAAGAAGCAAATATGCTGACAAAGAACCAGGTAATTACCGGGCAAAACGCCAGCCTGGATGTGATCAAACTAAAACAGGCTTTGGATTTCCAAACCGAACGCTTAATTGATCTGAAGAAAAAAGAACAGGAAGTTAACGGTGAGATCGAATTGCTTAATATCGAATTGCAAAAATATAACAGGCAAATAGCAGATATCATGAAGGGGAGCAGTACGGCTACCAGCAATATTTTGGTAACTATTTCTTCAAAAACCAACCTGCATTCCGAGTTTACTTTAAAGTATGTGGTGCATAATGCAAGTTGGTTCCCTACGTATGATATCCGGGCAAAAGATGTGAACAGTCCCATCAGCATATCCTACAAGGCCAATGTATCACAACAAAGCGGCGAGGACTGGAAGAATATTAAACTGACCCTATCAACAGGCAATCCTTCAGTAAGCGGAAGCAAACCGGAGTTAAGCCCTGATTACCTAAACTACGGCATGTATTATAAGCCGCAGGATGGGTCGGTAACAAGTACAGCCGGAAGAGTAGTGGGCAGTGACGATGGTCAGCCTCTACCGGGTGCAACGGTTAAAGTTAAAGGGACATCTATAGGAACGGTAACAGATGCAAATGGGAATTACTCGCTTCAATTACCAAATAATGCGCAAGCACTCGAGTTTTCTTACATTGGATATTCAAAAAATGTAATGCCTATTACTTCTGAATTAATAAATGCAAGGCTTGATCCGGCAGCAAGCCAATTGAATGAAGTAGTCGTAACCGGATATGAAACTCAATATAAGAGTAATCTGTCCGGTGCTGTAGCTCAAGTTTATATCCGTGGCACTGCAAGTGACAAGCTATATTCAACAATCCCTATCGGGGTTAACCAGATTGAGAACCAAACCAACATAGAATTTAATATTGATAACCCCTACTCTATACCCAGTGATGGTAAACAATATACGGTGGAGATCAACCAACTAAATTTAGATGCCAGCTATGAATATGCCGTTGCACCAAAACTAAGCACGGATGTATTTTTAACAGCCAAACTAACCGACTGGAATAAATACAATTTCTTGTCGGGAGAAGCTAACCTGTTTTTTGAGGGGACATTTATCGGCAAATCTTTAATAAACACCAATGCAACTGCTGACACTTTAAGCCTTTCGCTGGGAGCCGACAAGAATATCGTAGTAACCCGCAAATCGTTAAAAGACCTGAGCGAAAAGCAAAGCCTGGGTTCGAACAAAAAAGAAACCAAAGACTGGCAGATAGAAATAAAGAACCGTAAAAATCAGCCAATAAATTTATTGGTGGAAGACCAGGTGCCTGTTTCGCAAAACTCCTCCATTGATGTGGACACACAGGAATTATCAGGCGGGCAACTGGATAAGCTTACCGGTAAAGTGGTATGGAACTTTGCGCTGAAAGCACAGGACAATAAGAAAGTAGAATTAAAATACCAGGTGAAATACCCTAAAAACCAAACAGTAATAGTACAATAGCAAACATGAACGATCTGTTACCATTTTTACCCGGCCAGTTAAACCAGGTTTTTGAAAGCATACCCCTATTTATGCCCGAAATTTACCTGGCGGCCTTATTTGTCGTGGTGTTGGTAACAGATCTTTTGTTTGGTAAAACCTCTGGCAAATTATGCTGGCTGATAGCCATCGGTGGATTACTGAAAGTTATCTACCAGGATTTCGGGCAATTTCATCTTTTGCTTACCGGTCCGCATTTCCTGTTCAGCGAAATGTTATTGCTGCATCAAACATCGCTAATATTAAAGCTGATCATAGATTCCCTGTCGGTGATCCTCCTTATATATTTTGAATTGGACGATGATCTGAGGTCACATACCAAAGGCTTATCCGACCTGTACGCTATCACCATCGCTGCCATATTTGGGCTGCATTTAATGGCGATGTCCGTTAACTTGCTTTCCATTTATCTGTCTATCGAAATGGTTTCCATCGCCTCTTACCTGATGGTAGCTTACCGCTCAGAAAATAGTTGGAGCAGCGAAGCGGGCTTAAAATATGTACTTTTCGGTGCAGCCTCGTCAGCCATCATGCTATATGGAATATCGTTGCTATATGGTTTTGGTGGTACATTAAATTTATTTACCGGCAACCTGCTTCCGGGTCTGTTGCACGTAAATCCTTTGGCTGTTTCTTTCGCGCTGATATTGTTTTTTGTGGGTATAGGTTTTAAATTATCATTTGTGCCCATGCATTTTTGGGTGCCCGATATTTACCAGGGTGCGCCTACTCCCATTACCGCTTTCTTATCTACCGTCCCTAAAGTCGCGGCATTTGCATTGCTGATCAACTTTTTAACACCCTTTATCTATTTTCCAAAATGGACGGCATTTGATTTTCGTTTGTTTTTATCTGTCATCGGTATCATCACTATGGTAGCCGGTAATTTTGCCGCTACACTGCAAAACAATGTTAAAAGGATGCTGGCTTACTCCAGCATAGGACATACGGGGTTTATCTTAATGGCGATAGTCACTTTTACTCCCCAGGGAATATCAGCCCTCACTTTTTACCTTTTTGCTTATACCCTTGCTAATGTTGGCGCCTTTATGCTGGCAAGCTATTTTGCCAATACCGCTAAGGCCGAAGATATGAATGCATATAAAGGTCTCGGCCTTAAGTACCCTGTTGCCGGGGTGGTTTTTGTCATTATATTAATATCCCTCGCAGGTTTACCTATTACCGCGGGCTTTAACGGTAAATTGCTGATATTTTCTTCGGTGTATTCAGTCTATCAGCAAGATCATGATATATGGCTGCTGTTGCTGATGATAACCGGGGCATTAACAACGGTGGTATCCTTATTCTACTATATTAAGATCCCGCTCAACTTATTTTTGCGCAAACCTGAAAATGCGATCGATTTTCCAGCATCCACGCCTTACTTAGTGATCGTTTCGGCGATAATTGCATTATTGTTAATTTATTTTGGAATTTTCCCGGATATTTTAGCAAAGTTTATGTAATTGCTAACAAAAAATAGAATTTATTGAATAATTTAAATTCATTCGTTTGTTTTTTAGGAAACATGTTAATTTGCCCTACCAATTAACAAACCAATCTTTCTAAAATTAATGAAACGTTATTTCCCTTTTGGCCTCATCGTGGGCATTTTGATACTGACCTTTATTTTCCCATCAGTCGAATTTCACAATTCAGCCACCAATCCGCATTTCAATTCCGGCGATATAGCCTGGATGCTGATGTCAACCGCTTTGGTCTTGATCATGACACCCGGCCTTGCTTTCTTTTACGGCGGTATGGTGAATAAAAAGAACGTGATATCCACCATGCTGCAAAGTGTTGTTTGCATGGTCATCATTACCGTAATGTGGGGCATATTCGGTTTTAGTCTGGCCTTTGGCGAATCGTTCCACGGGATCATCGGCAATCCATCCACCTATTTTATGATGAAAGGGATGCTGGGCAACTCCACCTGGCCATTGGCGCCAACCATACCCCTGTTACTTTTTGCGATGTATCAGTTAAAGTTCGCTATTATAACGCCTGCATTGATTACCGGCGCTTTTGCCGAACGCATCCGCTTTAACAGCTATATTATTTTCCTCTGCCTGTTCTCTATTTTTATCTTTTCGCCATTAGCTCACGCTACCTGGCACCCAGATGGGATATTATCAAAACTTGGCGTACTCGATTTCGCAGGCGGAACGGTAGTGCACATGTCGGCAGGATGGGCGGCGTTGGCATCTGCACTGTACCTGAAACGCCGTAATGAAGCAAACCATGCACCCGCACGCGTTACTTATGTAATAATAGGTACGGGCTTATTGTGGTTCGGCTGGTTCGGTTTTAATGCCGGCTCGGCTTTCGGAGCAAATCATTTGGCAGTAAACGCGCTGGCTACAAGCACAACCGCATCAGCTGCAGCCGGGTTAACCTGGATATTTTTTGATATGCTGCGAGGTAAGAAACCATCAGCCATGGGTACCTGTATTGGTGCGGTGGTTGGTTTGGTGGCCATCACCCCGGCAGCAGGTTATGTATCAATACCACACTCACTGGCTATAGGTATCATCTCGGCTGTGGTGAGTAATTTGGTAGTGGAGTGGCGCACCCGTACTTCAATTGATGATACCCTGGATGTGTTCCCTTGCCATGGCGTGGGCGGTATGGTTGGTATGGTGCTTACTGGTGTATTTGCCAATCAGAATGTAAACGCGGGCAATACCACCGGTAATGGCTTATTCTTTGGCCATACCCATTTGTTTTTTGTACAATGTATCGCACTGGTTGCCGTGTCTATTTTCTCCTTCTTCGGATCGTTATTGTTATTGAAGATCACCGATATGATAGCCCCATTACGCGTTTCAAAAGAAGAAGAAGAGATCGGCCTGGATATAAGCCAGCACGGCGAGCGGTTGTAAATTTTGATTAGCATTTTCGTAGAGACACAATGCATTGTGTCTCTATACCATGTTTCGGTTCGGTATTTATGTAAGAAAATAAATATAACTTTACGTAACAACTTTTAAACTGAACTTATGAAACGATACCTATTCTCCATCCTTTTATCGGGTTTGTTTTTTACTGCCTATGCCCAGAATAACGCAGCTGATAGCGGTACTTTCCTGATTCATAAATTTGCACAGCATATAGGCAAAGAAACCTATCATATCAGCAAAAGTGTGGATGTGATTACTTATACAGCCGATTTTAAGTTTGTTGACAGGGGATCGCCGGTGCCATTTAAGGCTGAATTAAAAGTGACGCCTAAGTTAGATCCTCTTGAGTTTAACATAAAAGGGCGATTTTCCCGATTTTCAACCATTAACGATAAGATAAGTATTGCCAACGGCCAGGCACATGTGCAGGTGGACGATTCGGCTCATGATGTAAAAATAACAGCTGCAACATTCCCGGTTGCCGGTTATGCACCGGTTATTGGTCAGCAATTACTGCTGCAATACTGGAAAAAACATCACGAACCTGCCAATATCCACACTTTACCTGTTGGATCGGTACAGATCAGACGCGACGGCTCAGATACATTGACCTATAATGACCAACCGCTAATACTGGAAAGATATACGATAGGCGGCCTGATATGGGGTAATGAATTTGTGTGGACGGATAAACAGGGCGAGGTAATATGTATTATCACTAATGATGCGGAATTCGACAAGTTTGAAGCTGTACGTGAAGCTTACGAGTCCCTGTTGCCCAAGCTTATCGGAAAAACAGCAACCTATAGTATGCGCTTATTTACTAAATCTGCTTCGGTCAGTGATAAGGCAGATAAGGTAATCGCGATAAAAGGAGGAACGGTGTATGATGTGGTAAATGAAAAGACGATATCTGATGCCGTTGTATTGATTGAAAATGGCATTATCAAAAAAGTAGGCAAAAGCGGCGAGGTTAGTATCCCGGCCGGTGCAAAAATAATTGACGCTACAGGCAAAATGATATTCCCTGGTTTATGGGATATGCACGCTCATTTTGAACAAGCCGAATGGGGACCGGCCTACCTGGCAGCGGGTGTTACCACCGTGCGCGATTGCGGTAACGAGTTTGATTTTATCAATGCTATAAAAGAAGCAATTGACGGGGGCAAGGGCATAGGGCCGCTGATATTAAAAGCTGGTATTATCGATGGCAAAGGCAATTATTCTTTGGGCATCATCCAGGCGGACACCAAAGAGGAAGCCATAAAGGAAGTGGATCGCTATAAGGACAATGGATTTGTCCAGATCAAAATATATAGTTCTATAAAGCCCGCTATTGTTAAAGTGATATGCGATGAGGCACACAAACTGGGCTTAACTGTAACCGGCCACATCCCTAATGGCATGACTTTAATAGCAGGGGTAGATTCGGGTATGGATATGGTTAACCATGTTCAATATGTGTATTCGATCATGAAGCGCAATAAGGACCGTTCGATTGATTTTAATGATTCAACAAGTATTGCAGCCATCAGGTTTATTAAAGATCACCATGTAGTGATCGATCCGACACTGGGTGTTTTTGAAATGTCCTTCCGATCCACCAAAGATGATATAACTGCTATAGAGCCTGCTTTTAATACGCTTCCGTTGTCTTTACAGGCTTTACTGATCAACTTTGGAATGCCGCCTGCCCAATCAGAAGAATATAGACCACTTTATCAAAGCATGGTAGCCATTGTGAAAAAACTGCATGATGCCGGGGTAACCATAGTTGCCGGAACAGACCAGGGCTTTCCCGGTTTCAGCGTCCCCCGCGAACTGGAATTATATGTACAAGCCGGACTTACCCCTGCCGATGCCATCCAAACAGCCACCATTATACCTGCAAGGGTAATGAAGCTGGATAAAGTTACCGGATCGATTGAGGAAGGAAAACAGGCCGATCTGGTCATTATAGATGGCGATCCGCTAAAAAATATCAGGGATATCCGTAATGTAACCACAGTGATAAAGGCCGGTCATATTTATGAGCCGATGAAATTGCATCAGTTGGTTGGGTTTAGTAAGTAGAATTAAGTTACATCCCGGCTTATTTCAAAGGAATAAACTCTGATTGTACTTTGGCCGAGAAAAACAGGGAAGCATGATGATCAAAATCCGCTGTATCATCTGAGGTAGTAAAGAATTGCTGTGTGCCATTTTTGCTAAGCTTTTGCTCCATTTCGGGATGGCGGTGCAGGTAATCTGACAGGCTTTTCGCCACGATCTCTCCCTGCGATACTACCTGGATATGCCCGGGTAAATAGGCCCTGATCTTATCGAGTAGCAAAGGATAGTGCGTACATGCCAGCAATAGTGTATCGATATTGGTTGACTGGGCCAATATCTGATCAAGGTAAGATGCTACAAAATAATCAGCTCCGGGTTTATCGTACTCCCCATTCTCAATAAGCGGAACCCAAAGCGGGCAAGCCTGCTGATAAACTTTCAACTCAGGGAAAAAGTGTTCTATTTCCATCAGATATGAACCCGATTGCACCGTTCCCTTGGTGCCCAGTACACCGATCTCTTTTGTTTGGGTATAATTGCCTATTACTTCTGCAGTGGGCCTGATAACGCCTAATACTCTTTTAGCGGGGTCTTCATTTTGCAGGTCTTGCTGCTGAATGGTCCTGAGCGCTTTTGCCGATGCGGTATTGCAGGCCAGTATCACCAGCGGGCATCCCATTTTAAAAAGCATTTGTACACACTCCCAGGTGTATTGGTGGATGGCCTGAAATGACCGGTTGCCATAAGGCGCCCTTGCATTGTCACCTAAATAGATATAATCATAGCCGGGAAGCTGGTCGGCAATTGAGCGGAATACGGTTAAACCGCCATATCCGGAATCAAAAATACCTATAGGTTGCTTGTTTAACACGCGACAAAAATAAAAAAAGCGTCGCGCAAATTGCGGACGCTTTTGAAAATGACTTATAAATTAATTATTTCAAGCCTAGTTTAGCTTTAACATCGTTCATCAGGTCATCTCCAGCAGGAGAAACTATTAAATCAGTTTGTGATGAATTAATTACGTAGGTATAACCTTTTTCTTTAGCTACCTGGGCAACTATTCCACGTACTTTTTCGATAATGGGTTTACCCAACTCGTTCTTTTTAGCATCCACCTGCTGCTGTGCAGTGTTCTGGTAATCCTGGAAACGCTTTTGCATATCAGTTAATTCACCCTCTTTGGCAGTGCGTATTGCATCTGTCATTGTTGCACGCTGTGCCTGGTATGACTGACCTGCGGTTTGTAACGCATTGTTCATCTTGGTCAATTCATCAATAAATTGTTTGTTATATGCGGTAATGGTTGCAATAGCAGTTTTCGTTTCGGGCATCTGGTCAACTACCTGGTCAATGGCAATATAACCGATCTTAGTTTGTGCTTTCGCTATACTTCCGGCAAATACAATGCACACGGCAACTAAAGCAACTTTCAATAATTTTTTCATTTTTCTGTTCTGATTTTTAATAATAGTTCAATTTTATGTATAAATTCTTATTTAGGTTCATTTGGCAAATACACCGGGTTTAAGGCCCAGTTTGGTAATCACATCCGCACTTTTATCCAACCGCGGGCTGGCATATAACATGAGCACTTCACTGTTCTTATCAAATATCATATCCAGGTTATCACTCTCAGCTACTGACTGTATAGCTTTCATCAAACGATCCTGTATAGGTTTGATCAAAGCACTGCTTTTTTTTGCCAGTTCCCCATCGGGCCCGAATTTTTGACGCTGAAAATCCTTCACGGATTTTTCTTTGTCAGAAATTTCAGCTTCTCTACGCTTTTTCATATCGGCTGTCATTAAAACCTGGTCAGCCTCGTATGCTTTATATAAACGGTCAATCTCCTGAAAATGGCTATCCACTTCCTTCTGCCATTGATCAGATAAAGCCGCTATCTGTTTTTGTGCAGCAGCATATTCTGGTATATGTTTTAAGATATAATCAGAATCTACAAATGCAAAGCGTTGCGCAAATGTACTTGTAAACGCTGTAAACGTAAAAACTAATAATAAAATTATCTTTTTCATTTAAGTAATCCTTTTTAACTTTCCTCGCAACAGGAAAAGCTATCATGATTTGCTTACTAAACAATTGCAAATTAATTAAATCCTCCGTTCAAGCTCTGAGAGATTGAAAATGAAAATTGCCCTTTGTTTGCACTTGGTATGCCTGGAATTGCATCAAAACCATACCCATAATCCAAACCAAGCAAGCCAAAAATAGGTAAAAATATTCGTGTTCCAATTCCTACCGAACGCCTTACGTTAAAAGGGTTAAATTGACTGAAATTATTCCATACGTTACCACCTTCGGCAAATGCCAGAACAAATATTGTTGCCGACTGACCCGTGATAACAGGGTGCCGCAGTTCGAGCGTGTATTTATTATAAATCGTGCTGCCAGGGTTATTATTGACGTTGTAGTTTGTTCCTACGGGTATAATAGAGAAGTTTTGATATCCACGTAATCCAACAATTTCACTACCCTGTAAGAATTGGTAACTCTGCATACCGTCGCCGCCTAACTTGAACCTTTCAAATGGCGACTGCCCAACCTCTGAGTTATACGTACCCAGGAAACCAAACCTTATCTGGGTCATCAGCACCAATTTACCATAAACTTTCTGGAACCATTGTGCGTCATATTTAAATTTATAGTATTCTACAAACTGATATCTTTCCTGTGGGGTAGCTATTTTATAGTTTGTGCTATTAAATAACGAGTATGGCGGAGTTGCCTGTATAGTCAACTTCAGATTTGAACCCTCAGTAGGAAATATAGGCGCGTTCAATGAGTTACGCATCAACTCCTGTGTCAGTTTAATATTGTATGATGTTCCATTGGTAAACAAATACCCTGGATAATTATCGAGGTTGTAGTGGTCAAAGTTTAAGGAATAGTTCAGCTGGAAATAGTTATCGGGCCAGTTTAATTTCTTTCCCAAAGTAACACCTATACCATTGATGCGCAGGTTATTATAATTTTGGTCTGTTTTTGCATAATACTGCCCGGTTGAGCTTAACTGTGTATAGGCAGATAAGGCAAAATAGATGGGTTTTTTACCGCCAAGCCATGGCTCAGAGAAAGTAAACGAAAAGTTCTGATATGTCCTTCCGCTTGATTGGCCTCTCAAACTCAATTTCTGACCGTCCCCTTTTGGTAAAGGCTTGTAGTCTTTTAAGTGAAAAATATTCTTTAACGAGAAGTTATTGAAGGTTAAACCCAGCGTACCAACTATTTGTCCGCCACCAAAACCACCTGATAGCTCAATCTGATCGGATGGTTTTTCAACCACATTAAATATAATATCTACCGTCCCGTCGGCCGGATTGATGTTCGTTGGCTTTGGTTCTGTTTTTTGCTCATCAAAATTTCCTAACTGCGATATCTCCCTGGTACTGCGTATCAGCAGGTCCTTGTTAAACTTCTGGCCCGGTTTTGTCTTGATCTCGCGCATAACCACCTTATCGTTGGTTACATCGTTACCTTTAAGGATAACGCGGTTAATGGTGTATTGCGGCCCTTCATAGATCCTTATATCCAGGTCAACCGTGTCGTTATATATTTTGGTTTGTACAGGATCGGCGTTGTAAGTTAAATAACCGCCATCCAGGTACAGGGTTGAAACGTCGTCATTATTTGGGGTAGGCCCCGATAATCTTTTGTTCAGCTCTTCTTCGCTAAAAACGTCCCCTTTTTTAACACGCAGCAGTTTATTTAAAAGAGCAGACGGGTACCGGGCATTGCCAGACCATGTAACATTCCCAAAGTAGTATTTATGCCCTTCAAAAACCTTTATTTTAACGTTTACTGTTTTATCATCATGCTTCCACACTGAGTCGCTTACTATTACCGCATCACGGTAGCCCTTATCCTGCATTTTATCGATCAGGTTTTGCTTGTCCTCGGTGTATTTATCATTTAAAAACTTCCTGGAGCCAAAGAGGTTGTACCATTTCCGCTTTCGGGTTTTACTTAGGTATTTCCTTAATTTTTTTTGTGAGAAAGCTTTGTTGCCTTCAAATATTACATCATTGATCTTTACTTTTTGCTTTTTATCAACGGCAACATCCAGGATAACGCTATTTGCATCTCCCGGGTCTTTCCTTTGTTTGATATCAACTGTAGTATTTAAAAAACCTTTTTCGTTAAAGTGTTTTTTAATGATAGCAGTAGTGGTGCTTAGTAAGTTTTCGTTTACAATTTTTGAAGCCTTATCGCTCAGTTTCTTCTGCAGATCTTCAATTTCTCCTTTGCGTATCCCTGTTATATGCAGTCTTGATAAACGGGGGCGTTCCACAACAGCAATTTCAAGGTAAATAGTATCAAGGTTGATCTTTGTAATATTTAACTGTACATCGTCAAAAAGCCCCTGGTCGTACATTCTTTTGACTACCGCGGCGTTTTGTTCGCCGGGTAAATTAATTTTGTCGCCCTTGCTTAATTTAGATATCTGTACCAGTACATCTTTATCAAGGTACTTTGTACCGGTAACTGTAATACCGCCTATAATGTAGTCCTTAGGATTAAGATAACTCAAACTATCAGCAGGTATAGATTTTATTAGCGGTGGCCTTTGTTGATTCATCACCTGGGCCAACGCAGCAGTACTCATTACAGAGAAAAGAATAGCAAAAAGAAATTTATTCATTCGAATATTTTAGTGGGCTAAAAATAATTTATACAGTTGTTAAAAAGTGTTAAAAGTAAAAATTTAGTTGAGTTGCTCGCTGGTCATCCCAAATCGGCGTTCTCGTTTCTGGTAATCAATGATGGCTTCATACAGGTCTTCCTTCCTGAAATCGGGCCAAAGTTTCGGCGTAAAATACAGTTCGGCGTATGCAATTTGCCAGAGTAAATAATTACTTATGCGGTATTCGCCGCTGGTCCTGATCAATAGTTCCGGGTTGGGCATACCGCTTGTATATAAATTATTCTCAAAAGTTTCTTCATCAATATCGTCCAGGCTCAGTTCACCTTTCTGCACTTTGCAGGCTATACTTTTAGCAGCCTGCAGTATTTCGCGTCTCGAACTATAGCTCAAAGCCAGTGTAAGTATAATACCGGTATTCGTTTTAGTCTGTTCGATTGCTCCTGCAAGCTCGCGATAGCATTTTCCGGGCAGCATTTCAAGATCACCAATAGCATTCAACCGCACATTATTTTTCATAAAATTGTTGATCTCTTTATGAATCGTACTGATCATCAATTCCATAATTGCGCTAACTTCCATTTTCGGCCTGTTCCAGTTTTCCGACGAGAAAGTATATAAAGTAATATACTTTACACCGATCTCAGCCGCCCCCTCAACTACATCCCGTACCGAAACCACACCGTTACGGTGGCCAAATACGCGTAGCTTGCCTTTTTCTTTGGCCCAACGGCCATTGCCATCCATGATGATAGCTATATGCTGAGGTAACTTTAACAAATCGATCCGGTCCTTATATCCCATTTTGTCTATTATTAAAAGCCGGATTAAAGGCTTAAAAAGACCTGCTTTTTTTAAAAATTTACTATCGGCATTGCTGATCATATAAAAATAACCAGTGTATAAGCTAAGTTTTTAACCACTTATGCCCTTTTTTTCAGGGTACAAAGGTAAAACTTACTTTGTACTTTTTTAGTATTCAATGGAAAAAGAAAATGTCGCTGAAAATTGCGCGATGACAGGGCCCAAATGGCATATAACGGGATGAATCGCCGGCATCTGCAGTTAATGCTTAATAATAGCACTTGGTGCTTACAATGGTGTAGGATACGCTAAACATCAGGAACAGGTAAGTATCATGTGGCCTGAGATCGCCGCGCTGGGTGCCTGGTGTGCCGATATATATGCCCGTAGTTTCGCCGGAACGGTCTGATAAAGCCCTTGAAAGGTCGCTGGGTAATTTGCTCTTAACCGGATAAACGCCCGAAACATCATCCAGGTAATCGGTATTGGGGTTGCGGTAACCTAAATCGGCAGTAAGGTTCCATTTGCCCGAGAAATTATACTTAAAGCCTACGCCGTAAGGAATAGCAAGCGCCACTTTAGAATATGGCTTTGTTTCCCCTTCGGTCATTAAGGGGCGCAGATCATAGGTTTTTCCCTGGTAATTGGCTTGTGGGTTATAACCCACAGCAGCTACTCCCAGGAAAATGAAAGGTGTGTACCTGTTTTCGCCTGCTTCGGGAATAAATTTCATGAAATTAAACTCCCCTATCATGCTAAATTCGCTCAACTGGGTTACAAAGCTCAGGTTACGCGCCCTTGTTTGCGCATTGCTTGAGGTATTGTCGGCACCGCTTATCTGGCCAAAAGTATAACCGAGTTTTGCCGATAAATAACCATCAAAATTGCGTTTTACAAATGCGCCTAAAGCTGGACCGCTAAATTTTACCGGGTTATTGGGGTTAAGATCGCCCATATAGCCTGCTGCGCCAACAGAGCCGCCTAACTCCCAGCTTTGGGCCTGCAGATCAAAGGAAATAAAAACGAGGAGTAAAAAGATTGCAAATTTGGGCATTAATAAAATTTAATAATTGCGGGCATCCAATCCCCACAATAGTTTGTTCCTTAACGTTGACAAATAACTTTCATTATTTAAACGGATCAGATTTAGCCGGAACTTCGCCTTACGTATGTGAAATTTCATCGTTTTTTCAATAATTGCCGTCCTCGAATCACATGATACCAGGTAATTGGCACTCCGGCATTCTACGTCAAAACTAAGCGTGCAGCTATCAGGTAATACGATAGGGCGCACATTAAGGTTGTGGGGAGAAATAGGCGTCACCACAATGCTGTTTGATTGAGGGAAAATAATAGGCCCCCCACAGCTCAGAGAATAAGCGGTAGAGCCTGTTGATGTGGAGATGATAATACCATCGCCCCAGTAGGAGTTTAAAAATTCCCCATCGAGGGAGGCATGCATCGTGATCATGGCTGAATCATCACGTTTATGGATGGTAAAATCGTTCAGCGCGAAATTATCATCACCAAATATCTTTTCTTCTGTTTCAATTTGCAGCAATTCGCGGCTGTCAATCGTAAACTCTTTATTTACCACGGCATAAATCGCGGCGGCTATGTCGCTTTTGTTTACACTCGCCAGGAAACCCAGTCGACCAAAATTAATACCGATAACCGGGGTGCCTGAGTCACGGACCAGAGTAACCACATCCAACATGGTACCATCCCCCCCTAATGTGATCAGCACATCGATGGATTCGCGCAGGTAATCATGATCTTTTAGGATATCATATTTTACCGCCTTTAATTTGCCGTTTAAATAGTCATGAAGTTGTTGGTGAACATAAATACCGACCTTATGCTGGGTAAGCACGTCAAACACCTGCTGTATGTAGGGTATTACCGTTGGTTCATTAAATGGCCTGCCGTAAATTGCTATTTTCATTGGTCATTATTGGGAGTCCATAGCTGAGTCTATGGTCCATAGTTGTAATAGTATGTTATTGATAAGTCTATGGACTATTGACCATCGACTATGGACTTCTTACAAATTCAGGTAATTCATAAATGAATCAAAACGATCTTTTGAGTTGTCATTATCTCCGGTATGATTAAAAGTAGCTTTTATATTGTACTCGTACCGTAAAAACGTTGCTATGATAGCCGATATATCCACTTTGTTTACTTTGAGAGTTACTTCCATACGTGTAGAATCCGGGAAGGTACTCACATAGGAGCTCAATATCTGCGCGTTATCTGATTCCACGATCTGTGCCATGTGGGCCAGCGAGTTATTTTTATTACTGATCTCTAACACAATAATACCACCAGGACCGGTAACCGAGGTAAGACTGGCAAAATAATCAACCATATTATTGATGGAGATCAGTCCCAGATAATTCTTTTTCAAATCCAGCACCGGCACAACCGTTAATTGCTGTTCATAAAACAGGCGGATCACATCATAAATATGCTGGTCTTCGAGCACATAAGGGTTTACAAGCGACAGCGCAAGTGCGCCAATGGCTACCTGGTTATCCGTTTCTGCAATAAGATCATTTTCGGCCACCAGGCCCAGGAACTGGTCCTCGTTTACAATTGGCAGGTGCCTTACCCGAAACTCTATCATACGGTCCAATACTTTCTGAATAGTATCAGAAGTATGCACCGGTAGTATCGCGTTGGCAACTAATTCAATCGCAAGCATAATTATACTTTTTCTTTATTTCTTTCTAAAAATCTCCTTAACAAGCGGTTAAATTCCTCCGGGTGCTCCATCATAGGTGCATGTCCGCAGTGATCTATCCACTGTAAGTCCGAATCAGGCAATAGCTGGTTAAACTCTACTGCTACCTCGGGTGGTGTAATCTTATCATTCCTACCCCATATTAACGAAACCGGGATATGAATCTTATGCAGATCCTTTGACATATTATGGCGTATAGCTGATTTGGCCATCGCTAATATCCTGATCACCTTGTGGCGGTCGTTAATAGTTTTAAAAACATCATCAACCAATTCTTTTGTTGCAGTTTTCGGATCGTAAAAAGTATATTCCACCTTTTCCTTTACAAAATCATAATTTTCTCTACGGGGGAACGTTCCGCCAAAGGCATTCTCATATAAGCCCGAACTGCCTGTAAGCACCAAGGCCTTAACCAGGGGCTGATGATTGAGACAGTAGATTAACCCTACATGGCCGCCTAAAGAATTGCCAAGTATGGTGAAATCCGTAATCCCCATATACCTAACAAATTTGTGTACATACTTTGCCATCGTTTTTACACCTGTAGTTAGCAGTGGCAGATCATATATTGGCAGTATAGGTATAATAACACGGTACTCCTTACTGAAATCTTCGATCACCATATCCCAGTTACTTAACGCACCCATTAAACCGTGTAGCAGCAACAATATTTCACCTTCGCCCTCATCGATGTAACTATAGCCATGTTCCTCTTTAAGCACGAAATCCATAAATAATTGTAAAAGTTAAGTATAAAATTATCACCCTGTAGCCGTATCCCGGATCAACCTGAATTTATCCGCTATAAAAATAGTTTATTGAAATTGAGTTACAACAATTAATGCCATTATTTATCCTAATAATTGTTTCACGATCTCTGATATCGTTTTTCCGTCAGCCTTACCGGCCAGTTCTTTATTGGCTGCACCCATAACTTTCCCCATATCCTTTACCGATGTAGCGCCTACCCTGCCAATCAGTTCCTTTAAATATGCTTCTACGTCGCTGGGCGCCATTTGTTTAGGCAGATAGACTTCTATCACCTCCATTTCTTCCACCTCTATCTGATAAAGATCCTCCCGGTTCTGCGCCTTATAGATATCTGCTGATTCTTTACGTTGTTTGATCAGCTTTTGCAACACTTTAATTTCGGTTTCCTGCGAGATATCTTCAGATGCGCCTTTTTCTGTGCGCGCTAACAGTAAAGCTGATTTGATGGCGCGCAAGCCTCTGAGCCTTGCTTCCTGCTTGCCTAACATCGCTTGTTTGATATCCTGATCTATTGTGGTAATTAAAGACATGGTATTTAATTATTGAATTACTGATTTATTTAATTAAGCCCCCTCTAAATCTCCCCCTGTTGGGGAGACTTTTTAAAGCCCTCCCTTCCGGGGAGGGTTGGGTGGGGCTAACCGCTTTTTCTAAAAATATTGGTTGCCGTGGCCTGCGCGGTTGGCATCACCGTTAATTCATTAATATTAACATGAGCCGGGCGCGATACCGCGAACCATATCGTTTCGGCAATGTCCATCGCTACTAAAGGCTCAAAACCTTCATACACCTTTTTCGCTCTTGCCTTATCCCCTTTAAAACGTACTTCAGAAAATTCTGTCTCTACCGCTCCGGGGTGTACTGCCGTAACTTTTATCCCGTAGGGAAGCAAGTCTATACGCATCCCTTTATTTAAGGCATCAACCGCGTGCTTGCTGGCGCAATATACATTGCCATTTGCATATACTTCTTTCCCGGCTATTGAACCAAGGTTGATGATGTGCCCAAAGCCATTGTTGATCATCCAGTTGGATACTACACGGCTCACATACAGCAATCCTTTTATATTAGTGTCGATCATCGTTTCCCAATCATCATAGCTGCCTTTCTGTATGGGATCGAGCCCCATGCTTAAGCCCGCATTATTTACCAGCACATTGATTTTTTTCCATTCGGCGGGTAATTCTTCCAGCTTGCTGATCACCACATCGCGGTCCCTTACGTCGAATGACGAAACAGCTACTTCAACATTATATTCCTTATTTAATTGGTATGCTAATTTTTCGAGCCTGTCAGCCCTCCGGCCTGTCAATATCAGGTCGTAACGTTCTCGGGCGAATACGTGTGCACAAGCTTCACCGATCCCTGCGGTGGCGCCTGTAATTAATGCTATTTTAGACATAGGTATTTATATCGTGAACGAAATTAGGGATTTTCAGTGATACAATTGTCTTTTTAGTCTGAAAGTCGGGAAGACTACTCAAACAATAGGCTAAATGTAACCGTGTGCAATGATAATTTATTGATGGGAGTTGCATAAGGGTTGTCCTCCGGTATCAGCAGGTTACCAAACGAATTGGATAATTTAATTTCGGGCGAAAGCTTAAAATATTCAAAATAAATATCGCAACCCATACCCACTTCATAAGAACCGAACCCATTCTTATTTCTTACCAATTGCTGAAGCGGGTCAGTGCCGGGAACATTCCTTTTTGCACCAATGGCCTCTGAATATTTAACACCACCCAATATATAGGCCCTGAAATCCTGGATACGGTCTGACTTTAGTTTTAATGATACCGGGAACTCGATCATGGTGGCCTGGATCGGTTTATTGACATCCTCGGATGGTGTGGCGTAAGTATAGCTCAAATCCCTGTCGGCAAAAACCAATCCGGGTGTGGTACGGACTTCCAGGTGCTCATCCAAACGATAACGTGCAATAAAACCGACGGCAAAACCCGGTGAATTGTTTGAATAGATGCTATTCACATAATCGGTAATTAAATGACCTACCCCCGGATCGAAGAATGGTTGGCGCCAATTGGGCTTCTTGTCTATTTTGAGATAGCTGTTCACATATTGAAAAGTAAATCCGAAACTGACATCATTCTGATCGGCGTTGCCACCCCATGCCGGGGCCTGTGCAAAAAGGCTTTTGCTGCAAAAAATGAGAAGAATGATGATCAGGTAACTGATTTTATTCATAATTTATAATTCCCCTCCATGGAGGGTGCGCGTGGCCTGTGAAGTAGCGGGGTGGGTTTCTATGCTATGCTTAGAACACACCCCTACCCCTCTCGAGAGGGGAATCGTACAGCCCTTACTTTTCTAAACTCATTTAACGCCTGTATATATTTTTGTTCCCCTCTTGGGAGGGGGTGTGCAGGGCTGTGTGGTAGCAGGGGTGGGTTTCTACGCAATGCTTAGAACACACCCCTACCCCTCTCGAGAGGGGAATTGCACCGCCCTTACTTTTTTAAACTCATTTAACGCCTGTATATATTGAACAGATACCAAACGCTAACGGCCTGCATTTGGTATGTTTAAAGCCCACCTTATCCATTAAACCGGTAAAGTCTTTCCCGTCAGGAAAAGCCGCTACCGACTCGGGCAGGTAGGTATAAGCCCTGGCATCTTTGGAAAACAGCTTACCGATACCCGGTGTTATATAATTGAAATAAAAGTTATACAACTGTTTCACCGGGAACACTTTTGGCTTTGAAAACTCCAATATTACCGCCTTGCCCCCCGGTTTTATTACGCGGAAAATATCCCCTATCCCAACTTCCAGATTCTCAAAATTACGTACACCATAGGCAACCGTAACCGCGTCAAATTCATCATTGGTGAAAGGCAGCCTTTCCGAGTCACCCAGTTTTACTTCAAATTGGCTGTTTAAGTTGCGTTTAGCTATCTTTTGTTCGGCGATATCCAGCATTCCGCGCGATATATCCACGCCGATTATTTTTTCGGGCTTTAATATTTTGAGCGCCTCAAAAGCGAAATCGCCCGTGCCGGTAGCAACGTCCAGTATCAGTTTGGGTTGATCTTTCTTCAGCTCATTAATGGCCTTTTTACGCCAGATGACATCGATACCCAGCGACAAAAAATGATTCAGGAAATCGTAAGTTTTGGAAATATTATTGAACATTTCGGCCACCTGCTGTTTTTTGGTGCCCTGCTCATCGGTATAAGGAGTAACGGTTTTGCTCATTGGGGCAAAGATAGCGTGAATTGTTGTAATGTTGGAAGGTTGTAAAGTTGAAAGGTTTGTATAAACACATGTTGTGACGCGGGTAGTTGGGATTTGGGATTATTATTTTGAAAATTGTAGTTTTAGGAAAACTTTAATGTAATGACTTTAAAATCATTAGCACCCACACTATATACCAAACAGGTTAAGGAAACGGTAAAATTTTATACAACCGTATTGGGATTCACTTGCAATAATTTTATGGATGATTGGGGTTGGGTATCCATGTCGCGTGACGAGGTAGAAATAATGATCGCTTATCCAAATTCTCACTTGACGTTTGAAAAACCTTGTTTCACAGGTTCATTCTACATACAAACCGATAATGCGGACAGCGTTTTTGATCAGTTAAAAGACAAGGTAAAAATATGTTATCCTATCGAGACATTTGATTACGGCATGAGAGAATTTGCAATTTATGATAATAACGGGTACCTGATTCAGTTTGGTAATCCGGTATAATTTTTACCCAGGAGTATGTTTGTTCGAATCGTTTCCCCTATATATTATCCACGCAATTATCCACGCACTACAACTTAGAAAGAAGCTTTAATTTCTCACTTCGCTAACGCCAGCAACCCATGCACATCCAATGCTTTGGTAAACATGGTCAAGTCGCCGTTATCATCTAATGGCCATTGGTCTTTGGGCCTGTCCCAATACAGTTCAACGCCATTACCATCCGGGTCATCCAAGTAAATTGCTTCTGATACGCCATGATCGGATGCGCCGGTGATGGGATATTTGGCGTCGATGAGTCGTTTTAAGATAATAGCAAGGTCTTTGCGTTCAGGATATAGAATAGCTGTATGATATAATCCAGGAGCAGTTTCGGGTGCTGGTGGCTGACCCTTACTGTGCCAGGTGTTCAACCCGATATGATGGTGGTATCCCCCTGCTGATATAAAAGCAGCCTGGTCGCCATACTTCATCATCAATTCAAAACCGAGCAAGCCGCAATAAAAATCAAGTGATTTTTGCAGATCACTTACCTTTAAATGAACGTGACCGATGCGGGTATTTGCCGGTACTTTGTAATCTTCCATAATAATATATGTTTAAACATCAAAGATAGCGATTAGAGATTAGTAAATTAGCGATTAGGCAATACAGTTACAATGAAATGATATTACTCCAAAAGTACGCCCCAAACTAATCTCCAATCAACTAATCTCTAATCACTATCTTTGCAGCATGATTGTAAAATCTGCCGAATTCATTTGCAGCAACACCCAGATATCCAAACTACCGCCACCGGTAAAGCCCGAATATGCTTTTATTGGTCGGTCAAATGTAGGGAAATCATCCCTCATCAATATGCTGACAGGCAAAAAGGGGTTAGCCAAAACTTCGCAAACGCCAGGTAAAACACAGCTGATCAACCATTTTTTGATCAACGATAGCTGGTATATCGTCGATTTGCCTGGTTACGGTTACGCCAAAATATCAAAGAGCAAAAAGGAAGACTGGAACAAATTTATCCGCAGCTACCTGGATAAGCGCGAAAGCCTGCAATGTGTGATGGCGCTGATCGACAGCCGCCTTGAACCACAAAAGATCGACCTGGAGTTTTGCAATTGGCTGGGCGAAAAAGGGCTGCCATTTGTACTGGTTTTCACCAAAACGGACAAACAATCAACCGTAAAAACTGATCAGAATGTTGCTAAGTTTAAAAAGGCATTATTAGCTACCTTTGATGAAGTACCCGATTGCTTTTTCACTTCAGCAGAAACGCAACTGGGGCATGACGAAGTTTTAAATTTTATTGATGGAATAAACAGGAAGTTTGAAGTGCCTGAATGGGTTTCCCCTCTCGAGAGGGGCAGGGGTGTGTAATTAATGAAGCGAAAAATCATACCGTACAACCCTAAGCTAAAAGAATTAGCGCGTAAACTAAGAAACGACAGTACGTTAGGCGAGGTTTTACTTTGGAAGGAATTAAACAATAAAAAAATGTATGGCTATGATTTTCACCGTCAAAAGCCATTATTGAATTATATTGTAGATCTCTATTGCTATGAATTAAATTTAGTTATTGAGATAGATGGACAATATCATACTCATGAAGAAACCTACAAACTGGATTTATTGAGAGAACAAGAACTTGAAAAATACAATTTAACCATTATGCGTTTTACGGAACAGGAGGTCAGAAAGGATATGGTGAATGTGTTAAGAACAATTGAAACGTATATATTGAAACAGGAAGCTTCTCAAGAGTAAACTTTATAACAAGAGATCGTAATATTTAATAGCATATTGTAGAACACACCCCTACCCCTCTCGAGAGGGGAACTATAAAATCAAGATGAAAAAATATCTTTCATTAGTCACCTTTGCGCATACCATATTTGCAATGCCGTTTGCCTTTATCGGCTTCTTTTTGGCGGTGACCACTACTGAGCATCATTTCGAATGGCAAAAATTGGTATTAATGCTGTTTTGCATGGTTTTCGCACGTAATTCTGCCATGGCATTTAACCGCTATCTCGACAGGGATATTGATGCCAAAAACCCGCGCACCAAGGTACGCGATATCCCGGCAGGGAGGATAAGTCCGGCCTCCGCTTTGACTTTTACTTTGATCAACTGCGCATTGTTTATTATTACTACCTGGTTCATCAACCCGCTTTGCTTTTATCTTTCGCCGATAGCTTTGCTGGTGGTGTTGGGCTATAGCGCTACCAAAAGATTTACTGCGCTTTGTCATTTGGTTTTGGGTTTAGGGCTTTCATTAGCACCCATTGGAGCTTATTTGGTGGTGACCGGCGAATTTGCTTTATTACCTATATTCTTCTCACTATCGGTATTGTGCTGGGTAAGCGGCTTTGATATCATCTATGCCTTACAGGACGAGGACTTCGACCGCAATGAGCACCTACATTCGATACCGGCCTGGTTGGGTAAGGTTAACGCACTACGTTTATCCAGTTTTTTGCATATTCTTTCAGCGGCCTTTATTATTATGCCTGCCATTTTCACTGTAGTTGGCTGGCCATATTATGTAGGGATAGCCTTCTTCTGCGCGATGCTGATCTACCAGCACCGTTTGGTAAAACCGAACGACCTTAGCCGGGTTAATTTCGCCTTTATGACCACCAATGGCATAGCCAGCGTAGTATTTGCCGTTTTCTTTTTGTTGGACAGGTTGTGGATCAGGTAATTTGATTCGGATGTTCGATATCGAATTTGTTACCTTTACCTCATGGATACTGTAACCGCACTAAATAAATTCAGGCAGCAGGTAGAAATGTTTGTTCCGCTAAATGAAACGGAATGGCAGGTTTTAATGCCCCTCCTGGAGTTAATTGCCTTGAAGAAAAAGCAAAATTTCATTGAGCCGGGTATGATCGCTAATCATATCGGGCTCGTGGTAAAAGGATCTGTAAGATATTTCTATGTAAAGGATGGCGAAGAAATTACAAACTATTTTAGTTTTGAAAATGAATTTGTGAGTTCCTATAAAAGTTTTTTAACCCGCCAGCCTTGTTCCAATTATATACAAACCCTGGAAGACACACTAATCGTCGTCCTTAACTATAGCAATTTGCAACTACTTTACGCCAACCCGTTAATTGGGCATAAAATGGAGCGTTTTGGTAGGCTGGTAGCTGAGTTTTACTTGTTGTGTTACGAAGACCGTATGTCGTCATTTGTAACCCAAACCCCCGAGGAACGTTACAACCAATTGCTGGAAACCGGCGGCGAGGTATTACAACGTATCCCACAGCATTATATAGCTAATTTTTTAGGCATCACCCCCGTTTCATTATCACGCATTCGCCGACGGATAATGAAAATAAGCGCTTAGTCTACACACTGTTTTTCTTATCTTTTGTTAACGTTTTGGGCGATTAAGCTCCTGTACATTTGTATCAATCAAAACAGAAAAAGATATGCACACCATATTAGGAGCCGGCGGGCCAGTAGCCAATGCACTCACCCGCGAATTATTGAGCAACAACGAAACAATCCGCCTGGTTAGTCGCAAGCCTATCCAGCCACAAGGGAAAAACATTACCTGGCAAAAAGCCGATCTGCTTAACTACAATGAATTACTGGCAGCCTCAAAAGGTTCAACGGTAATCTATTTAACCGCAGGGTTGGTTTATGACAAAAAAGTATGGGCTGAACAATGGCCCGTTATTATGCAAAACTTTATCAATCTTGGTAAAGAAACCGGTGCAAGATTGATCTTCTTCGATAATGTTTATAGCTACGGATTAGTTAACGGCCCTATGCTGGAAACAACACCTTATCACCCAAGCAGTGTTAAAGGCGGGATTCGTGCTAAAATAGCCACTCAATTAATGGATGAGGCTAAAGCAGGTAATATCAGAGCAAGCATTGCCAGGGGCGCTGATTTTTATGGAACTGAAAGCGGCAACGGCGTGATGGATGTTATGGTATTGGCCAAACTGATGAAAGGACAGAAGTCACAATGGCTGGGAGACGCTAGTAAACTGCACAATTTTAGCTATATCCCGGATATGGGTAAAGGCATGTTTTTGCTCGGCCAAAATCCTGATAGCGACAACCAGATTTGGCACATGCCAACAGCAGCGCCATTAAAAGGAATTGAATTTATTGAGATGGCATCAGGCATTTATGGCAGGGAGCCGAAATATATGGCAGCCAATAAATTTATGCTAAGACTAGTAGGCTTGTTTAGTAAAATGACAAGCGAATTAGTTGAAATGTATTATCAGTACAACCACGATTACAATTTCAACTCGGATAAATTTGAGGATGCCTTTAATTTTAAACCGACTTCTTATAAAGATGGGATAAAACTGATGTCGGAGACGTTGTATAAGAAGTCTATTTAATTAATAATGTCATGCCGAACTTGTTTCGGCACCTCACAGGACAGTTCGCCAGCATAACGGTCACTTAGCTTGTGGGATGTCGAAACAAGTTCGGCATGACTTTTTCATGTTTATGCCTTTCCCACTTCCCCACTAATCTGCATATTTGCATATCTGCATATACGCACATCCATAATTATGATCCACAAAAAAACAAGAACATACCTGCCCGAGAACCTCGAAATTAAATGGGAAACACTGGAGCCGCTTTTTAAAGAGTTAACCGAACGCCCTATCAATTCGGTCGAAGAACTGGAGCACTGGCTACACGATGTAAGTGAGTTAAGCGCTGCTTTAGAAGAGGATTTTGCCTGGCGCTACATCCGCATGACCTGCGATACGATGAGCGAAGAACTGCTACAAAAGTTCCAGTATTATGCTACGGAGATCGAACCAAAGATAGCGCCTTATGCCAACGAACTAAATAAAAAACTGGTAAACAGCGAATGGGTGGACAAACTTGACCACGACAAATATTTCATCTATCTGCGTGGTGTAAAAAAATCGCTTGAGTTATTCAGGGAAGAAAACATTCCATTGCAAACCGAGATACAAGTGGAGCAGCAAAAATACCAATCCATCACTGGTTCTATGTCGGTACATATTGGTGACAAGGAGTTTACTTTAGAACAAGCAGCCGTATTTTTGAAAGATACCGACCGAAGCAAACGGCAGGAAGTTTGGGAAAAGATAACCAGTCGCAGGTTACAGGATAAAGAGCAGCTTAACCAGCTGTTTGATCAACTGCGCGTTTTGAGGCACAAAGTAGCTCTAAATGCCGGGTTTGAAAATTTCAGGGATTATATGTTCCAGGCATTGGGCCGCTTTGATTATACGCCACAGGATTGCTATGCTTTTCATGAAGCGATTGAAAAAGAAATAGTTCCCATTCTTCACGAGCAAGCTGAGAAAAGAAAAAAGGCCTTAGCATTAGATAGCCTTAAACCCTGGGACCTGGATGTAGATATTTCGGGCAAGCCCGCTTTAAAACCTTTTCAGAATGGTAATGAGCTGATCGAGAAGTCTATTCAATGCTTTAGTAATATCAGTCGGTATTTGGGTGAACGGTTGGAGATCATGAAAGAAAATAACCTGTTTGATGTGGAAAGTCGCAAGGGCAAAGCGCCCGGAGGTTATAATTTTCCATTGGCTGAAACCGGCGCACCGTTCATCTTCATGAATTCAGCTAATACCTTCCGGGATTTGACCACAATGGTACATGAGGGTGGTCATGCTGTGCATACCTTCCTTACTGCTGATTTGGAGCTTAACGATTTTAAACATTGCCCTTCGGAAGTAGCAGAACTGGCTTCCATGTCGATGGAGCTAATTTCCATGGATAACTGGAATGTTTATTTTGATAACGAAGAAGACCTGAAACGCGCCAAACGCGATCAGCTTTTTGATGTGCTGAAAACCCTGCCCTGGGTAGCTGTGGTAGATCAGTTTCAACATTGGATATATACCAACCCAGATCATACCGATCAGCAGCGTACAGATGCCTGGCTGCAAATATATGAGCCCTTTGGCGAAGGTTTTGCCGATTGGAGCGAGCATCGAGAAGCGGAAGCGAATTTATGGCAAAAACAACTGCATATTTTCGAGGTGCCGTTTTATTATATCGAATATGGTATGGCCCAATTAGGCGCGATAGCCGTATGGAAAAACTACAAGGAAAATCCCGAAAAAGGATTACAGCAATACCTGGATGCCCTTAAACTCGGCTATACCAAAACCATTAAAGAGATATACGAAACTGCGGGTATCAAATTTGATTTCAGCGCGGCTTATGTTAAAGAGCTGGCTGAGTTTGTGAAAAGCGAGATGGATAAGTTGTAATAAATAAATCCCCTCTTGAGAGGGGGCGCGAAGGACTGTGGAGTGGCGGGGTGTGTTATTCGCCATGCATATGGAATAACACACCCCTGCCCCTCTCGAGAGGGGAACCCAACGCATAACCCTGAATTAAAAACAGAATATTTAACCTTTATGATCAGAAAACTTTTTTTCATTGCTTATCTCATTTGTCTTTTACCTGCAGCGTTAAAAGCACAATCGAGTTTTGTGATTCCCCTTTGGGAAAATGGTGCGCCTGGTTTTGAGAAATTGAAAGATGTACCCGAGCAAGCTAAAGACTATTGGGTAAAAAACATCAACAACCCATCGCTCACTGTGTTCCTGCCGCCTAAGGATAAGGCCAATGGCTCGGCAGTGGTTATTTGTCCGGGTGGCGGGCATCGCTTACTGGTTTTTAATGCTGAGGGCATTGAGCCAGCTAAGTTTCTGAGCGATTTGGGTGTAACTGTTTTTGTATTGAAATACAGACTTGGCCGCGATACCAATTCGCCCTATAAAATAGAAGTGCATGCCAAACAGGATGGTGAAAGGGCCATGCGGTTAGTGCGCTCACGCGCCAAAGAATGGGGTATAGACCCCAACCGAGTTGGCATGATGGGTTTCTCGGCGGGCGGCGAGGTGGTGGATATGGTTGCTTTTGATAATGATAAGAGTTACTTAAAAAGATCTGACCTGATTGACGCTCAGAACGCCAGGCCTGATTTCATTATCCAGATCTATCCCGGCCCGTTATTTATTCCCGACACGGTGCCTGTTGATGCCCCACCGGCTTTCCTGCTGGCAGCGGATGATGATCTGTGCTGTTCACCATCAGTAGTGAAGTTATTGCAGGCCTATCGCGCAGCAAAAGTACCTGTCGAGGCGCATATCCTGGAAAGGGGCGACCACGGTTTTAATATGGGCAGCCGGTCCAAACTAAAAGCCGTCAACACCTGGCCGCAACGTTTGGCAGACTGGCTATCGGATAACAATTTTTTTAAACATACTGACCGGCCCAAGGTGATGAATGACCACTGATCAGGTTCAGTAGTGTATTATCTAAAATTTCAAAGAACGATTTTGGTTATTTATCGCAAATAACCAGGTTTATTTTATATGATGGAATGCCGATCTGCGGAAAAACAGGTGGCATGTTAGTTTAAAAAAAGCTTTTGAATGGGATTAACCAGATGATTATCCAGTACCAAACTGAACTACTAAGTTAGCTAAAAATATTAGTAATTGCAAACTTATTGAATAATAAAAAACGTATTATTGTTTTATGCGTTAACTAACCGGGAGGAACACAACAATGGCAAATTTCCAGGAGATCATAAATGCTGACAAACCTGTACTGATCGATTTTTCGGCAGAGTGGTGCGGCCCATGTAAAATGATGCCGCCTATACTCAAAGATGTAAAGGATCAAATGGGCGATAAGGTTACCATTATCAAAATAGATATCGACAAAAACCCTTCGGCTGCAAGCGCTTATAAAATACAGAGCGTACCCACCCTGATGCTGTTTAAAAAAGGTGAAACCAAGTGGCGGCAAAGCGGCGTGGTGCAGGCAAGCCAGTTAAAGCAAGTGATTGAGCAGTATATTTAAACTGATCAAATATAGCTTAACCACCATTGCTGATGCGTCCGTTTGTAATTGCTGTACCATTTGCATGGCCAATACAAAATTGCCATTACCAGGAACCATATTACATAAACTCCAAATAAGTTAAAACCCATTCCATTGGGTTGAAAAAGGACGGGCTGTTTTGGGTCAACTATCTGGCTGGTGTTAAAACCCTGCGCAAAAAACACAATGACAGTAAATATCCTGATCAGGTACCAATGGCACAGGTAATAGAAGAATGGTACATTGCCGAATATGATCAGTATAGAAGTAAATTTATTTTTAACATGTTCAGTTAACGAAAGTATAACCAAACTAGTACCGATCGTCATCCCCAAATACAATAACGAGCAAGGGTATTTGGTGACATTAAAGAAGGATATGATACTCAAAGACAAGGTCTTTTGAACTGACCACGGAGACGGATCGCCGTAAATATTAAAGGCCCTGAATACAAAAAAAAGCAGCAGCAGCCATAAACCCGAATACAGTAATATTTTTCTACGCCTCGCCACATTAACCGTGCTTTTGTAAAGCGAACCAAAAACATAGCCTACCAGCATTACACCCGTCCACGGTAAAAGTGCATACGCCATAAGGATGCCCCTGTTGGCCCCAAGAGGGTAATATGCACCAAATCCCTGGGCTGATAAAAGCAGTCGCCAGGCAAAGGTTTTGGAAATTGCACCCGGGTCTACATGGTCGAGTATATTATGTCCGAAAAATATAATAACCCCTATGATACCTATAACCGGCAACGATGCCCTTGCCCATATCAGCAAGCCTAACAATATAAAGCTCCCACCGATGGCCCATATCACCTGTAAAATTAAAACGTTATAGAACGGATTGAGTGTGATGGCTAAAGTTATCAGCACCAATTCAACTACGATGAGCCATAAGCCCCGTTTAACCAAAAATATACTTAACTGATTTTCTGTACGGCGCGTACCCGCTAAATAAGCCGACATACCACTCAGAAACACAAAAGCAGGCGCACAAAAATGGGTGATCCAGCGTGTAAAAAATAAAATGGGTGTGGTTACAGCCAGGTCGGTTGGTTCCGGGTGACCCTGGTGGAAAAAATCACGAATATGATCTATCGCCATGATCAGCATGACCAGGCCACGCAATATATCAATGGATTCGATACGATGTTTTATTACCGGCGCTGTTGTTGTTGCCATCGTGAAAGTTTAAAGGTTATGAGCTAAGGTACAGATTTTGATCAGATTAACTACATACTAAAACACCCGGTTTAAATTTATTTTAATCCGCGATAAAAACTATCTTGTGTTTTTAAACCATCATTATAAAATGGAAAGACGTTCATTTGTGAAAGCATCCCTGCTGGCAGGAGCCGCTGCAACAATAATCCCTGCTACAGCCATGGCATCTCCCACCACGGACCCTAAAACAGCTGCAATTGAGTTTTATGAACTGCGTGTTTATTATTTAAAGAACGACACTCAGCAGAAGCTGGTAGAGGCTTACCTGAAAGACGCGGCCATACCGGCAATAAACCGTTTAGGCATCAGGGCAGTTGGCGTATTTACAGAACTAAAACCCGAGAGTCAAACCAAAATATATGTGCTTATCTCATTTAACGGGTTAGCCGATTTTTTGCAGATGAGCGATAACCTGGATAATGACAAAGTTTACCAGGATCAGGGTTTAGCATATCTAAACGCACCGGCAACTGAGCCTGCTTATGAACGTATAGAAAGTTCGCTGCATAAAGCATTTGCACACATGCCCGAAATGGCTGTACCGGCAAAACAGCCGCGCATTTTTGAATTGCGCCAATATCAAAGTGCATCTGAAAGCGCAGGGAAAAAGAAAATTGAAATGTTTAACAGCCAGGGCGAGATAGATATTTTTAAGCGCCTCGGTTTTAATCCCGTATTCTTTGGCGAAACTTTGATTGGCCCGCTTCGGCCAAACTTAACTTACATGGTCACATTTGATGATATGGCAGCACACGACAGTCATTGGAAGGTTTTTGGTGCCGACGATGAATGGAAAAAGATAAGTGCGGTACCCGAGTACGCGGATGCTAAGCTGGTATCAAAGATCACATCAACCATGATAGCGCCCACCGTTTATTCGCAGATCTAAAACAAATCAAAAACAATTTGGTCTTTATTAAATAAAGTTATTGCGTTACATTTACACATTGACCAATTTAAACAACTATTTTATGACTTCCAGACGTTCGTTTTTAAAAACTTCGGCCGTGCTGTCAGCTGGATTGCTGGTAGCACCCAAACTATTTGCCTACGATAAAAAATATATCGGGCTGCAATTATATACCGTGCGTGATGCTATGGGAAAAGATCCCGCAGCGACATTAGCCAAAGTAGCGCAAATAGGCTATAACTCTATTGAAACCAGTTATGGCGATGGGAAATTTTATGGATTGGATGGCAAGGCATTTTCGGCACTGGCAAAACAAAATGGTTTGATCGTACCAAGCTGCCATTACAGATTGGGTGAAGAAAAAACGAGCGGAGAAGCACCAAAGGGTACTATACTAAACGGCTGGGACAAAGCAGTGGATGATGCTGCTGAAGTAGGTTTAAAATACATGGTATGCGCATGGCTGGCCCCATCAGAGCGCGGCAGCCTTGATCATTACAAGCAAGTGGCCGAAGACCTTAACAAAGCCGGTGAAACCTGTAAAAAAGCAGGCATACAGCTTTGCTACCACAACCACGATTTTGAGTTTATACAGGAAGATGGGAAATACCCGTATGAAACTCTATTGAAAAACACTGATAAAAAATTGGTAAAAATGGAAATGGACCTTTATTGGATGACAAAAGCCAAGCAAGACCCAATAGCTGTATTCAATGAAAATCCAGGCCGGTTCCCATTGCTGCATTTAAAGGATATGGACAATACACCTAAACAAATGTTTACTGAAGTAGGTAACGGGATAGTTGATTTTAAGAAGATATTATCCCATTCCAATACCGCAGGGGTAAAATACGTATTTGTAGAGCAGGATACTTGCCCCGGCGATCCTTTTGATAGTATCACAAAAAGCATTACCTATATAAAAAGCAACCTTATATAATCAAGATTTTAACTAAAGAAAAAGCCGCCCTGATAAATCGGGGCGGCTTTTATAATTAACACCTATTTGGCTGCCAGGATGGTCAGTTTTTCGATAAGCGGCGGCTTTGAAAGCAACCTGTCGGCATTGGCCATTAACGCGGCAGCTATCGGCCCGTTGAGGTGTGCATCCCGTCCTTCTTCAGCTTCAAATGTATCGAAGATACCGAAGGTTGATTCGCCGATCTGCCAGGCATACCAGGAAACTGTACCCGGTTCAGCTTCAGCCAGGGGCAATGCGCTTTTTAAAAAATCCGCTACTTCCTGTTCCATACCTGGCTTGGCTTGCAGCCAGGCTAATAATGCTAATTTTTCCATTTTTTTGTTTTTAGGTACCAAATTGTGCTGATACAACAAAAATACGGGATAGTAGTTGTGGCAGTTGCCCAAAAGATTTGTCATTTTTTAGTTCGACAAAAAAATGGGAAAAGTGAAAACAAAAAAGCCGGTATTTGATTACCGGCTTTCTTCAAAATCCTATTTAAAAAATCTTAATCTACATTCCCGTGCAGGAAAGAGTTATTGTTTTTGATCTCAATATTTCCTTCGTCATCTGATAATAGAGAAAACCTTGATATCTGGCTTTCATCTGATGCAGGCGTTTCTTTTAAGGCTACTTCTTTGCGCTTGTAAGCAGGCACATTTTCCATCTCCTGGATGTTGCCGTTGCGCAGTTTCATGCTCAGGTCTTTTAACCTCATG
>JABDFM010000008.1:0-435 GCA_013286565.1 Bacteroidota bacterium
AGTTTCCGAGAAAAAGGATACCGCTATTATCACCACTACGCTCACCTTTGCTAACGGGGTGACAGCTATATTAAAACCTACCTCATTTAAAAACGATCAGATACTGATCAATGGGTATCATTTCGGTGGAACATCATTGGCAAGCGATGCTGATTTTACTTCGGCAAATTTTGCAACAGGCGTGATCGGGAACAGCGGTTTAGCTGATTTTAACGAGATCCAACTGGATAAAATGCTGAGCGGTAAAAATGTAAGTATTTCTCCATTTATAAGAGAATTGTCAGAGGGTATCACTGGTAATAGTACCCCAAAGGATTTTGAAACTGCCCTGCAATTGGTGTACTTATACTTCACCCAACCTCGCAAGGATCCTGATATCTGGCAATCGAATATATCACAAACCAAATCAGTACTCGCCAACCGCAGTCTTGACCC
>JABDFM010000008.1:445-64879 GCA_013286565.1 Bacteroidota bacterium
TGTACCAGGATACCATTGCGGCTACTTTGAGCAACTATAATTTCCGCCGGATGACAGTAACGACTGACCGGTTGAACAGTGCGACGCTTGATAAAGCTTATAGTTTTTATAAAGACAGGTTTGCTGATGCCAGTGGGTTCACATTTGTGTTGGTGGGCAATTTCGATGCGGATAAGATAAAGCCTTTGCTTGAAAAATATTTGGGCGGTCTGCCGTCTACAAACCGTAACGAAACCTATAAAAATTTAGGGATAACCCCTCCAGCCGGGCAGATTACCAAAACTGTTTATAAGGGTATCGGTGACAAAAGCAGCGTGCAGTTAGTATTCAGCGGTAACTATGATTATAACGAGGATAATAATTTGCAGGTAGATGCATTGAATGAGATATTGAATATCAAGTTGATAGAGCGTCTGCGCGAGAAAGAAAGCGGGGTGTACGCGCCTGGTGTAAGGGCAAACTATACCAAATTACCATCCGGAAGATACAGCATCAATGTTTATTTTGGCTGCGCACCTGTTAATGTAGATAAGCTGATCGCTGCTACCATAGAAGAAATAAATAAGATCAAACAAAACGGTCCGGAAGCAGTGGATATCCAAAAATTTATTGCCGAGGAAACCAGGGCTACAGAAGTACAGTTAAAAGAAAACTCTTTTTGGGAAGGAAACTTAACCGCTTCCTCTCAAAACCAGGGAGATCCTGATGCAATCCTGCATCATATTCATGATCTGAATAAGCTAAGTGTACAAAGCATTAAGGATGCTGCCAACAAATATTTGAATGAAGCTAATTATATCAAGCTGATCTTATTGCCTGAAAAGAAATAAGACAGATTTAAATAGCCTTTTAAAGTCCTGCTGATTTATTTCGGCAGGATTTTTTTATGATACTATTTGATAGATTTGAGTAATCCATGGTTTTGGCGCAAGTATGACGGGTTGGAAATCGGGTATAGGCTACTCTGACTTACATTATCGGCAAAGAGCTTATTGGTCTTGTCCCAACTTTTATAGTTACCATAATAAAATCAAAAAATAATACAATGAATATAACATATGTAATCTGGGGGGCAGTTATGATCTGCGTCGGTATCTTTATAGTTATCTTTCAAATCAAATGGTTTAAAAAGGGGTTGAAAGATCCATATGGATGGGAAGGGCGATTTTTGCTGGGTGGTTTTTTTCTTATCTTGGGTGGTATAATCATAATAGTGCAAAATTGGTAGTGTTACAAAAGTGTTAGTGAGATAGTAAACCAAGCCCAGCCATAGTGTTGGGCTTACTTTTTATAAGCCATCCTTGTTTTAGCGTGTTGTATTAAGCCATCAATGGAATAGAGGATATGGGTTCCATCTTCTTCGGGGAGTTGCTGGATGGTAATACTTGCCTGATCTAAAGTTAAGTTAACGTAAAGACTTTTTATGATAAGATATGCAACTAATTATCAATTTTAATTGTATGTTGAATTGTGATCACAACAGGGCAGCAAATCATCCGGCAATGGTATAAGCAAAAGAACTGGCAGCAGTTCCCCTTCCAACAGGAAATGGAAGAGGCATATCTTGGCGGTAACTCAGGCTTGTTAAATGCCCCTACTGGCAGCGGAAAAACCTTTGCGCTGTTTTTACCTTTCCTGGCTGATTATATCAATAAAAACCCGGCAACCTGGTCGACCCAAAAAAATAATGGGCTGATGATGCTTTGGATAACGCCATTACGCGCGCTGACCAACGACATTAAAAAAGCCATGCAGGAGGTATGCGATGATATTGGCCTACCCTGGAAAATAGCTACCCGCACCGGTGACACACCTGCCGCCGAAAAACAAGCCCTAAAGAAAAAACTGCCCGAAGTACTACTCACCACCCCCGAAAGTCTGCACCTGATGCTGGCCCAAAAAGAATATCCACAAATATTTAAAAGCTTACAGGTAGTAGTAATTGATGAATGGCACGAATTATTAGGCACAAAACGCGGCGTGCAGGTGGAGTTGGGCCTTTCACGCCTCAAGGCTCTCGCTTCAGTAGGCAGTTTGCAGTTTGCAGTTGGCAGTGAGCAGTTGGCAAAAAGTAGCAAAAGTCCATTGATAACAGAAAAGAGCAGCAAACTGAAAACTGAAAACTGCCAACTCAAAATATGGGGTATCAGCGCAACCATCGGTAATTTGGAACAGGCGGCGGATGTATTATTAGGCAATGATTTCCCGGCTGATAGGATAAAAATGGTGCGTGCTTTTGTGGATAAGAAATTGGTGATCAAATCCGTCATCCCCGAAAATATAGAGAGTTATTCATGGGCGGGGCATATTGGTGTAAAGCTATTGCCGCAGGTGATGAAAATTGTGGCGAAAAGTAAAACCACGCTGATATTCACCAATACCCGTTCGCAGGCCGAAATATGGTACCACGCTATACTGGATAATTACCCCGAATACGCCGGGATCATGGCCATGCACCATGGTTCCCTCGATAACGAATTGCGCAATTGGGTGGAGCAGGCGCTGCATGCCGAGGCTTTAAAAGTTGTGGTATGCACTTCGAGCCTCGACCTGGGGGTGGATTTCCGCCCCGTGGATACCGTTATACAAGTGGGCAGTCCTAAAGGTGTTGCCCGGTTTATGCAGCGCGCAGGTCGCAGCGGGCATGCACCGGGCGCGGTATCAAGGGCCTGGTTTGTGCCCACCCACTCCTTGGAGCTGTTAGAAGGGGCTGCATTAAAAGAGGGTATAAAGAAAGGCATTTTTGAAAGCCGCGACCCTTTGTTGCTTACCATGGATGTATTGATCCAGTATATGGTTACGCTGGCGGTTTCGGATAGTTTCAGGGCCGACGAGCTATATCGGGAAGTAAAAACAACCTATGCGTTTACAGACCTCACACGAAATGAATTTAACGAACTGCTTGATTTTGTCACCCACGGCGGTAATGTGCTGGCCCAGTATGATGAATTTTTAAAAGTGGAAGTCGAAAACGGGCTTTACAAAGTGAATAACCGTCGGGTGGCCATGCGACACCGTTTAAGTATTGGCACCATTACCAGCGATGTAAGCATACGGGTTAAATGGCTGAGCGGGAAAAGCCTGGGAACCATTGAGGAGTCCTTCATTTCAAAATTAAACCCCGGAGATAATTTCTGGTTCGCCGGACAAAGCCTGGAGTTTATCCGGATAAAGGAAATGTCGGCCTATGTAAAAAAGTCGACCAAAAAAAAGGGGCTCATTCCCAGCTGGATGGGCGGTAGGATGCCTTTGTCGTCACAACTTGCGGCTGTGTTCAGGGATAAACTGGATGAGGTGGCACACGGCATTGAAGTTGATGAGGAAGTGATCGCGCTAAAGCCGCTATTTAAGCTCCAGGCCGAACTTTCACACCTGCCCGAAAGCCACGAGTTTTTGATCGAGTCGTTCAAATCCAAAGAAGGGCATCATCTTATATTTTATCCGTTTGAGGGTCGACTGGTACATGAGGGGATGGCATCGCTGCTTGCCTACCGCATTTCTAAAATAAAAAATGCCTCATTCTCTATAGCGATGAACGATTATGGCTTTGAGTTACTGACTGATGAGGATATCCCAATAGAGCAGGCCTTAGAGGATGCCAGTTTTTTCAGCATCGATAATCTGCTGGATGATATTTTGCATAGCCTTAACGCCAATGAAATGGCCCGGCGCCGTTTTCGCGATATCGCCCATATCGGTGGATTGGTGTTTACAGGGTATCCGGGGCAACCGGTTAAAGGTAGGCATCTGCAGGCATCTACCTCGCTGCTATTTGATGTTTTTAGTGAGTATGAGCCCAATAACCTGTTGGTGAGACAGGCCTATAACGAGGCCTTAGCTTTTCAGCTGGAAGAATTTAGACTTCGTATGGCGTTGCAGCGCATCATCAAACAAAGCATTGTTCTTAAACAAATAGAACGCCCTACCCCGTTTGCCTTTCCCATTATGATTGACAGCCTGGGCCGTGAAAGATTAACCACCGAAACCCTGGAAGAGCGCGTAGCAAGAATGACACGGCCCTATAACCTTGATAATCTTGATCAATCAGAAAACGGAGAAACTATGAAGAAAGGGGTCAACCGGAAGAGGGATTTTTGATCAAAACAATCCCTTGGATCAAATATCCATAGAAAGCATTATAATTTCTCTCCTATTACTAATGCTTAAAAAATCAAGCAATAGACAACATTAATGTAAACCAAAAAGAAAGTTTGCAAACTGGAAGGAAAATTCAGACGCGGGGGTAGTCAGAAATAAGGACGAAAAACCAATAGCCATTACATTAGGTATGCAAAGCTTGACTCTAAAACTGATTTAGAGAGCAGCCCGGATTAATCAAACAGCTTTTTACCCCTGATAATTACCGTTGCGATAATTAATACGATTGGTAAAACTGTAATGATTACTCCTACTAATGTGAATGTGTTCATAACTGGGTCGTGTTTTTAAATGGTATTATATTAAAATGAATAATATTGCAAAAATCATGCCGTATAATATCAGTCTTTCAGCATAATTTATAGACGCTTTTTATCTCATTTGGTTTAAAATGATATTTTCAAACGGGTATTATATTCTACAACAATGGGGCAATAACAATTTTATTGGGTAATTATTTGCCCATTCAAGTAGTTGTATTTCAGTTAAATATATAAACGACTTAAAGTATTTAAATTTACAGTTTGTCCTTAAAAAATATTCGTTAAATGAAATAAAATATATAAATTATTATATAATTTTCGTTAGAATTAAGTAAGGTTTTGGAGTATTTACCGACTAAGAATTATAGAATAAATATAAAAAAAAATAAGATAATGCAAATGAAAACGAAAAAATTTAATGTGGCCTTGTTCACGTTACTAATAGTAACATTAAGCGCCTGCAGCCAAACCCCGTCAAACACTAAAATTGTTGCCGGAAGTTCAGAAGATACAAAAACCTTTCCAGAAGCTAAACCTAATGCTTATTGGAAAAAAATGTTGTCGCCAGAGGCTTACGATATTATGGTAAACAAGGGTACGGAGGCCCCTTTTAATAACCCTTACTGGAACAAACACGAAAAAGGGATGTATGTAAGCACTGCTACAGGCAAACCTTTATTTAACTCCGATGCCAAATTTGAGTCGGGTACGGGATGGCCAAGTTTCTTTCAGCCTATTGATCCTAAGGCGATCATGATCGTAAAGGACTATTCATTTGGCATGGAGCGCGACGAAGTAGTAGAGCGCAGCACCGGCCTGCACCTGGGGCACGTGTTTGACGACGGGCCCGCACCCACAGGCTTGCGCTATTGCCTGGATTCGTACGCCTTAAAGTTTATTAAGGCCAAGTAAAACAAATGCTGGATATTTAATGTGATCTACGAAAATCATAATCATGTTATTTTCGTAGATCACCTGATGAGTAAAAACCGCAAAGGCTTAAATTTATCTGGCTGATACTATTAGTAGCTTTAGGCAGCATTGCCAGTTGTGTTTTTGTGTTGATACAACTTTTCAGGCTCAAACCCGGCGAAGGGTTAAAGGAACTCTTTAGTAAACAAAATGGATAACAATTCTCTATTAACTTTAGTGATTTACAGCATTATCGCCTGTTGTGTGATCATGCTTTTTGTGTGGCTATGGTCGTACAAGATAAAAAATGCCGGGGTGGTTGATATTTTTTGGTCGTACAATTTCCCGGTCATTGCGATTATTTTATACCTGTTTGCACCGGGATTTGAAATGCGCAAAATGTTGTTATGTGGCATGGTCATACTTGCCGGTTTGCGCCTGGGTACCCACCTGGCCATCAGGATCTTTAAACACCTGCATGAGGAAGAACCCCGATACAAACAAATACGCCAGGAATGGGGTAAAAATGCCGAGAAAAAAATGTTCGGTTTTTTCCAGGTGCAGGCCTTATCCAATGTTTTATTAGCTGTTCCTTTTTTCATCAGCGCTATCAATACCGATCCTCAAATATCCCCCATGGAATATGCCGGGGTATTTTTATGGGCGATAAGCGTTATATGCGAGGCTATTGCCGATCAGCAACTGGCAAACTTTAAGAAAGACCCGGCCAATAAAGGCAAGGTCTGCGATACCGGCTTATGGCGCTATTCCCGCCACCCCAATTACTTTTTTGAGTGGCTGATGTGGGTATCCTACTTTATTTTCGCTCTGGCATCGCCTTATGGGTATATCGCCATCATCAGCCCGGCTATTATTTTATACCTGCTATTGAAAGTTACCGGAATACCTATGACAGAACAGCAATCATTAAAAACAAAAGGCGAAGCTTTTAAACGCTACCAGGAAAGCACCAGCGTGTTTGTGCCCTGGTTTAAAAAACGTTAAGTATTATAGGTTTTTGTGTGATTTTCAGCAATTTTATACCTTACATCAATCCGAACAGCAAGCAATAACGTAACCTTTAAAATTAAAAGCTATACGTATAACCTTATTCCATGTGGTACGATAAACTGATTGAACAAAATAAAGTCCCTGATCTTCTGCTTCGCAAGGGCATCCGTAATTTATTAAAGCAACGTTTAAATGATGAGAATAAAGGCGGAGTTGAGGCACAGCAGGCGCATTTGATGTCGCTTATCGCCCAATTGAAAGCATCCCCCATCGCGGTAAACACAGCCGATGCCAACCAACAGCATTATGAAGTGCCGACCACGTTTTATCAATACTGCCTCGGTAAAAATCTCAAATACTCAAGCGGCTACTGGAAAACCGGTGTTACTGATATTGATACTTCGGAAGATGATATGCTGGAGCTTACCTGCCAGCGGGCAGACCTGCAAAACGGACAGCAAGTGTTAGAGCTGGGTTGCGGGTGGGGTTCATTATCGTTATACATGGCGGCCAAATTCCCGAAAAGCACCTTTAAAGTGGTTTCCAATTCGCGTACTCAAAAAATATTTATTGATGATACGGCTAAAGAACGCGGGATAAAAAACCTGGTTGTAATTACCGCTGATATAAACACATTTAGCATTGAGGAGCAGTTTGACCGTATTGTATCGGTTGAGATGTTTGAGCACATGCGTAATTATCAGCTGCTGATGCAAAAAACGGCCTCGTTTTTAAAACCCGATGGAAAAGTATTCATCCATATCTTTACTCATAAGGAATATGCGTATTTGTTCGAGGTGAAAGATGATACCGACTGGATGAGCAAATATTTCTTCACCGGCGGCATTATGCCAAGCGATGACCTGCTGTTTTATTTTAACGATCATTTAACCGTTGAAGATCACTGGCATGTAAGCGGAACCCATTACGCCAAAACATCAGAAGCCTGGCTTAAAAACATGGATGCGCACAAGGCAGGGATCATGCCGCTGTTTGAGGCAACTTATGGTAAAGACCAGGCGTTAAAGTGGTGGGTTTACTGGCGCATATTTTATATGGCCTGCGCCGAATTGTGGAAATACAATAACGGCAACGAATGGATAGTAAGCCATTATTTATTTCATAAAACAACAGCATGATCAGGTTAATCATCATCATTCTTTTATTTCTGCTTTCGTTATTGGCCATACTTAAGGCACAAGCTTATTTTTTATGGCTAATGGCCATAGCGGTGGCTGAGTACCCGATGATATTTGTAATAAGCACCATGGTGATGCTGGCTACAGGGGTATGGGTTACAAAATACAAAGTTACGGGAAGTGTAATTGGTGTTATCGCTTTGCTTTTATTCCTATCACCTATTATCAGGTCGTACATAATTTCCAGGAGCCTGAGGAAAGAAATTGCGGTGGCTTTTGACCCGAGCGAAGAAACAATGGTTGATACCAAGCCATTCGGTTTTGAGAAATTGTTTAAGCTATCCTATTCAGATACAATTCACAGCCGTGTATTAACCTATACCACTTACAAAGACACCTCATTAACCATGGATTTTTTCCCGGCTTATCAAACGGGTAACAGGCCTTGTGTTATCGTGGTTCACGGTGGTTCATGGAGCAGCGGCGACAGTAAGCAGCTACCCGACCTGAACAGCTATATGGCAAAAGCAGGCTACAATGTTGCCGCGATCAACTATCGGCTTGCCCCAAAACATCAGACCCCTGCCCCGGTTGAGGATATTAAAAACGCATTGGCTTATTTACGTAAACACGCTGCCGAGCTGCACATCGACACCAATAAGTTTGTGTTGCTGGGGCGTTCGGCGGGGGCGCAGATCGTTTTGCTGGCTGCTTATACCTTGCATGATAAGGGCCTTAAAGGCGTGATTGATTTTTATGGCCCTGCAGATATGGTTTGGGGGTATTCTGTCCCCTCAAACCCATTGGTGATGGATAGCCGCAAGGTAATGGGCGATTACATAGGCGGCACTTATGCACAGGTACCCGTAAAATATGCGGCATGTTCACCTATTGAGTTTGTTGATTCAACATCCGTCCCCACTTTAATCATCCATGGCACCAATGATGTACTGGTTTCGGTTGAGCATAGCAGGCGGTTGAATGCCAAATTAAATGAAAATAACATCAAGCATTTCTGGCTCAAACTGCCCTGGGCAACGCACGGATTTGATTATAACCTGAACGGGCCGGGCGGGCAACTATCCACCTACGCCGTTGAACAATTTCTAAGTACGGTAACTCATTAATATGAAGACAGCCATTATCGGAACAGGTATAGCCGGAATGGGCTGCGGGCATTTTTTAAACCCACACGATGAGCTGACGATCTACGAGCAAAACGATTACGTTGGAGGCCATACCAATACGGTAACAGTGGACGAGGACGGCAAACCGGTTTATATTGATACCGGCTTTATGGTTTTCAACTACAAAACCTACCCCAATTTATGCAAGCTGTTTGCCGAATTGAAGGCTCCGATTAAAAAAACGGATATGTCGTTCAGTGTGCAGCATGTACCCAGCGGGTTGGAGTATAGCGGCTCAAGCGTTAATCATTTATTTGCCCAGCGGAAGAATATTTTCAACCTCTCCTATATCAAAATGCTCATGCAGATAGGGCGATTCAATAAGGAAAGTGTTCAGATACTGGATGACCCTAAGTACGCCGATTATTCCATCGGTCAATACGTCAAAGAGTTTGGTTACAGCGATGATATGCTGTGGAAATACCTGGTGCCGATGAGTTCGGCAGTATGGTCCACACCGATGGAGCAGATGCTTGATTTCCCGGCGGTGACGTTGATCCGTTTCTTTCAGAATCATGGCTTTTTGGGCTTGGATACCCAGCACCAATGGTACACTTTAGATAAAGGCAGCCAGAGCTACCGCGAACTGCTTATCAAACCGTTTAAAGATCGAATTCGTGTCAACTGTAAAGCCATAAAGGTTTCCCGGCAGGATGGAAAGGTCGTAGTTTACGCGACGGATGGCTCGCAGGAAGTTTTTGACAGGGTGATCATTGCCACGCATGGCGACCAGGCGTTGGCCCTGCTGGGTTCGCCAACCGATGCAGAGCAAAAACTGTTATCAACCTTTAAATATCAATACAATAAAGCCGTTCTGCATACTGATGAAAATACCATGCCCAAAACCTGGCTGGCCTGGAGTAGTTGGAACTATCGCATCCAACAGCAGGGCGGCAAATTACTACCCAGCACCATTTACTGGATGAATAAATTGCAGGGCGTATCAGACAAAAAGAACTACTTCGTTTCCATTAATCCGCATGATAACCTGGATGAGAAAAAGATCATCAAAGAAATAGATTATGAGCATCCTTTATTTGATGTGCCTGCTATCAATGCACAAGCGCAATTACATATCTTAAATCAAAGCGGACCTGTATATTTTTGCGGCAGCTACTTCAAATATGGCTTTCATGAGGATGCCTTTGCAAGCGCGGTAAATTTGTGCTCACAATTGCTGGGCAAGGCTGTTTATGATGAATGATATTGCATTGTCTATCACGTGTTTAGCGATTGAATAAAAACCGATGTCATTTCGAACGACAGTGAGAAATCTTAAACTACATGCAGGTCGCCGATATGCATAGCCCGCCTTTCGCTCGCATAGGATTTCTCCTCGTTCCTCGTTCGAAATGACAAGATGTTTTATGGTAATTGTGAAATAAAAATCTTCAATCGCTAAATACATTATTTATCATAAATTAGTGTTCCATTATTTAAAAGTAAGCAATGTACAAAGCGCTTTATCTGAGCCCGATGATACCTTCGTATAAAGTAAGGGAAACGGTCCGTTTTTTTGAAGAGATATTTAGTTTTTCCACCCTTAGGGATGAAGGGGATTATGTGATCCTGATAAAAGACAATCTGACCGTACACATCCAGCGGGCGGGTGACATTGGTGAGATGTCATTTTACCTGGCGGTTGACGATATTGATCAATGGTGGGCCACTGTTGAGGATAAATTAAAAGATTTAAAAGCCAGGCCCCCTTTTGATCGGGAGTATGGTATGCGGGAAGCTCATATTATTATTCCGGATACAAAAACGTTGGTTTTTGTTGGGCAATCCATTTTATGATGGTACTTTGATTTAAGAATAAAACTATATTTAATATATGAAGCTTTATCTTCTGTGTTTGGTTTTCTTTATTCTTATTTCGTCATGTAGTACATTAAATAAAAAACCTACAAAAGCTTACCTTAAAGCGAATCCATCAATGCCAATTAAAATCAATGGAACATCGGCTACTCCTAAACAATCAACTGAATTTCATTCCCTAATTAAATCCGACGCAGACACGTTAGCCATTGAGGTAGCGTCAACTTATGTTTACTTTCCTTTCGGGATAATAAAAGGTAAAACCAATCCCAACCTACATTTATTGAAGAACTTCAAGATCACCAACGAAATTATAAAAACTGATATTGGCGATATCGACCTTCAAATATTGAAGCACGGCTCAAGTAAATTAATTTTCTTTTTTAATCCGGCATATTCAGGTAAGGAGTCTGATCTCTATAAAGGCGAGATATATGATACAGATGTGAAGTTTATAAATGGCATTAAAATAGGAATGAGCATAGATGATTTTTACAAGTGCTTTTTTGATTACTTCCCAAGCAACTTAAAAAACAAATACAAATATTTTGTAGTCGAAGCAGTTGACGGTATCAAGCATACATACTCTTTTAAAAATGACACCCTGAAATCAGTCAAGTTTTCAACTGGAACATATTGGAAACTGGTGGGTAACCCCTGAATTTTATAAAGAATGGTGGATAATCTAATTGGCCTCATAATCCGTATATTCACTTAATGTCCAATTCCTGCCTATACAAAGCCCGCGTAATGCACAATCGCCTGGCGCCAAAAAAGCACCAGTTCCATTACGATGTGTTTATGTTTTATCTCGACCTGGATGAGATTGATACGCTGCACAGGCAAATGAAATGGATGAGCCGCAACCGGTTCAATCTTTTTAATTTCAGGGATAAGGATCATTTGCAGTTACCTAAGGAAAAGCCGGATACTTCAAAAAACGTTCGTCAGCATATCAGTGATTACCTGCAAACGCAAGGCATTACCATCGGCAACGGGCGCATCATGGTGTTGACCAATTTGTGTACGCTGGGCTACCAGTTTAACCCCGTTTCATTTTATTTTTGTTATGTTGAGGATGACAAGCCGCTTTGTTCCGTTGTTGAGGTATGTAATACCTTCCGCGAGATGAAGCCTTATTTTTTGGGTGCTGACACTAAAAAGGATGATCGTTTTAAGCTGAATACAGCCAAGTACTTTTATGTATCGCCGTTTATTGATATGGATACCAATTTTGATTTCGACCTGCAAGTTCCCGGTGATAAATTGCAGATCCGGATAGATGATTTTGATAAGGAGGGTAAAAGATTCTTTATCAGCACACTAAACGGCAGCAGAAAACCATTGACGGATGCTAATCTTTTAATTTATTTTATTAGCTTTCCTTTAATAACTTTAAAGGTGATTAGCCTCATACATTGGCAGGCCCTTAAATTGTGGTTAAAGAAGCTGCCTTTTCATAAAAAAGAGGCGGATAAGGAATTACAAAGAGAAGTTTATAAACCTTACAGATCAAATTATACAACCGAAAAAACTTTGCAGTAATAAATATTCGTAAGTAGTAAAAATTAGAATACGCTAATTATGCCGGATACGCTTACCCTCGTTAAAAAAAGCAGCTTTTACCAGGATGTGGTTATTAAATTCCTGTCGCAAATGGATAAGGGCCATCTTTACCTTACCCTCCCCGATGGTGGTCAAATTAAAATAGGAACAGGTGAGGGGCATATTGCCGCCCATATCAACATTAACGATGCGGAGTTTTATAAACAGGTGATCCTATTTGGCGATATTGGCTTTGGCGAGGCTTATGTAGATGGCTTGTGGGATACGGATAATATCACCAATGTAATTAAATGGGTGTTACTGAATATTGATAATGCTCCCGGGGTTTCGGGCAGTAAAACACAGACTTTAGCGCTTAACCTGCTGAAGTTTTTCAATAAGATAGCCCAATATAAAAAAGCCAATTCCATCGAAGGTTCAAGAAAAAACATATCGGCGCATTATGATCTGAACAATGACTTTTTTGCCAGTTTCCTTGATCCTACCATGACCTATTCGGGCGCTTATTTCTACAAAGACGGACTCAGTTTAGAAGAAGCCCAATTAGCAAAATACGAGCGTTTATGCAGGCAACTGCATTTGAAACCAACTGATCATGTATTGGAGATAGGCAGCGGCTGGGGCGGCAATGCCATCTATATGGCTAAAAACTATGGCTGCAAAGTAACCTCGCTAACCATATCGGCCGAACAGCATAAACTGGCTAATGAGCGTGTAGAAGCAGAGGGGTTAGGCGATAAAGTTAGTATTCTGATGCAGGATTACCGGTTGATGGATGGCCAGTTTGATAAGATCGTTTCAGTAGAAATGCTGGAGGCAGTTGGGCATAATTACCTTGACCTGTATTTTAAAAAATGCCATGACCTGTTAAAGAAAAATGGCATCCTCGCCATACAGGTGATCACATCACCCGATTCAAGATATGACAGCTTGCGCAAAGGGGTGGATTGGATACAAAAACATATTTTTCCGGGTTCGCTTTTACCATCAGTAGCAGCCATAAACGGGGCGGTAAACCGCACAGGCGATCTGACTATGGTTGATCTGAAAGATATTGGCCTGCACTATGCCACCACCTTAAAACTATGGTTCGATCAGTTTAACGCTAACCTGGCTACTGTAAGATCATTGGGTTTTGATGATACCTTCATCCGTAAATGGAACTATTACCTGTGTTATTGCGAAGCCGCATTTGCCATGCGAAATATCAACGTGATGCAGCTGGTGTACTCAAGACCGAATAATGTTGCGCGTTAGTTGATTAAGTCGGCCTTTCGATAATAAACTCATCAACCTGCTTAATTCTTTTTTCCTTAAATCTGCTGAAAAAGATCAACGCCATCAGGCAAAGCGCAAAGCCACAGATACCATTCAGTCGTAAGCCGTAATCGTTACCGGGGTCTTTACCATATACTGTGAGGAAGGCAAACAGGGCGATACCAAGCGTTTGCCCCATTTTTACAAACAAATACTTTACGGCGAAGAACATTCCTTCGCGGTTTTCGCCGGTTTTCTCTGCGTCATCCTGGGCTATTTCGGCTAATATGGCATTTGGTAAAATACCCAATGCAGCCAGCGGGAATGAAGCACAGAGCACTAACACATAAACCTGTATGGTAGCTGATATCGGAACTTTCCCAAGGAAATAGATCGCCACAAAGACTAAGCTCATCAAGCCAAACGAGATCAACACCAGTGGCTTTTTACCGATCCTTTTTGATGCATAATTGATCAATGGATAAAAGGCCAGCGAAAACAAAACCATCGCTCCCATCAATGCCCCGCCCATGGACTCCGGCAGGTTAAGCAATACGGTTACAAAGTACAGCATCCCGCTTGATATGACGCTTAGGGACATATAAAAGGAAAAATCGGAAATGAGGTAATATTTGAAATTAGTATTGCTGAAAGTTTTACGAATAGCCGTTAAAATAGGCAAGTGCGATGGTTTGCTGGTGGAGTATTTCTTTTCATCAATAGCAAAAACAGGTATCAGCATCACCAAACCTGCAAAAACAGCCAGGCCCCAAATGGTATATTGAACAGCCGAGTCGCGATTAAGCACATGGAAATAACGCTGTATCAGGTCGGCATAATTGTTTACCAAAGCGGCAATAATAATACCCAATACAAAGCCTGCTTGCTGAAAAGATGATAACTTAACCTTTTCGGCAGGGTTACTACCAGTTAACTCAGGCAGCAGAGCGTTATAAGGTATGATGTAGGCAGTTACACTCATAAAGAAGAGGATAAGCGTTATGGCCAAAGCATAAGCATTATACATGCTTTCGCCTCTTACGGGCGGATAAAAAGTTAACCCGCAAAAAATTATCGCAGGCAAAATGGCCCACTTCATAAAAGGGATACGCCTGCCTTTAGGATTTTGGCTTTTGTCGCTTAACGAGGCAATAAATGGGTCGAACAAAGCATCCACAAACCTACCCGAAGCAGCGATAATGGACAAGATATTTACTACGCCGAGTAAAAGCAATTGCGGAACCAAAGTTATCAATCCCGCGTTTGATGGCGGCAAATAAAAGTACGGCAGCATCACGATAATGAGATTCGTCATGATGCTCCAGCCTATCATTCCGCAGGCGTAGGCAAGCTGTTTATTTAAAGGAAGTTTTGCAACAGGCATTTGCTGCAAGATGCGAATATTTAATTAAAAATTAAGAGCCGCGATTACAACCCCTGTGCAAATGCATTAAAATAAATCAAAGAGCATATCCATTGCAAAAGGAGGCCCCTATGGAGCCCAAACAATAATATATGTTGTCCTATAAACAGGTTGCTCCTATGGAGCAAATATTTGCAGTGATAAAATGGGTATTTGACTCCAGCGGAGTCACCTTTTTATAGAAATAAGCAATAAAGTAAAAAGGCTCCATGGGAGCCACCTAAAAGGAGTTTGGTAAGATAAATAATTACTAAATTATTTTAATACGTTTACCGATGATCACAACCCCGAATAATAATCATATCCCTGCTCGGCCCAGTAATCGCGTGGCCGGGTATTGCTGAAAGTAATCGTCCCTATGCGTTTCAGGTTTTTGATGCCGTATTTTACCGGAATGATGAGCCTTAATGGTTGCCCATGATTTCCATTCAAAAGCACGTCATTCATCTGGTAAGCTAATAATGTTTGCGGGTGCAGCGCGCTTGGCATATCTATGCCTACATAATATTGTTTATCCGGTGTTTCCATACCCACATAATCCAACTTTGCCTCATCATGCAATTTAAAATGCTCAATAAAATCGATGAATTTAACTCCTGCCCAATGCTGTATCTGGTCCCAACCTTCCACACATTTAAAATCGTAAGTGATCTCCGTTTTCGGTAGTGCCATTATTTCATCAAGAGAGATCTGTAAGACCTCGCCCGATCTCTTTTTGACCTGTAATTTCCACTTTTCAGGCGGCAGTTTCCCTTCTGATCCTATGTCGGTATTGTGCCTTATCACCTTTGCCGCCATTGACCGGGGATACGTTTTTACCAAATGGCTCTCGTTAAAAGCTAATCTCCTGAAAAATAATTCAGTTTTATTCAATGCCCGGCGCAATGGTGCACGTGCACCTCCGGTTATCCCGGTTACTTCTTCGGGCGAATTGTATAGCCATTTCCAACCGCCAAATGCACTGGCAGCAAAAGCTCCAAAAACGGTGAAGGATATAAAATTCCGCCGCTTTATCTTTTGCTCAATGGTGAGTTCCTTCTTAATCTTTTTCGGCTTCTTCTCCTTCATTGGTATTTTCAATTACTGGCTTTGGTTGTTCGTTGATCACCTCAAATCCTGATATGACCGATCTAAAATTGCCCCACCCGGCCAGGATCACCTGCACAATATGGATCACAAAAAACAAAACGTAGCCTATAGTTAATGCAAAATGAAATATCCGGGCTAAGTGGTAACCACCACAAATCCATGTTAAATAATAAAATTGTACGGGCTTATAAATGGCCAACCCGGTTATTACCGAACCAATCCCCATTACAATAATGGCAGTGTAGGCTATGCGCTGGGCTGCGTTATATTTATTCTGCGGAGGTGCTGTTTTACGGATATGCAGATCATGCAAAAGCACCAGCCAGGCTTCTTTAAATGATTTTTTTTGAGGGAGCAATTGCCGCCACTCGCCGGATATGATGGTATATAATATATACAGTATGCCGTTGAGTGTAAAGAACCACATGAACAGGAAATGAAAGGCCATCCCTTCGGCTAAGCGGGCCGGGATATGCAGCAGGTTATAGTACCAATCGGGGAAAAAACGAACAAAGGTGTGCCCGAATAGGGTGATACTGTATTCATCATTGGCCCAATAGATCAGCATCCCGCTCCAGATCATGATGGTGAGTATGGGGAAATTGACCCAGTGCGTCCATCGCATTAATAAAGGGTGTTTTTCTTTGATCACTTTCATGAGCAGGGGCTATTAGTTTGTACTGGTGAAGTTACCTAAAATATTACCTTATTTCGAAGCGTTGGCACTTACTGTTGCCGGCAATTCAATTTTTGCTGCGCCGGTGATCTCGCCATTGGACGTGTTCTGTATAAAGCCGATCACTTCCCAATCCTGCGGGTTAAAGCCATGCGGCAACGTCATACTTTCAATACCCGAATTATTTTTCAATACCACACTTTTTAACTGGCGAACAATTTGCACATGCGATAAAGTGCGCCCACCATTTTCACCTCGCTGCACTTTTGTAGTGGCGTTTTTTTCTATCAGGGCTATCATTAAAACGGCATTATTGGTTGCGCCGTCGGCCTGATATTGTATGCTTGCTTTATCATTGGCTATCTTAATATTGCTCAATGTAAGTTCGGATTTTGCAGGATTTTGCAAGCTGGTTTTGATAGCATTGCGCAGGGTACCTTCTTCTGAACCTACAAATTCTGTGTGGCCATTAACTATTGCCTGCGGGGTATAAACCGATGAAAGCTTTAACCATCTGGCGTATTGATTCTGCCTGTCGGAATACTCCGAACTGCTGAATACATCTTTCCATCCAAGGCGGTTCCAGTAATCCACATGGAAAGCCAGGATATAAACCGGTTGACCAACGCTTTCTTTTTGCACTTTGGCCACCAATGCATCAGCAGGCGGGCAGCTTGAGCAGCCTTCGGAAGTGAACAACTCAATTACTGCAAAGCCTTTGCCTACAACCTCTGTTTTAACCGCTTTTTTATTCTTGATAACTATAAAAGCCTGGGTAACTATCGCGGCAAAACCGAGGCAGGCGACAGTAACGAATATTCTGAATGATCTCATTTTTTTATTGTTAATTAGATGAATATCTTATTTACGCAATTAGTCGGCCTGTAAATTGAATCCTTACAATAAATTTAAAGTTTTTTTGATGATGAATAAAGCGGGTCTTTTTTATTCTGAATGAGAAATATCTTTTTTTTTTAAAATACCTGTAAGGTTTTATACAAATTAACGACAAAAGAGTAGCACTAATTGCACGAATTGGGTCGAATTACACGAATTATGCACGGTTCAATTCGTGCAATTCGGTCTAATTAGTGTAATACGTGTTATAAAATTCGTGTTAAAATGAATAATAATCTGTTAGATCCTCATCAGTGGGTTAATGCCCATGCCGATTATCTGTATGCTTATACCATTACCCGCATAAGCGATGAAGAGCAGGCAAAAGATTTGGTGCAGGAAACTTTTTTAGCTGCGCTTGAGAAGGTGAACAGTTTTGAGGGCAAAAGCTCTGAACGCACCTGGCTGACCGCCATTTTAAGGAATAAGATCATTGATGTGTACCGGAAAAAATCGTCGGGGCTGGTTAATATCGATGTGAGCAAAGCAGAACAGGAACAAGCTGATTTTTTTGAACCGGATGATGGGCATTGGAACAGTGAATATGCCCCAAAAGAATTTGGCATCGATAATTATGACCCTATCGTCAATAAGGAGTTTAATCAAATACTATTAAAGTGTATGCAAAAACTCCCGGCGCTTTGGATGTCGGTTTTTACAATGAAGCACATGGATGACGAAACAACTGATGTGATTTGTGCCGAACTGAAAGTAACCCCATCAAATTTTTGGGTGATCATCCATCGCACTAAACTTAACCTGAGGGCATGCCTTCAAAAAAACTGGATCTGATATGGAAGCGTTAAAAAAAATTACCCACAACTGTAAAAAAGCGACTTTCCTGATCGAGAAAAAACTCATTGGCCGCATTACTCTGCGCGAACATATTGAACTGAGGATACACCTGTTTGGATGCGGCGTGTGCAGGATATATCAAAAACAAACGATTAAGATAAGCGAAATGGTGCGCCAGCTTTTTCACAGCTCTGTGAATAGGGATACCAAACTGGATGATAACTTCAAAAAAGACCTGCAGGAACGCATTGAGGAAGAATTGAATAAAAACTAAAATACTTTGTAAGGTTTGTTAATGGCGCCCGACTAAGGGGTAAATGTTTAAAACATCATTAAAAACTAAAAAACAATTTATGAAATCAATTTTTTCAAAAGCGGTTATCATCGCTGTAATTGCCACCTTATTTACGTTTAACCTGCAAGCTGCTACGCACCCGACAGGTGACACCACTAAAATGTCCAAAATGAAAATGGATAAAATGGACAAGAAGATGGAAAAAAAGAAAATGAGCAAAATGAAGAAGAAAGACAAAATGGCAAAAGACACATCAGGCAAAATGTGAGTTTTTTGTGTTTTTTGATTTGGAGGGGGTGTATTCCCCCTCTTTTTGTTCAATAGTTTGATTATTAATATGACTACCATGAAGAAATACTTACTTATAGCCTCAATCCTGTTTTTCTCATTACAGGTTTTGGCACAAACAGGCCTCAAAAGCGGCACGATTGCCCCTGAATTTAAAGCAACGGATAACTCAGGCAAAACACTTGATCTAAAGGCGCTGCTTAAATCGCACAAAGCAGTGGTACTGTTTTTTTACAGGGGCCAATGGTGCCCATATTGCAATAAGCAGATCAAGCAATTACAGGATTCGCTGCAATTATTGACCGATAAAGGCGCTTATGTGATTGGTGTAACACCTGAGACCGGCGAAAACATCAATAAAACTATTGATAAAACCCGTGCCTCATTTTCCATTATCCAGGATAAAGGTTATCAGATCATGAAAGCCTACGATGTTAATTATACAGTGAACGATGCCCTGTATTCTAAATTAAAAGGGTACGGTGTTGATCTGGAAAAAAATAATGGGAATAAAGACCATGTGCTGCCTGTTCCCGCAACGTACGTGATCGACCGTTCGGGTAAGATCAGCTTTGTTCAGTTTGACAAGGACTATACCAGGAGAGCATCGGTTAGCTCCATCTTAAATGCTTTAAATTAATTTATTGCACCCCAAGCGTAAACTAAACTGCCTTCATTTATATTTGCTGATAAGCACCAGTTTAGTTTACGCATGAAAAATCTTCTAATCCTACTTTTCCTTTACGCCGGCTCGGTTCTGGCACAGGAAACCGCATGGAAACCCACCCACCAGTTTACTATTTCGGGGCAGATCAAAAAAGAATCGGTCATCACCATGGATTCTTTAAATAGCTATCCTTTAAAAGAGATCGGTGATATCAAAGTGACCAACCACTTGGGCGATTTCAAACACAAAGACGATAAACTGAAAGGCGTTTTGTTAAAAGATATCCTGATCCATTCAGAACTGGTAGCTAATAGTCCTAAACTATTCAGTCGTTTTTACTTTACCTGTGTTGGATCGGACGGGTACAAAGTGGTGTATTCGTGGAACGAGTTATTCAATACCGAAGTTGGCGATAATGTATATATCCTGTTGGAGAAAAACGGCATTAAAGCCGACAAAATGCCCGAAAGCCTTCAAATGGCATCCATGCTCGATTTTAAAACCGGGCGCAGGTTTTTGCATAATTTGGATAAGATCATTGTGAGCGAGGTACAGTAGAGACGCAATACTTTGCGTCTCGTGTTTCAATTCCAAAGGAGACGCAAAGTATTGCGTCTCTACGAGAGGTTAATTTCTATTTCCCGCGCTGTCAACCCTTCCAATTCCTGCGGATTATGGCTTACGATCAATACGGTAGTCCCCAATTCCTCCCAAAGCAACTTCAGACCGGGAATAATTCCTGATTTCATTTTTGGGTCGAGGGCCGAGAAGGGCTCATCCATCAGCAACAATTTTGGTTTGATAGCCATCGCCCTTAATATAGCCAGTCGCTGCTGCTGCCCGCCGGATAGGTATTCGGGTTTGTGCTCAGCAAAGGTTTCCAGTTGCCCTATCGCCAATAAGCGGTTGATCCATTGCCGGTCATCTGTAGCATATTCCAGGTGTTGCTGAACCGTCATGTTAGGGAATAGAGCATAGTTCTGAAAAACAAAACCCGTTCTTCTTTTTTGGGGTGACAAAGAAAACTTGCTGTCTGTATCCAACCAAACGGCATCATCAACCGTTATTTTGCCTTTTTCGGGGGTAATCAATCCGGCAATGATCTTTAAAAAAGTGGTTTTACCGGAACCGGACGGCCCGTATATTTTGGTGATACTACCTGACGGGAATTGTGCGGCGATCTTCAGCACCTGCTGCCCTTTATAAGCCCTTAGCTTTTTCTCGATATCTACACTGATCATTCTAAAGGGCTTTTGGCTTTATATTTATTGAATACGAACACTGATATCACCATCACAAACGTAATAGAAAACAAAATGAGCGAATAAGTATTGGCTGCCGCATAATCCATATTCTCCACTGAATCATAAACGGCTATGGAGGCTACTCTGGTAACTCCGGGAATGTTCCCTCCTATCATCAGCACCACGCCAAACTCGCCCAAAGTATGAGCGAATGTGAGTATTACTGCAGTCAATACCGACGGCCTGATATTGGGGAGTAAAACGTTGATAAACGTTTGCCTTTCCGTTTTTCCTAAAGTGTATGAAGCCTGCGAAAGCGACAGGGGCAATTGCTGCAAAGCTGATTTGATAGGCCCGATCATGAAAGGCATGCTGTAAATAACCGAGGCCAGTATTAATCCCTGGAACGAGAATACAAACTGCACATTAAAGGTATCATGCAGCCATTTGCCTACCCCATGCTGCGGACTAAAAGCCAGCAGCAAATAAAATCCCAATACCGATGGAGGCAACACCAAAGGCATGGTAATAATAGCCTCTATTATAATTTTAAATATGGAACGGCTTTTTGAAAGCCAATAAGCCAATGGCAGCCCGATCAGCAATAGCACAAGGGTGGTGGTGCTTGCCAGTTTTAGTGTGAGCCATATTGGGGTTAAGTCCATCAATTAAATTGAAATTATAAAATCACACCCCATACCCATATTCCTTCAATATCGCTTTAACAGCTGGACTCAGCATATAGTCATAAAATTTTTGAGCGTTTTCAGTGTTTTTGCTTTGCTTTATAATGATCATTCCCTGCTTTATCGGGCTGTAGTCTTTTGGGGCGATCTCTTTCCAATATAAAGTTGTTTTGCCTTCTACATCCTTCACTAATGCCCGGGTGGTAAAACCTACCTCAACAACGCCGGTGGTGATATACGTATTTACCTGCGCTATGCTTTCACCATTAACAACTTTAGATTGTATATCACCCCATACCCCTTTCAGCTTTAGCGATTCTTCAGCGGCCTTCCCATAAGGGGCGATGGCAGGGTTGGCAATGGCGATCTTTTTTACACGTTCAGTCATTAATACCCGCTCCCAATTCTCAAAACCAATGTTCTGCGTACTACAGATGATCAGGCTGCCATAAGCATATACCTCCGGCGCTTTTAAGCTGAAGCCTTCCTTGAACAAGGTTTCAGGAAAATTCATATCGGCAGATAAAAACACATCAAATGGCGCCCCGTTTCTCACCTGGTTCGACAAGTTGCCTGATGAACCCACGATGGGTTCGATCTCAATCCCTGTCTTTTTTGCGAAATCTTTTTGCAGCACTTTGATCACTCCTTGCAGGTTAGCGGCTACCGCAACTTTTAAGGTTTGGGCAAATGAGGCAACAGATATAAACAAGCAGACCGCCATGATGAGGGCAGATCGCTTTAGTTGGGACGAATTATTTTTCATAACAATATTTAAGGTAGATGATCCTAATTTCTTGTTAAAAGTAATACCATAAAGGCATATTTTACCTATAGCGGTTAATTTTTTATCATGTATTTTGTACACTAAGTTAAAATAATACTATATTGCATCTGCAAATTGCTAACCAGCAATTATAAACCTAAAATATGCCTGTATGAAAAGCGGGCATATTAATTTTTGTCAAAAGATTCTAATGAAAAGATCGATCGCGCATTTTGCCATTTTGGTGCTGCTCATTTTCCCAATTTGCTTAAAAGCACAATTCATCAGCGTGCGCGGAAAAGAAATTGTGGATGCCAATGGCAAACCTTTCCTGATGCGCGGAACCAACCTGGGCAACTGGCTGATCCCAGAGGGATATATGTTTAAATTTAAGAGCATTAACTCTCCGCGATTGATCAATGAGGCGTTTTCCGAATTGTTGGGGCCTGATGAAACCCGCGAGTTCTGGGAAAAATATCTGCATACTTATATTGATGAAGGCGATATCCATTATCTCAAAACATTGGGTGTAAACTCCATACGCATACCTTTCAGTTACCGATTGTTTACTAAAGAAGATTACCTGGGCAAAAATGATCCCAACAGGGGCTTTGAATTATTAGACCGGGTGATCGGTTGGTGCAAAAAGGAAAGCATATATGTTATCCTGGATATGCATAGCGCGCCCGGCGGTCAAACCGGTGACAATATTGACGATGGCTACGGATATCCTTTCCTGTTTAAAAACGAGGCCAGTCAAAAGCTGACCGTTGATATATGGCAGCGAATAGCTGATCATTATAAAAATGAAACCACAATTTTAGGTTACGACCTGTTGAATGAACCCATTGCAACCTACTTTGACAAAACTGAATTTAACCCCTACCTGGAGCCTTTATACAAAAGAATAACCGCGGCGGTTCGCACAGTTGATAAAAACCACCTGGTGGTATTGGGCGGCGCACAGTGGGACAGTAATTTTACCGCTTTTGGCCCGCCATTTGATTCAAAGGCAGTTTACACTTTTCATAAATACTGGACTGATTCAACCAAAAAGGTAATACAGGATTATATTGATTTCAGGGACAAATACAATGTACCCATTTATTGTGGTGAAACCGGGGAAAATACTGATGTATGGGTAGGTGCATTTAAAACGGTACTGGAGCAAAACGATATAGGCTGGCATTTTTGGCCCTACAAAAAAATGGATAACACCAAAGGCTTTGTGACCTTTGATGTGCCAACCGGATATGATAAAGTTATTGAGTACACCGAAAAACCGCGTGCCAGTTTTAAAGATATCCGCAATGCTTCGCCCCAGGATAGGGAGCAAATAAAAAAAGCTCTGTATGATTTTATAAACAATAGCCGTTTTGAAAATTGCAGGCCGAACAAAGGTTATATTTCAGCATTAGGGCTTGGAAAAAGTTAGCAGCAAAAAACTATTTATCGCATAAAACGTATCTATAAAATATTGACTATAAAGTTATTAATCAACAAAAAATGACAAATCTCAAATCAACCCATCTCACACTAACAGCTGTAATGATCTTATTAGTTTCCTTATCAGCATGTAAAAAGAACACTTTTGACAATGTAAAACCGGTAACTTCGGTAACACCAGTAACTACAGACACAGCCACTGGCCCTAATACAGTTGCAAACCCTACCTACGCCCTGGTATGGTCGGATGAGTTTAACGGCACTACCGTTGATACTACAAAATGGGGCTATGACCTCGGAAACCTGCATGTAAACAATGAAGAGGAGTATTACCAGACGCAAAATGCCACTGTAGCCAACGGCAACCTGGTGATCACAGCTAAAGCACAAGCTGTTGGCGGCCAACTTTACACATCTGCCAGGTTAACCACGGCTGGCAAGTTTTCGCAAGACTACGGCCGAATAGAGGCCAGTATTAAATTGCCTACCGGGCAGGGTATGTGGCCCGCTTTCTGGATGTTGGGCGCTAATATTAGTACCGTTTCGTGGCCGACATGTGGTGAGTTGGATATCATGGAGACCGTAAACAACCAGGCTTTAAATTATGGCACCATGCACTGGAACGTTAATGGCCATGTATCGTATGGTAGCACTACCCCCGTTACCACCAAGTCAGATTATCATTTATATGCGATAGAGTGGGACCGGAACGAGATAAGGTGGTATGTTGACGGCACTCTTTATCAAACAGGTAACATTGCCAATAATGTTAATGGTACCGACGCTTTCCATTTGCCGTTTTTCATCATTTTAAACCTGGCAGTAGGAGGCGATTTCCCCGGCCAATCGGTGGATCAAACCCTTTTGCCCGAAAGCATGTATGTTGATTACGTGCGGGTTTACAAACAGACGAATTAAATAAAAGCAGTAATTGCAACTATATTTCAGGTGGAGCAGACTTACGAAGTTTTAAAAACTTCGTAAGTCTTTATATTTAGAATTTCAGATTCGCTTTTAACCATGTCTGCACGGCTTCCTGGCTGGTGATATCAGCGGGCATTTTATCATGGATCAGTTTTTCCATTTTATTGCCGGTGTTGGAAAACCGGTAATCCCAAAGCGCCATTAGCTTATTGATGAGGTAAACTACTTCATTTCCCTCCTCTTTACAAAAAGGGGTATCGTCTGGCCGGCCATTGGTACGGGGGTCGTTAGGCACATAGGTACTCCACCTGTAATCGCTGTAAAATAAATTTCTTCTTGAAAAGAGGATCATGCGCCGTAGATTTTTCTAAAGATAACATTATTAATCAGTTTGCAGTGTGCGGTTTGCAGTTAGCAGCTTTTTAATATTGTCCGGGGAGTTTTGTTACTTGGCTACTGCCGACGACTAACTGCAAACCGCACACTGAATACTGCCAACTAAAAAAGGCTATAAAACAGTAAAGCCCCTGATGGGCAGGGGTCTTTACTAACCAATTATAAACCTAAATTATGAGAAGGGCTGTAGGAGAAGGGGTCGAACCTTCACGAAGTGGTTATTCTTATTGCTAAGAGTTTCCCAAAACCTTCGCCACCGGGACAAGGAGGTGTGTCTGCCAAAAATTTCACCATCCTACAGTATATAAGTTTTCGGTTTTGAGTCCTGAGTTTTGAGTGAGAATATACTCACTACTTAAAACTCATTACTCACAACTAAAACTTGCTGTTGGGGAAGGGGTCGAACCTTCAAGGAGTGGTTAGTCAGCAAGCTGATTTCCCATATTCTCCGCCACCGGGACAAGGAGGTGTGTCTGCCAAAAATTTCACCACCCAACATTGTTTTTGTTTTTAAAGAACGATAAGCATATTCGAATTGCTTATTACAAATCTAACAGGACTATCAATTTCTTGCAAATATTTCAATAATATATTTGCATTTTTAATTTTATTTTAATTAAACTTGTATTTAAATATAGAATTCCAAATTTATGTCCCACAGAAAAGCTCAAAATTTAGAAATTGATAATCTCGACATCCAGATTTTATCGATATTAATGAAAAATGCGACCACTCCTTACACTGAAATAGCCAAAGAGTTGATAGTTTCCGGCGGAACCATACACGTCCGCATGAAAAAATTAGAGGAAATGGGCGTAATAAAAGGCGCCAGTTTAGAGGTTGACCCGCAGAAACTGGGATACGATATCACTGCTTTCCTGGGCATCTATCTCGAAAAGGGCTCCCAGTATCACGAAGCTGTGAAGCAACTAAAAACAGTAAAGGAAATTGTAGAGCTGCATTATACCACAGGCAGTTACAGCATTTTTGCCAAGATCGTATGCCACGATACCAATCACTTGCGCGAAGTATTAAATGAGGATATCCAGAGTGTAAAAGGTATCCAGCGTACAGAAACCTTCATCTCGCTCGAAGAAAGCATCAGGAGGCAGATCACTTTGGAGTAAATTTACTAAACACTATAAAGAGCGTTGTCACACTGAGCCCCGTCGAAGTGTGTGCGGTATGGCCTTTGCCCACCATGCTTCGACGGGGCTCAGCATGACAACCCGTTAATCATCTTTACTTAAACTTCCCTCTCAACGCAGCCAGCTTAATAGCCATATCGGTTTCGGGTTGTTCTTGTACTTTCTTAACCATCACCGGTTTGGGTTGATATTTTGGTTGTTCTCTTGGTTTTGGCTGTTCCCGTGCTTCATTTACCTTCATCGATAAGGATATTCGTTTGCGATTTGCATCCACTTCGGTTACCGTAACCTCTACTTTTTGATGAACCTTCAGCACCTCGTTAGGGTCCTTAATAAACCTGTTGGTGATCTGGCTCAAATGCACCAAACCATCCTGGTGAACACCGATATCCACAAAGGCCCCGAAATTGGTAATATTGGTGACGATGCCCGGTAGTTTCATACCTATTTTCAGATCACCGATAGCATTTACGCCGTCCGTAAAGCTAAAGGCCTCAAACTGCTCGCGAGGGTCACGACCGGGTTTGGCCAGCTCGGCCATAATATCATTTAGCGTAGGTAAGCCTACTGTTTCAGACACATATTTTTGCAACGGAATGCTTTTTCGCAATTGCGTATCTCCCATCAATTCCTTAACAGAACATTTGAGGTCTTTAGCCATTTGCTCCACCAAGCTGTATCTTTCCGGGTGCACAGCGCTGGTATCCAGCGGATTTGCCGCATCATGTATGCGCAGGAAACCTGCAGCTTGCTCAAATGCTTTATCGCCCAATCTCGCTACTTTTTTAAGCTGATCCCGGCGTTTAAAAGCGCCATGCTCATTGCGGTGATCCACAATGTTTTGCGCCAGCTGCGGCCCCAGGCCCGATACGTAGGCCAATATTTGTTTCGATGCCGTATTCAGTTCAACACCAACAGCATTTACGCAGCTGATCACGGTATCATCCAGCGATGTTTGTAATTTATTCTGATCCACGTCGTGCTGGTACTGCCCTACGCCAATTGATTTTGGGTCGATCTTTACCAGTTCGGCCAGCGGGTCCATCAACCTACGACCGATCGATACTGCTCCCCGTACAGTCACATCCTTATCCGGGAATTCCTCGCGCGCCGCATCTGATGCCGAATAGATGGAGGCCCCGCTTTCATTCACCATTACGATGTTAACCCCCGGCAGGTTTAAGCCCCGCACAAAAAGCTCAGTTTCCCTACCAGCCGTACCATTACCAATGGCAATAGCTTCGATGTTGTATTTTTCAAACAGGTGTTTGGTTGTTTTTTCGGCTTCCTTTACACCCCCTGCCCCGGTATGCGGGAATATGGCGGTGTATTCTAAAAGTTTTCCCTGCTCATCCAGGCAAACCACCTTGCAGCCGGTACGGAAACCGGGGTCGATAGCCATTGTACGTTTTTGTCCAAGCGGCGCTGCTAATAGCAACTGCCGTGCATTTTCAGCAAACACCCCTATCGCTTCTTCATCCGCTTTCTTTTTGGTAAACAGGCGGATCTCAGTTTCCATGGATGGCTTTAATAATCGTTTATACCCATCGGCTATGGCCAGCTTTACCTGTTGCGACGACTCATTGTTGGCCTTCACCAATAGCTGCTCCAATGCATCAATAGCCATATCTTCAGGCGGTTGTATATCCAGCCAAAGCATTTCTTCCTTTTCGCCACGGCGCATGGCCAGTATGCGGTGCGATGGCGCCGATTTTACAGGCTCTGTCCAGTCGAAATAATCTTTATACTTAATACCCGCATCTTCTTTCCCGGTAATCACCTTGGATTGGAAAGTTCCTTTTTCTAAAAACAGCGAGCGTATTTTGGTACGTACTTCGGCATTTTCACTGATATGCTCGGCGATGATGTCCCTTGCTCCAGCCAATGCTTCCTCGGTTGAGTTGACGCCTTTTTCTTCATCTATGTATTTGGCAGCTTCCAATTCCAGGTCAATCCGGTTTTGTGCAAGGATCAGGTCGGCCAAAGGTTGTAATCCTTTTTCCCTTGCTGCGGTCGCCCTTGTTTTTCTTTTGGGGCGATAAGGCAGGTAAATATCTTCGAGCGCAACCATCGTTTCAGCTTCGTTCACCTGCTTTTCCAGTTCAGGGGTCAATTTACCCATTTCGGCAAGCGATTTGAGGATGGCCTCGCGGCGTTTATCCAGTTCGCGCAGTTGCTGTATGCGGTCGCGGATGGCTGCTACCTGTACTTCGTCGAGACTGCCGGTCATTTCCTTGCGGTAACGGGATATAAAGGGCACGGTAGCGCCCTCGTCCAGCAAACCGGCGGTGGTACTTACCTGCTTTTCAGCAATATTCAGTTCTAAAGCAATCTTTTTGTAATGGGTACTCATTTTATTTTGATTTCACCGATTTGTTTATGATTTCACAGATTTTATAACGATTCCACAGATTATCGGTGTAATCATTCTCCAATCGGTGCAATCCTCAAACAACGGATTGCGAAGTTGGTACTCTTTGGGGAGAATTGGAAATGGTGTTTAAAAGTATTTTATAAAGTGGGAGGCACCTGATATGACCAAATACGGCTGTTAGAATTAGCATTTAACTTTCCTTTGCGCCGACCAATCCACTCATCACCTAAACGTATTGCATAATAAACTTCTCCATTACCTTGAGTCTTCTTGGTATAACCATCCTTCAAAAGATCTTCCGCTGTAAAATCGGCATCTTCCAACTCATCTTCAAAATGTATATGCTGCTCATCCGCAAGTCTCCAGTCAAATTGACTCAAATCATACGACGGATGCTCAAATTTTTTATAGGGGAAAGGCTTATCCAGCTCTGAGAGCCAGCTTACACTCATATGCTCACCTTTCTCTTTCATTCTGTATGAAATAATTTCGGAACTAATATAAGCCGGGTCGTAAATTATTACTTGTAAATCATATGGTAAGGCGAGTCTATCAAAAGCTTTCTCCCATTCATCATAAGCTATTAAAAATTTCGCAATGATCAATTTAAAAAACCATAAGGGTGGTTGTCGTTTATCTAATCTATAAAAGGGTGACAGATTGCACCGCTCATAATTATGTCGCGCATTCTCCCGTTTAAACCATTCAAGATTGGGCTGTTTTAAGCGTTCACCCCATCCGTCCACTTGCCTTATCCTGCGTTTCCAACCCCTTATTTTCTTGCGATCTGAATTGTATGGTCTATACATTGAATGTTTAGGTTTTAATGCGAAGATAATAATGTTAACTCTCAAAATTGACACTCCCCCAACACACTAATCCCGTTAGCATTTTGAATTCACGACATTATTATGCAACTTTGTGGGGCTTATAGAGAAAGACGGAGGGATTAGACCCTGCGATGTCTTAGCAACCTGTGCTTACAAGGTGCTACGTTCTACTTATCCGCTTCAAAAATGGATAGGAAAGATAAGCGAAAGTCAACATTTACACCCGACTTTTCGATATAAGCTTTAGTCAGTTTGCAGTTATTAGTTGGCGGTTTGCAGTTATTGTAGATTTTTCACCATGGTAACTGCCTACTGCGAACAGGAAACTGCCAACTGAAAACTGGCAACTGCGAACTGAAAAAATGGATATTAGGAAAGAATTAGAGAAACGCATACTGGTGATTGACGGCGCGATGGGTACCATGATACAGAGGTACCAATTGACCGAGGAGGATTTTCGTGGGGAAAGGTTTAGCAATCATGCTTCTGATCTGCGGGGGAATAACGACCTGCTGAATATTACACGGCCAGATGTGATCAAAGAGATACACCGGGAATATATTGAGGCCGGTGCAGATATAATCGAAACCAATACTTTTAGCACACAACGTATTTCGCTGGCGGATTATAACCTGGAAGAACTGGCTTATGAGCTAAGTTATGAAGGCGCGCGCATAGCCCGCGAGGTAGTGGACGAATACAATAAAAAACAACCAGACAGACCGCGCTTTGTGGCTGGTGCAGTCGGACCAACTAATCGTACTGCTTCCATGTCGCCTGATGTAAATGATCCGGGTTACCGGGCCGTTACTTTTGATGACCTGGCCGAAGCTTATTATGACCAGGTGCGTGGTTTGGTGGATGGCGGTTCTGACCTGCTGCTGATAGAAACCATATTTGATACGCTGAATGCCAAAGCGGCTATTTTCGCCATTAAACGCTACGAGCATGAATGCCGCGAAGCGGGTAAGGATCGTCACTTTTACCGCAGTACATCCAATATCATGATCTCGGGTACCATTACAGATGCTTCGGGGCGCACACTTTCCGGGCAAACGGTAGAGGCATTCTGGAATTCTATCCGCCATGCCGACCTGCTTTCTGTTGGATTGAATTGTGCTTTGGGCGCTAAAGAAATGAGGCCGCACTTACAGGAGCTTTCAGAGAAGGCAGATGTATATATTTCCGCTTACCCCAACGCGGGTTTGCCAAATGAATTTGGAGGCTATGATGAAATGCCGCACGAAACTGCGCATTTGATCGAAGATTTCCTGGATTTCGGGATGGCGAATATTGTAGGCGGTTGCTGTGGAACCACACCTGAGCATATCAAGTGTATTGCCGAAAAAGCGGCGAAGGCAACACCGCGTAAACTGCCCGAAATAGAACCTTACCTGCGTTTAAGTGGTTTGGAAGCCGTAATTCTTACACCAGAAACCAACTTCGCCAACATTGGCGAACGTACCAACATTACCGGGTCGCCAAAATTCTCCAAACTTATTTTGGGTGAGGATTACGAAGGTGCTTTGGTGGTTGCCCGTCAGCAGGTTGAAGGCGGCGCACAGGTGATCGACGTGAATATGGACGAGGGGATGATAGACTCGGAAGCTGCGATGGTGAAGTTTTTAAACCTCATCGCATCCGAACCCGATATCTCTAAACTGCCCATTATGGTGGATTCATCCAAATGGACAGTGATAGAAGCCGGGCTGAAATGTTTGCAGGGTAAGGGTATCGTCAATTCCATTTCGCTAAAAGAAGGCGAAGACAGATTCCGCGAGCAGGCCCGCAAAATCCAAACCTACGGCGCTGCCGTGGTGGTGATGGCATTTGACGAACAAGGTCAGGCTGATTCATTGGCCCGTCGCATAGAAATATGCAAACGCAGCTATGATATTTTGGTGGACGAAGTGGGTTTCCCACCACAGGATATTATCTTCGACCCAAACATATTAACCGTAGCCACCGGCTTAGAAGAACATAATAATTACGCGGTAGATTTTATTGGAGCTACCCGCTGGATAAAAGAAAATCTGCCCTATGCCAAAGTGAGCGGCGGGGTAAGTAATATTTCTTTCTCGTTCCGCGGCAATAACGTGGTGCGCGAGGCGATGCACTCGGCATTTTTATACCATGCTATCAAAGCGGGTCTGGATATGGGTATCGTAAACGCCGGAATGCTGGAAGTCTATGAAGAAATACCGAAGGACCTGTTAGTATTAGTGGAAGATGTATTGCTCAACCGCCGCCCGGATGCTACTGAGCGTTTGGTGGAGTTTGCAGATACCGTCAAATCCAAAGGGAAAGAAATTGTGCGCGATGAAGAATGGCGCAAAGAACCGGTTGAGCAACGCTTATCTCATGCCTTGGTTAAGGGCATTATCGAATACCTGGATGATGACGTGGAAGAAGCGCGGTTGAAATTTGCCAAGCCATTGGAAGTGATAGAAGGTCCGCTGATGGATGGCATGAATGTGGTGGGCGACCTGTTTGGCGCGGGCAAAATGTTTCTGCCTCAGGTAGTAAAATCGGCACGGGTAATGAAAAAGGCGGTGGCCTATTTATTGCCTTTTATCGAACTGGAAAAACAAAGGGTGATCGACTCCGGCGAAGATACTACAGCCGCAAGGGCCAACGCGGGCAAGGTATTAATGGCTACTGTAAAAGGCGATGTGCACGATATTGGTAAAAACATTGTCGGCGTAGTATTAGCCTGTAATAATTTCGAAGTGATCGATTTGGGCGTGATGGTTCCGGCGCAGCGCATTATTGAGGAAGCAAGGAAACAACAGGTGGATATTATCGGCCTGAGTGGTTTGATCACCCCATCATTGGATGAAATGGTTCATTTCGCCAAAGAGATGGAGCGCGAAGGTTTTACTATTCCGCTGATCATTGGCGGGGCCACCACATCACGCATACATGCCGCGGTAAAGGTTGCGCCAAATTATCAGCATGGAGTTATCCATGTGCTGGATGCTTCGCGCAGCGTGGGCGTTTGCAGCAACCTGATGAACAAGGACCTGCGCGACAATTATATCGAAGGCATTAAAGCCGAATACGAAAAAGCCCGAGAAGCACATTTGAACAAACGTTCGGATAAACGCTTTGTGAGCATCGACGAGGCGCGGAATTCGAAGTTACAGATCAACCTGAATGGCGCTATTCCACCAAAGCCGACCTTTACCGGTACCAAGGTCTTTGAAAGTTTTCCTTTGGAGGAGTTGGTTGACTATATCGACTGGACGCCGTTTTTCCATACCTGGGAGTTGCGCGGCAGCTATCCGAAGATATTCAATGATAAATACGTGGGTGTTGAGGCCAAAAAGCTTTTTGATGATGCCCAGGTATTGTTAAAGAAAATTGTAAAAGAAAAACTATTGCAGGCAAACGCTGTGATCGGTTTCTGGCCTGCAAACAGCGTGGGCGATGATATCGAATTATATACAGACGAAAGCCGCACGCAAGTGTTAACCCGCATCCATACCCTGCGCCAGCAATCCGAAAAAGTAAAAGGTGAACCCTATTATGCATTATCTGATTTTATTGCACCAAAAGAAAGCGGCATACCTGATTATTGGGGCGGCTTTGCCGTAACCGCCGGTATTGGTTGCGATGAACTGGTGGCGGAGTTTGAAAAAGATCATGACGATTATAATAGCATTATGACCAAAGCCATTGCCGATCGTTTTGCAGAGGCTTTTGCCGAAAAAATGCACGAGCTGGTTCGCCGCGAATATTGGGGTTATGCCAAAGATGAGCAACTGGGCACCGAGGAATTGATCAAGGAAGAATACCAGGGTATTCGTCCGGCACCGGGTTATCCCGCCTGCCCGGATCATACGGAGAAAACCACATTATTCGAATTATTGAAAGCTGAGGACAATGCCCACATGCACCTGACCGAAAGTTTGGCCATGACACCGGCAGCTTCCGTAAGCGGGTTTTATTTCGCTCACCAGCAGTCACGCTATTTCGGCCTGGGCAAGATCAGCAAAGACCAAATTGAGGATTACGCTAAGCGAAAGAATATGTCGGTAGAAACCGTTGAACGGTGGATGGGACCGAACTTAAACTATTAGCCCCCGACCCCTAAAGGGGAGTATGGAGCAAAACTTTATATATTTAGACAAAATATCACAACTAAACGTTTCCCCTTTAGGGGTTAGGGGCTTATGAAAATAACCGAACACATACAAAACGCCAAGGGCAAAACACTTTTTTCTTTTGAATTGATACCCCCTTTAAAGGGGCAAACTATACAGGGCATTTATAACGCCATCGATCCGCTGATGGAATTTAAACCGCCGTTCATCGATGTAACGTCGCTGCGCGAGGATTTTATCTATAAACAACACCCCACAGGTTTGCTGGAGAAATTGACCTACCGTAAACGCCCGGGAACTATCGCTATTTGTTCGGCTATCATGAACCGGTATAAAGTGGATACCGTTCCGCATTTAATTTGCGGCGGCTTTACTAAAGATGAAACTGAGAACGCCCTGATCGACCTGCAATTTTTGGGGATCGAAAATGTGCTGGTGCTGCGCGGTGATGCCCGGCAGGGTGATTCGTCATTTGTTCCTACACCGGGAGGCCATGCCTATGCCACTGATCTGCTGGAGCAGGTGGTGAATATGAACAATGGCATTTATCTACACGAAAATTATGAAGATCCTGACAGGACCACATTTTGTATAGGCGTAGCCGGTTATCCCGAAAAGCATTTCGAAGCGCCGAATCTTAAAACAGACTTTAAATATTTAAAGCAAAAAGTCGACATGGGCGCCTCGTTCATCGTTACACAGATGTTTTTTGATAACAACAAGTATTTTGAGTTCGTAAAAAATTGCCGCGCCAACGGCATCAATGTGCCTATTATACCGGGTTTAAAACCGATCACTTCGTCAAAACAATTGGTATCACTGTCAAAAACATTTTATATTGATATGCCCGAGGACTTATGTGATGCGATACATGCCTGTGGGTCAGAAAAAGATGTTAAAGATGTGGGGATCGAATGGATGATCAACCAATGTAAAGAGCTGATGAATTTCGGTGTACCCGTGCTGCATTTTTATACCATGAGCAATGCCGGGCCGACAAGGAAAATCGCGGAAGCGATATTTTAATCACTACATTTATAGCCTAAACCAAATCACCATTTCTTAAATGAAACTGCTTTTTATTGTCCTGTTTATCGCATTACCATCTGCCATTTTTGCACAATCTAACTATCACGAGGGTTCCGTTTTAAAAAATAACGGAGATACCTTAAAGGGGTTCATTAACTATCAGGAATGGTTACGATCTCCCAGGTCAATTGATTTTAAGATCAATAAGGCTGATAAAAAGACACTGCAATTTGATCCACAAACCATCAAAGGATTTCAAATCGCGGGAATGGAAACCTATATTGCTTATACAGGGACTATAAGTATGGATAAAGCCAGTTTCCCTGATTTACCGAATGGTTTGGATACCACTAAAAAACAGGATACTATATTTTTAAAACAACTGGTAACCGGCAGCCACCTAACGCTTTTCTACCATGCTGATGATATTAAAACAAGATTTTTCATTGCCGAAACAAATGGAGCCCCTGTTGAACTTAAATACTACCAATATTATAATGATGAAAACCAGATAGTTACTAAAGACTTCTATAAAGGGCAGTTGCTATTATATATCAATAAATATATTCCTGGGAACAACAAGTTAATTAGCAAAGTTGATCGAGGGGAATATCATCAATCAGAGATTGAAACCTTAGTTGATGACATAAATAATAACGGGATAGCTATTAAGAAAAAGTCATATAGCAGGTTATTTGCCGGCATAGCAATAAATAGGACAAGTACAGAGGAAGTTAACCTTTTTACTCCGTTTGCAACTCATACAACTATATCGCCAAAAATAAATTTAGGTATTGATGTATTCAATAATCCGAACGTTCAACAATTTGTTTTTAGAACTGAGTTATCTTTTTCCTATATAACACCACAATTCAGGTACCCTGCAATTTCCAATTATGTTTATACATTTAATCAGTATACAGCTAGTGTAACACCTCAAATATTATTTAATATTTATAATAAAGATAATTTTAAAGTGTACATAGATGGCGGTATTGCATTTAATTTCTCAGCGTATGGTAATAATAAATTAATATATCAAAGTGGGAGTATCCTTAAAAAGCCTTATGATTTAGAGCCCTATTGGAGTAACTTCCCTTTCCAGGTAGGTGTAACATTAAATAAAAAAATAGAAATCGCTTTTACTTATGCCGGATATGCTGCCTACACAAAATACAGTGGTGCTTCTGTCAGCAATCAATCAACTTGTTTGGGAGTAAAATATTTGTTTAGCAGGCGTTAATTTTACTTGCTTAAAATATTTATCTGCACCAACTCCTTGTTTAGTTGCTCTGCCGAAGTAAAATGGATGCACTGTATCCCTAATTTCTCGGCTGCCAAAATATTGCGATAATTATCATCGATAAACAGGGATTCTTCGGGTTTAACACCATAGCGGTTAAGCAAAATATGGTAAAAGTCAGGCGTAGGTTTCCGCATCTTTTCGGCACCCGAAACTACGATGCCGTCAAACCAGTTTAAAAAATCAAAGCGCTCCAAAGCAACCGGGAAGGTTTCTGCCGACCAGTTGGTGAGGGCATATATTTTATACCTGCCACTGTCTTTCAAGTGCCTGAATATTTCTACCGTATCATGAAACGCCTCGCCAAGCATCTCTTCCCAGCGGCCATAAAAGGCACGGATAAGTTGTTCATGTTGCGGGAATTTCTGCACCAGGTGTTCCGTTCCATCCTGCAATGAACGTCCACCATCCTGCTCTTCGTTCCAGTCAGAAGTGACGATCTCAGCCAGGAACTTTTCCATTTCGGTCTCATCGCTAAATAAGGTGCGGTACATATACCTCGGGTTCCAGTCAATTAATACCGCGCCGAGATCGAAGATGATGGTGTTGATCATAGATAAAATTAATAATCTAACTTGTCATTCTGAGCGTAGTGAAGAATCTTATACAATATGCATCCCCTGGTAGCAAGGTGTAGAAGATGTTTCGCTATCGCTCAACATGACAAAGTCTTCTTTAGTTATTCTCCAACAAATATCTCTTAAATCCTTCAAAATCCGTCCCCAAAGCGGCAGCATGTTTGGTTTTGCCTTCCAGTTCCTTTACCTCCTCGGGTATCTGGATAGCTTTGGCAATATGCGCCGGCAATACATCCGGGAATTTGCAGGGGTGCGCGGTCGATAAAAATATACCTGCGGTTTTCCCGGTAGGCTGATCCTGCTGCCAGTCCTTTAGCGCCTGCCAGGCAATTGCGGTATGCGGACAAGCGATATAATTGTAACTGCTGTGTATTTTTTCAATAGCTTCCCGGGTTTCGCTGTCGTTAAAACTGAACCCGGTTATTAATCTTTTTAGTTTTCCCTCATCGCCTTTAAACAAGTCGGCTATGCGTACCCAGTTGCTCGGGTTGCCCACATCCATGGCATTGGATATAGTTTGTACCGATGGTTTAGGCTGATAAACCCCTGTTTTTAAAAATTCAGGTACAGTATCATTGGCATTAGTGGCGGCGATAAATTGATCAACAGGCAAACCCATTTTCCAGGCCAGCAAACCCGCACCGATATTACCGAAATTACCACTCGGCACAGCGAACACCACGTTGCTTTGGCCTTCTTTTAGCAATTGAGCGTAAGCATTAAAATAATAAAATGTCTGCGGGATCAAACGGGCAATATTGATGGAATTAGCAGACGTGAGGCGGAATTTCTCATTCAATTCCGGGTCGGTAAAAGCCTGTTTTACCAATGACTGGCAATCATCAAAAGTACCGTCGATCTCAATAGCACGGATATTTTGCCCGTTGGTGGTTAGCTGCAATTCCTGGATGCCGCTTACCTTTCCTTTGGGATATAATATGGTAACCCTGGTATTGGGCACGCCTAAAAAGCCAAGTGCAACCGCACCTCCGGTATCACCGGAAGTAGCTACCAGCACGTCCAGTTGCTTCTCGCCTTCCTCCAAAAAATAGCTCATCACCCGGCTCATAAACCGTGCGCCAAAATCCTTGAACGCCAGCGATGGCCCGTGGAAAAGCTCCAGTACATATACATTTTCCTCCAGTTCAACTACAGGCGCGTAAAAGTTGATAGCATCTTCAATAATGTCCTTTAGATCATTTTCGGGGATATCATCGCCTAACAAGTTTTTCGCTACATGGAACGCGATCTCCGGCAGGGTATATTCATCTAAATTATTGAGGAATTTATCATCCAGCCGCGGTATGGAAACAGGCATATATAAGCCTTTATCCTGCGGCATACTATTAAAAACCGCCTCTTTGAAAGAGACACGGGTGGAAGTGTTGTTGGTACTGTAGAATTTCATTTTCTTATTTCGAATGTTCAATTTCGAATTTGTATTATTTTCTATTTGTCATTGCGAGCGTAGCGTGGCAATCGCGAACTATATCTGTCCTATGAGATTGCTTCGTTCCTCGCAATGACATTCTCTTTTTAATATTAACCTATAATCTTCGGCCCTTTATCATTGATCTCTGATACATAAATATTTGAATTGATCCTGAGCCTCGTCAAATGTTGCTGCAATTTTTGGGTGATCTGGTGCGCCGTTTCCTCATCCCGCGTAAACGCAAAAACCGATGGGCCCGAGCCGGAAATGCCAAAACTTACGGCGCACAATTCCATTGCCATTTCGCGCATTTTATAAAAGTCGGGGATCAGCATGGAACGTACCGGCTCCACCAATATATCTTTCATGCTGCGACCGATCAGGTCGATATCATTCATAAATAAGCCGCTCACCAGTCCGGCAATATTACCCCATTGCGTTACAGCATCTTTCATCTGAATTTTATTCCGGATGATCTGCCTGGCCTCACGAGTAGGCACATCCACATCCGGGAACACGATAGCACAATACAATCCCTTCGGGTGAGGCAAGCGTACTACGTCCAAAGGCTCATAGCTGCGTATCAACACAAAACCGCCCAGCAACGCCGGGGCCACATTATCCGCATGACCATGCCCACAAGCCATTTCCTCACCTTTCATAGCGAAAGGCAACAATCTTACCGCATCAGTCTCATCACCCAATAGGGTTTTGGCGGCAAACAAACCGGCAACCGTGCTGGCCGAGCTTGAGCCTAAACCGCTGCCAATCGGCATTTTTTTATGAAGCTCAATATCCAAACCGATATCCGTACGACCAATGCTTTCCAAATAATGTTGCACACTAACACTCACCGTATTTTTCCGGGGGTCAAAAGGTAAACGACCGTTATCACCTGTTATCTTGCTAATAGTAATACCGGGGTTATTGGTCAACCGCATAATTACCTCATCCCCCGGTGCATCCACCGCGAAACCCAATACATCAAACCCGCAAACCACATTGGCTACCGTTGCCGGGGCGAAAATTTTAACTGATTTTTCCATTTATATATTTCGGAATTACGATACCGAAAATCTGTGTTTAACAATTAATTAAATTGTCTCTCCCTACCGGGGAGAGATTTAGAGAGGGGCTTAATTCGCTCCCACGTTTATCAGATCAGCAAATACACCAGCAGCAGTAACTTCAGCGCCTGCGCCGGGACCTTTCACTACCAACGGCCTGTCTTTATACCTATCGGTAGTAAAGGAAATAATATTATCACTACCCGATAGCATATAGAACGGGTGGTTCTCATCTACCATTTGCAGGGTGATGGCCGCTTTTCCGTCTTCCAGTTTGCCAATATAGCGCAGCACCTTTTTTTCAGCTTCAGCCTGTTCCTTCAATTTGGTAAAATGGGCATCTTCCTTTTTCAGTGCGGCATAAAAATCTTCAACCGTTTCGGCATCCAGACAGCTTTGGGGCAGCATACTTTCTATCTGCACATCAGCCGCTTCCATGGCGTAACCAGCATCGCGGGCTAATATTAAGATCTTACGCATAAAATCCGTTCCGCGCAGGTCATCGCGCGGGTCAGGTTCAGTGTAGCCTTTTTCCTGCGCCAGTTTTACTACGTCGTGGAAATTGGCATCGCCCTTAAAATTATTAAAGATGAAAGATATAGTGCCCGAAAGTATCGCTTCAATACGCTTTACCCTGTCGCCACTGCTCATCAGATCTTTTAAAGTGCGGATAATGGGCAGGCCCGCGCCTACATTGGTTTCATAATAAAAATCAACCCCATGCTGGCGCGCCGTATCCCTGAAGGTTTTATACTGACTGAACGATGCCGAATTACCGATCTTATTACAGGTAACCACCGATATATTCGATTTAAAAATGTCTTCGTAAAACTCAACCGGTTTGGGGCTGGCCGTGTTATCGATAAACACACAGTTAGGTAAATTCATTTCTTTCATTTTGGCAATAAATTCCGAAAGCTCAGCTTTTTCACCTGAAGTCTGTAATTCATCCTTCCATTTGTCTAACGACAACCCATCCGCATTAAACAACATTTTGCGGGTATTGCTTATTCCGGCTATTTTCACCTGGATGCCATTATTCTGCTGCAAAAATTCGCTATGCTGGTTTAGCTGGTTAAACAGGGTTGTGCCGATATTGCCCGTTCCCAGGCAAAAGGCATGCAATGTTTTATTAAGCTGAACAAAAAAGGCGTCGTGCACCGCATTCAATGCTTTTGCCAGATCGTGCCTGGAGATAATTACGGATATATTGTACTCTGATGATCCCTGCGCAATGGCGCGAACGTTGATACCATTCCGGCCCAACGCATGAAACAGCTTGCCCGACATGCCCGGAGTCTGTTTCATATTTTCGCCCACAATAGCTAATACAGCCAGGTGTTGCTCTATTACAGGATGATCCAGCTTTTTCGCTAACAGCTCCAGTTCAAACTCCTGCTCGATCAATTTTTTGGCTTTTGCTGCTTCATTAGGCTGAACTGCAAAAGTAATGCTATGCTCTGATGAGGATTGGGTGATCAGCACAATATTGATCTGTTCGCGTGCCAGCAAAGAAAATAACCGGCCACTAAAGCCCGATTTACCCACCATGCCGCTGCCTTCCAAATTAATAATGCTGATATCATTGATAGATGAGATCCCCTTTATCGGCAAACTCGATGCTTTGCAATCGTGCTGAATAATGGTTCCTTCAAAATCAACATCAAAAGTATTTTTTATAACGATCGGTATTTTTTTTCAGGAATGCCGGGATCATGGTAGGCGGATAAATCACTTTCGCCCCGAAATAAGACAGCTCCATTGCTTCGGTATAAGTAAGCTCAGGCAACGAGAATGCTTTTTTAACCATACGCGGGTCTGCGGTCATCATGCCGTTTACATCGGTCCATATTTGTATTTCGGATGCATTGAGTGCCGAACCAAATATTGCTGCAGTATAATCACTCCCTCCACGACCAAGCGTGGTGATCTGCCCGGCATCGTTTGCGGCGATAAAGCCGGTTACAAAAAGCATTTTATCTTTATTCTCCTGCTGAAAACTCCTGATCACTAATTCAGTGAGTTCCATGTTCACTTTGGCATGGCCGAAATCACTGTCGGTCCTGATCAGCTCGGATGCATCCACAAACAAAGCCTCGGGGAAGTACTGCGCCGCCATTTTGCTGATCATTAAAGTTGAGCAACGTTCGCCATAACTCAATATCAGGTCGCGCGTTTTTGCGGTCAGTTCCCGCAGGGTCAACACACCCTGCAGCAATTCTTCCAGGTGATTAAAATTGATCTTCAACCGGGTATAAGCCGGGTTCTGGTGCTGCACGTTCAGTAACGAGCGCACCATATCAAAATGACGCGTTTCCAGTTCAGCTAATTGCGTGGTAAAGTCTTCGCCGTTCGCAGCCTTTTCGGCCATTGAAGACAATAGGTTGGTTACGCCGCTCATGGCCGACAACACAACCACAGGTTTTTCACCTGCCTTGTATTCCTTTTCAAGAATACTGATCACCGTACTGATACTTTTCGCTGAACCGACGGAAGTACCTCCGAATTTTAAAATTTTCATTTTTTGTGATAAATAAAAACGCCTTCCTCTTTTTGGGAGGAAGGCGTTCTGTATGTATTTTTTATTTTTTACACCATACGATCATCTTCCTCCGAGACAAATCCCGGTGGTAGTTGTTGTTGTCGTAACTATGGTGCTGTTAATTTTCATCGAGTAATTATTCTTCAATCCTGTAATGCCTGTAAAGTAAGTAGATATTTTTTTAATAACCAAATGCTATTTTTTTATTTTTTGTTGATAGATCAATGCGGCACAACCACAATACCATTTGCTGCTGAAGCGAAGCCGGTATTCTTATTGAGCTGCACAGGAGTTTTATTTTTCCAGTAGGTTGCCGTACCATCCAGCAAGCCTGATATATATACATCATTATTATTCACTGCTATCGCATCGGCCTCAGCGTTGGTTTTACCATCCGTGATCTTAGTTTCCACACCGTTTTTCCAGTAAGTAGCCACAGCCTTATTGGTGGTAGCATCTTTGGTAAACCCTGCCACATATACATCTGATCCACTAATAACCATGGCACCGGGTGTTGTTGATAATGAACAAATGGTGCCATCGTGCAATTGGGTGGCAACTCCATTTTTCCAGTAAATTCCGCCGATAGTGCTGTAGGTAGCAACCTGCCCTGCAACATACACATCGGCTCCATTGATAATGATAGCATTTGCCTTGGTAGAATACAGATTGGGATCTGCTGTTGGATCAACTAAAAGCGTATCTGCCACACCATTTTTCCAATATACGGCTGCATTATTAATATAACCCGCTACGTACACATCCGAACCACTAACAGTAACAGCAAGGGCCCTTGTAGCAAATGACGGATCGCCCAGGGCGATCATCGCGCCATTTTTCCAGAGCACTGCTTGCGGTAAGCTTGGGCCATAAACAACGCCCGCTACATACACATCACTACCGCTAACAGCAATACCGTTTGCCTGCGATACTACCGATCCGGTTGTAAGCGCAGTTGCAACTCCATTTTTCCAGTAGGTGGCTATGTCGGCTCCGTAAAGCGCATTGGTATATCCAGCCACATAAATATCAGTCCCCTGTTTGATCATAGATGTTGCCATTGTTTGGTTTGAGCTGTCGGTAAGCTTGACAGGTACACCGTTCTTCCAGTAACTAGCCACCAAAGATCCACCAGCCGTCGGTGCTACACCCGCAACATATACATCGGCGTCATTTACAACAGGAGGAGTTGTTGTTACAGGTTTAGTAACAGGGCTCTTTGTACAGGATGCCAATGCAAACATTGCAATAGCGATCAAAGGAATATATATTTTAAATTTCATGATTCTTTTTTGGCAGAAAGTAATAACCGTTTAAGTTTTTTATGAATACGAAAAATAAAACGTCAGGGTTCGTTTTTATTACATAAAGTACGGGGTTAATTTGCTAATCCGCAAATGCTTTGCACTTGTTTTAAGCGCCTTACTAATTTTAATACCTTTGTGCAGACAATGGAGGGATTAATAACCAAATCAACCGGTAGCTGGTACCAGGTACAAACCAAAGACGGGCAAAAGTTCGACTGCCGGATAAAGGGTATCTTCCGCACCAAAGGTATTACTACCACCAACCCAATTGCCGTAGGTGATATAGTAGATTTTGAGCTGGAGCCCGAGCAGGAAACCGGTGTGATCACCAAGCTCCATCCCCGCAAAAACTATATTATCCGCAAGTCCATCAACCTGTCGAAACAGGCACAGGTTATCGCGGCTAATCTTGACCAGGCTTTCCTGATCGTTACTTTGGCATCCCCGCGTACCTCATTAGGTTTTATTGATCGTTTTTTGGTTACTGCCGAAGCCTACAGCATCCCGGCAGCATTGGTTTTTAATAAACTCGACCTGTTCAGCGATGAGGGCCTCGAAATACTGGCCGATTACAAAGCTGTTTATGAAAATATTGGCTACCCCTGCTACGAGATATCCGCATTGGAAGGAACTAACATTGAGCAGTTGGCTGAACTGATCCAAAATAAAGTGACCTTGTTTTCCGGTCATTCCGGTGTCGGCAAATCAAGCCTGATCAATGTGTTGCTGCCTGATCTTAAACTTCGCACCACCGAAATATCCGAATGGCACGATAAGGGCATGCATACCACTACCTTTGCCGAAATGTTTGAACTACCAGGCGGGGGTTTTATTATCGATACTCCCGGTATTCGCGAATTAGGGGTGATCGACATAGAAAAGCAGGAGCTCAGCCACTTCTTCCCAGAAATGCGCGCCCTGATGAACCAATGCCGCTACAACAATTGCCGCCACATCAACGAGCCCGGCTGCGCCGTACTTAAAGCTGTTGAAAATGGTGAGATCGAATTATCCCGCTATGAAAGCTATCTGAGTATTTATCATGGGAATGATACAAGGGCATAAACAACACTAATTGGCACGAATTATTTTCGAATTACACGAATTAATACCGGTGTAAATTCGTGTAATTCGCACCAATTAGTGAAATTCGTGTCTGATAATATGAGAGCAATACTCCAACGTGTTACCCAGGCAAGCTGTACAGTAGATGGCAATATAACCGGCGAGATCAAAACCGGCTTGCTGGTGCTGTTGGGTATTGAGGATGCTGATACCGATGATGACCTGCAATGGCTGGCGCAAAAGATAACCGCTATGCGGGTTTTTGGTGACGAGAACGGCCTGATGAATACAGCATTAGCTGATGTGGATGGTGATATTTTGCTCATCTCGCAGTTCACCCTGTTCGCCAGCACCAAAAAAGGCAACCGGCCCGGTTTTACGCGCGCGGCAAAGCCTGATAAGGCTATCCCCCTGTATGAGCAGATGATCAAAACACTGGAAGAACTGACCGGCAAAAAAGTAGCCACCGGTATATTCGGTGCCGATATGAAGATCAGTTTATTGAATGATGGACCGGTTACGATCATCATGGACACAAAGAATCGAGAATAAATTCTCGACACAAATTGGCACGAATTATTTCGAATTACACGAATTTAGCTATACCTGATTAGTGAAAATTCGTTTCAATTAGTGAAATTCGTGTATATTCAAATTATGACCGAAATCTTATTCAAAGAAGAGTCTTACAAAATCATAGGCGCCTGTTTCGAAGTACATAAAATATTAGGGCATGGCTTTAAAGAAGTTATTTATAAGGATGCTTTAGAAATGGAATTTAATAAAATCGGAGTTCCATTTCAACGTGAGAAATCATATTCAATAATCTATAAAGAACAGAAGCTCAAACATTATTTCGTAGCCGATTTTATAGTTTACGATACTATTATCCTTGAAATAAAAATCGGAAACTACATTGGCGATCCCTACATCAAACAAACGTTAAATTACCTTAAAGCATCAGGCCTTCGTTTAGGTATGGTTATCAATTTTGGTAAACCCTCACTTGATTATCAACGGGTAGTATTTTAGGGAGCACATATTTTCACGAATTCTTTCGAATTACACAAATTCCTGTCGATATTAATTCGTGTAATTCGCTCTAATTCGTGACATTCGTGTTTCTTTAATTAAATAATATGGAACTAAAGGCAGCCCAGCAAATTGTCGACGAATGGATAAAAACAACCGGCATCCGGTATTTTAATGAACTAACCAACACCGCCATATTAATGGAGGAGGTTGGCGAGGTTGCCCGTATCATGGCGCGCCAATATGGTGAGCAATCGTTCAAAAAATCAGATACCGAAGTTAATTTGGCTGATGAAATGGCCGATGTACTTTTTGTGCTGATCTGCCTGGCCAATCAAACCGGCATCGACCTGACTACGGCGTTCGAAAAGAATTTAGAAAAGAAAAGCATCCGCGATACCGAAAGACATCGGAATAATGAGAAGTTGAAGTAGCAGTGGCAGTAACCGTAAATTGAAGTACTGACAAAACAGTGTCAGTACTTTATTCAAGCCTTCTTCGTAAATTTGTATATATCGGCCAGTTTACTCACCCCGACTACGCTGCGCTGGTCGACCCTCTCTGCTGCGCAAAGAGGATGAAAAATAGAAAAATAAAACAAACCCTCTTTACTGCTTGCAGTAGAGAGGGTGGTCGAGCGAAGCAAAGACCGGGTGAGTCTGCGCTTTCCAACAAATCTTTCATGCCGCCCCAATTCAATTGCACAGGCATTCCATCATATAATTGATTAGTTGCGATAACTAATTGAAATTGTTCTTTGAAATCTTGATTCACAGCAGCGGTGAGATACTACTGACTATTGACCACTCACCATTCACCACTGTAACATCACCAACCGCTCCCCCTCTAATACAGGGATAGCCGTGGTCAGGTCAACATTCAAACAAAAAGCGATATCTGCCTCAATGCCGAGTTTTTTGAGGCGGTCGCTGTGGGATGTTTTGGCGACGTAGGCGTTCAGGTCATCTTTACCGAGCTGGTACAGGTCATTAGCGGCAATGGCAGGATCATCCAGCTTAAAGTTACTGCCTTTTAGTTGCTCTATAACCGCACCCGAGAACATAGTATCCTCCAGGTTGAAGTTGTTTTTCCAACCGGCGCAAACCAGCAGGATATTTTCGTTTTGGGTTTTTAGCCAATTGCAAAGCGCGGTCAGGTTCAGGAATGAGCCGATCACCACTTTTTTTGCTGTACGCGACAAATGCAGCGCCTGCGTGCCGTTGGTGGTGGTAAGCACTACGGTTTTACCGGCTACTTTTTCTTTAGTGTAAGAGAATGGCGAATTGCCAAAATCAAACCCGGCGACTACTTCACCGTTTCTTTCTGCTGCAAGTAAGTAGCCCAGGCCTTGCGCTCTATATGCGGAACATGCTTCCACCTCCGAAACCGGGATAATAGCTTCCGCGTCATTTTCAATACCATAACAAATTGATGAGGTCGCCCTGAAAATATCTACGATCACCACGATGTATTGTTCCACATCGTAAAGTGATATCAGGGCTGGGGTTAGGCAAACTTCTAATTTGTTCATTCGCTCACTTGTTCATTAGTTCATTTGTGCAATTTCAATAATTGATCAGCGGTACAAAACAAATGAACCAGTAAACTATTTATAAAACGGCGGTTTAACTATCTGCGCCTTTATCTGGTTATCTCTTATCTTGATAAATATCTCAGCGCCTTCTTTGGCAAATTCGGTTTTTACATAACCCATGCCGATCGCTTTTTGCAGCGAGGGTGATTGTGTGCCCGAGGTTACCTTACCAATGTTATTGCCGCCAACATCCACGATCTCGTAATCATGACGCGGGATACCGCGGTCGATCATTTCAAAGCCTACCAGTTTATGTTTCAACCCGGCTTGTTTTTGCTGCTGCAAGGCTGCCGAATTGGTAAACTCCTTGCTGAATTTGGTTACCCAGCCCAGTCCGGCTTCTAACGGCGACGTTGCATCGTCAATATCATTCCCATAAAGGCAAAAACCCATTTCTAAACGCAAGGTATCGCGTGCGCCCAGGCCTATTGGCTTAATGCCGAAAGGTTCGCCTGCTTTAAAAACAGCGTCCCAAACTTGTTCAGCATGTGCATTATCCACATATATTTCAAAACCACCCGCGCCCGTATAACCGGTTGCTGATAGCAATACATTATCCACACCTGCAAACTTTCCTTTTTTGAAGGTATAATACTCCATCGACCCCAGATCAATATCCGTCAGGCTTTGTAAGGCATCAGCTGCTCTTGGGCCCTGTACAGCTAAGAGCGACGTGCGATCTGATATATCTTTCATTTCCGCACCCTCGGTATTATATTTTGATATCCAGTTCCAGTCTTTTTCAATGTTGGAGGCATTTACCACCAGCATGTAGGTTTTTTCGTCGATACGGTAAACCAGTAGGTCATCTACGATACCGCCATCTTCGTTTGGCAGGCAGGAATACTGCACTTTGCCATCATACAATTTTGAGGCATCGTTACTGGTAACACGCTGGATCAGGTCAAGCGCCTTGTCGCCTTTCAAAATAAATTCGCCCATGTGGCTCACATCAAATACACCTACACCCTTGCGAACGGTTTCATGTTCGGCGTTGATGCCTGCGTACTGCACCGGCATATTGTAGCCAGCAAAAGGCACCATCTTGGCACCCAATTGAATGTGTTTTTCGGTTAAAGCCGTATTTTTCATGGCTGCAAAAGTAATAAAAGTATTGTTGGAAAGTTGCAAAGTTGGAATGTTGTAAAGTTGTAAAATCGCCCTTGTATTTGATAGGTTTAACATTTCAACCTTCCAACTTTCAAACCTTACAACAGTTGCTCATACAACGCCACCAAATTATTAGTCACCTTGTTTACATCATGCTGCTCTTCTATCAATCGACGGGCGTTGAGGCCAACGGCTTTGCAATAATCCTCATCGGCTACGCAGCGCCTGATGGCTTTAAAAAACTCATCCCGAGTGTTTGCTATCAATATATTCACCCCGTTTTTATAGTTGATACCCTCGGCACCGAGCGATGTGGAAATGATACATTTTTGCATGGCCATCCCTTCCACAATTTTCACACGCATTCCCCCGCCCGATAAAAGGGGGACGATCATAATAGATTTACTGTTCACAAATTCCAGCCCGTTATCCACCTCGCCCTGTATAAATATCTTGCCCATCACCTCGTAATCATCAAACTGCTCGGGTATATCATTCCCTGCTACATAAAATTTTACGCGCAGTTCGTCATGCTCCAGATCGCTATGGAATGTTTTCAGGAACCATTCTATCCCTTCGCGGTTAGGCATCCAATCCAACGATCCCAAAAAAAACAAACTCGGGAACTCCGTTTTGCTGAAATCGGGTAAATAGTGCGGCAGGTCGATCCCCACCGGCACCACCTCAATCGGTATTACAGCGCCATAAAGCATCATCGTGCTTTTATCTTGTCCGGTAAAAACAGCAATCGCATCAAACTTATTAAGTTGCTGTATCTCGTAGCGTTTTATGCGCCGGGCAATTTGCTTAAGGTATAATTTTTTAAAGGGGTCGCCTTTTTGCTCTGCCAACCTTTCCCATATCTGGTGCTCCATATTGTGCGCCCGGTAAAGCAGTTTTGATTTGCAGTTCCTGCGCACGCCATCTATGTATGGCGCTACAAACAGCCCCTCAAACTGGATAATATCATAAGTAATATTCCGCACGGTACGGATCAGCAATTTTTCAAATTCAACATTATAATACCTGTCGATATTAGAGGAGCTTTTGCTGAAAATATTACGTATGCCGTCAAACAGCGAAACGCTGGTATCGATATCAAACGATCTGTACTTTATTTTGGTGAGCAGCTCATCATCATCCGAATCCTGCTGATGCCGGTGTTTTTTGGCGTTAAGTGAAACCAGCGAAACCTCGTGCCCCAAATTAACAAGCCCCCTGATGGTATTGCAAACCACAATGGGATAGCCCCCATTTTGAGGGAATGGCACACGATGGGTTAAAATAAGGATATTCAATTGGCTTACTGGTTTCACCAAAAATAGCAACCCTAAACCCCTAATCAAAGTATCTTTTAGAAAATACTCTTTCTTTACTCAAACATCGGTGCAGGTGGCTCCTATGGAGCCTAAAGACTTCTTATATATTTTCTATAAACAGGTGGCTCTTAACAGAGCCTTAGCAATTTTAATTGCGTGTTTATATCTCCTTTGGGCAATGTCATTAGGTTAAAGGGTGAAGTTGTCTTTTTATCGTTTTCACCCTCTTTTTTGCTTGCAAAAGAGAGGGTGGTCGAGCGAAGCAACGACCGGGTGAGTAGATATACGAGCGATACTTACGTCAATACAGGGTGCATAATTGACTCACCCCGACTTTCTCCGCTAGCCAGCGGATGGTCGACCCTCTCTTCCGCAAGCGGCAAAGAGGGTAAAAAGCCTAACTTAATGACATAGCTCCATCGGAGCATCCTGTTTATAGAAAAATAAAGACGAACCAAGGCTCCATCGGAGCCTCCTTATCGCCACGGGGTCTTTTTAGAAAATACTTAGCTGCGGGTCCGACACCCTGAAGGTGAGACGGTGATAAGGCGTGAAACCAATTTTCAAAACCGTTTGGCGGTGCTTGGTGGTTGGGTAGCCCTTGTTGCTGTGCCAATCATATTCCGGATGCTCGGTGGCTATCTGTTTCATGTAGTCGTCCCGGTAGGTTTTAGCTAAGATGGATGCTGCCGCGATGCTGAAATATTTGGCATCCCCTTCCACAATACATTGGTGCGGCGCCTTTTGATATTTATTAAAGCGGTTACCATCGATGATTAAAAACTGGGGGTTGATGGACAATTTTTCAATAGCCCGGTGCATAGCCAGGAAAGAAGCATTCAAAATATTGATCTGGTCGATCTCCAGGTTATCAACCGATGCTACCGCAAAAGCTATGGCTTTCTGTTCTATTTCAGCACGAAGTTTATACCGCACCGCTTCTGATAATTGTTTGGAATCATTCAGCAGGGGATGATCAAAATCATGCGGCAATATCACCGCGGCGGCAAATACCGGCCCGGCAAGGCAACCCCGACCAGCCTCGTCGCATCCCGCCTCTAATAACTCATACTGGTACCTGCTTAGTAACATGGTGTAAAAATAGGGGATTGATGTATTGGTGGTTGCGATTGTTGAAAAGTTCCTATTGGCTGTAGATGTTGTAAGGGTTACATTAGCTCCCAGTAGGGTTCCCGTTAGGTGGTCTTGCTGGCATAAAGAGGGTCCATAACCAAAATTATTACACATGAAAAAATTATTACTTACTGCCCTTATTGCAGGCTCGTTTATTGGATGCAAAAAAGACAAGCCGCAGACTAACGTTTCAATTGTTGGAAAATGGTATGATGTCAGAGATATTTATTCTTTAACTGCAAACGGCAGCACTACAATCGTTGACACCACATCATTTAATAAGACAGCTAATATTTTGTTTAATAGCGATGGCAGTGGTGTTGGTAACGATGCTAATATTTCGCAGAGTTTCAATTACAAGGTAAGTGCAGATAGTTTAAATTTAACAGAAACCATCTCGACATCTCCAGGTCAGCCACATACAACTATTGCCAATGTTACGGTAAAAAAGCTGTCAGCTAATTCCCTTGAATTGTTCTTTTCAACAGGCCCGGATATTGATAACGGGATAGAAAATCATGATGTTACATACACCCGGTAATTTTTGTCCAGGCAGTGTCTCCCATCGGGGACAGGAAATTGATAAAATCAATAAAATGTATGTTTAAATATTTTGATTATGTTTTCTATAGGATATATTCTTTTTATTTAAAAAAGCACGATGATATACCTATACTCACTTCTTTGGGATTTTTATGGCTCTTTCAAACCATTATTATTGCTGTCTTATTTTCAATAATCGATAAGCTAACTAATGGTTCTATGACCTCATCGGATTCATTAAAAAATCGCGTATATATAAGTTTGGGCCTTATTGATACGGCGATCCTGATTTTTGACTTAATCCGGTATCTAAACAACAAATATTATCAGTCACTGATAGAGATATTTGAAAATAGTTCTTCAAATGAAAGAATCAGAACATGGATGATATTTTTACAACCTGTTTTTTTATTATTTATAGATATAACATTCCTCGTTCTTACAAAGCATCATGGGGCTTAATGCCTCTTGCTCCCGCGAGTTTAGCGCAGCGTAACTCGTGGTAAATCAACCTCAAAATATCCTCAGCGTCAGCAAAGTAATATCATCGATAGGTTTGCCTTTGATGATGAGGTTCAGATGATCGAGCAGGGTTTGGTTAAACTTATCGGGCGATAGCTCACCATTGTTGATCACGAAATTTAGCAGCTTATCCTCGTTCCATGTTTTGGGCGAGGGCACGTCATAATCCATCAATCCGTCGGTATAATTAAATATCAGGCTGCCGGGTTCCACATCCACTTCGCCCTGGTTCAAAAAGGGCAGCTCATCAAATGCGCCGATCATGGTGGTACCCAATTTAAGCGGCACAGCTCCGCCGTTGCTGTATAATATAGATGGATTATGGCCCGCGTTGATGTAGTTCAGTTTACGGGTATGTTCGTTGTATTTAGCCACAAAAAGGGTGATGAACCGCTCGCCTTTGGTATTGCCTAACACGATCTGGTTCAGCCGGTCGACGATATTGGTGAGGTCGCTCTCTACCGTGGCCCAGGCACGCAAACTGGCCTGGAAATTTGCCATCAGCAATGCCGCCGATATACCCTTGCCAGATACATCTGCGATGCACCACAAAAATTCATGGTCATTTACACGGATAAAATCAAAATAATCGCCCCCGATGTTTTGATGCGGGAAATACTTTGCGCCTATCTCCACACCTCTTTCCTTCAACATCCGCAAGGGGATCAGCATATTCTGCACTTCCTGGGCAAGTTCCATTTCGCGCTTAAAACGCTCCGATTCCATCCGTTCGCGAAAAAGCTTCTTGTTTTCGAGCGCCACTACGATCACGTTGATCAATGTCTGTATAAAGTTCAGATCATTGTTCAGCATCTCGTCGGTCGTATTAAAATCACCGATCAGGGCATAAGCCAAAGGCTTGCTTTTTTGATAGATCGGTATAAAATAATCGTACTTTTTAAGCAGGTAATCCTCGTGGTGCAACAAAGGCGTGGGCGACCTGTGTTTCTTCATTTTATTGCAGGCCTGGTGCAATAACTTGGTGTTTTCAATTTCATCCCCGTAGCTGGAGATACAGATAAAACTCCCTTCGTGCTCAATTAAAAAGCGCAGCTTGCCAACCTGCAGGTAATTTTGCAAAATAACTTCCAGCATCTGGATCAATACCGGCGTAGCAATATTTTTATTAATCGCCCTCGTAACCTCAAGTAATGAGTTTAATTCTGATTGCCTTTTAAGCAGCAAACGAATTAATTCATCCTCACCTGAGATTTCCTCCATATTGTGCATTAGTGCCCCGGTATTTTGCATTATTGGTTTAGAAGATAGTATAATCTAAAATTAGGAATAATTTTTAAATGCGCGTACTTTGTGATTTTATATCGAATGCATCCCTTAGGCCTACCGTCACCAAATTAAAGGCATACACCATCAACATAATGGCAAGGCCGGGTAATATGGCAAGATAAGGAGAATCCATTATAATATAACCATAATGTTCCTTTATCATGCTTCCCCAGGTAGGCATGGGCGGTTGCGCTCCAAAACCCAGGAAACTAAGCCCCGCCTCCAGCAATATGGCCGATGCAAAATTTGAGGACGCCAGCACCAGTATCGGGCCAATAATATTGGGCAAAATATGCCTTCGGATGATCCTCGCATTGTTAAACCCCATCGACCGCGCCGCTTCAATAAACTCTACCTGCTTTAAACTTAATACCTGGCCCCTTACCAGTCGGCCTACTTCCACCCACATGGAAAGGCCCACGGCGATAAATACTTCCCACAGCCCTTTGCCTAAGGCAAATGATATGGCGATCACCAGCAGCAGGGCAGGTAGCGCCCATAAAATATTCATCAGCCAGCTTAGCGAGGCATCAACCCATCCGCCAAAATAACCCGCGATAGAGCCCACGCTTATCCCCAAAAGTAAACTGATGATCACCGACATAAAACCAACCGCCAATGATACCCTCGCCCCCAAAATAAGGCGACTTAACAAATCGCGGCCATATACATCCGTACCCAGCCAATAAGTTCTTTTGATGATTTGATGGGCGATGATCTTATCTTTCAGATCGCTATAATTTATTGCTGACGAACCAAAAGACTTGTTTTGTGACAGATCTTCCAATTTCTTCCCGGTAACAACCTCAACCAAGCTATAGGCAACTTTCACCGGTTTATCCTCACCACCGATATATTCATCCACATAAATTGAATCTTTGCCAAAATGATAGCCTGTTATCGGCACATCCTTATAAAAAGCAGGTTGACCGTACAGCATTTTAGAAAAAATATTCACCGTATCCACCGGTTCACTTTTGCGGATACGCAGCATGGTAAATGTGGCCCCCGGTTTTTTTATACTCAGCTGGATGATCATGTTATTGGCCTGGGGGGTGGAGTCGGGCATGATCAAATAACCTAATATGGCGATCAATACCGAAAGGATGATAAATACAAGCCCCGCGACAGCAATCTTATTGTGTTTAAATGCTTTCCAGGTACGTTGAGATGGGGTTAATTCGGCCAAGTGCTGTTAATAGTAGATCAGTTGGCTAAATATCGCTTATTTTAAAAGTAAAAGCAAAGATTATCGTACCGTGCGGCCTTTCCACACATATTTTCCCGTATTGCCCATCAAGCCGATATACACAAAATAAATAATGTGAATAGGTATCACCAGTATCAGCAACCCAACCAGGTTTACACGCTTAAAAAATGTGGTAATGGGCAGCAGCAATGCCGCCTCGAACAAATATTTCAACAAAAATTGCAGGGCAAACAACTTAAAGAAATAAATATTATAAAACCCTAAGCCCGCATTTATCAGCATCGAAACATTAAACAACCAGATGCTCACCGCCAGCGCCACTATTTTTTTATCCTTGTATTTGGTTGATTTTGATGCCCAGCGGCGGCGTTGCTGCAAAAACTCTTTCAGCGTATGCTTGGCGTGGGTATAAACAATGGCTTCCCTGCTCTTTAAAAAACCTATCCGCCCGGGGTAACGTTCCGCCACTTTCTGCAACAACAATTCGTCATCTCCTGATGCCAGGTCATCTATCCCCGTAAAACCACCCACCTCATAAAAAACATCTTTACGGTAAGCCAGGTTGGCCCCGTTGCAGGTAGAGGCTTTGCCGTTGCCGATAAATGCTGCCCCTATCCCAATAAGATAGGCGAACTCCAGCGTCTGCATATATTCAAACAAACTCCGTTCTTCAAAATAAGCCACCGGCGACGAGATCATCACCAAATCACCGCTTTCGTAATAGCTGACGATGGACGACAACCATTCCTTCCCCATTCGGCAATCTGCATCGGTAGCTACCATCAGTGTGCCCGTGGACAAGCCTATTGCCCTTGCTATCGCTTTTTTCTTATAGGAATTCAGAGGTTTATCCTCATTTAGTTGCAGCAATTGAACCCCCTGGTCTGCATAGCCCCGGATGATATCAGCAGTACGGTCAGTTGAGTGATCGTCAACAAAAATGATCTCAGTTAAATGTTTGGGATAATCCTGCGCCAAAATATCATCAATAGTAAGGCTTATCTTTTCTTCCTCGTTACGGGCCGCCACCATTACGGTCAGCTTGGTAGTGGGGTTTACCAGGTTGATTTTGGGGCGCCTTAAAGCCGCCCATCCTTTAATCAGATAAACTAAAACCAAAAGGTAAACGCCCGTAAGCAGTAACGATATACAACTATGAATTGCGATCAAAGAATCTGAGTTTTAAAACGAATACGGAGCCTAATATAGCAGGAATGATGAGGTTGATCAGCCAGATGGATGAAACCGCCGCCATTACCGCGATCTTCTGATCGGTAATATAGATAAAAAAGATGGATGCTGTAAAGTTACGTACGCCAATATCCAGCAGATCAAGCGATGGCAATGCCGATTGGATAAAAAACAGGATAAATACCATCATCATCACCGGGAAGATCGGCAACTCCGGCATCAGCAAATGAATAACCAGGTAATACTGGAACGAAAAAACAAAGAAGCGCGCCAGGCAAAACCACATCACATTAAGCAGTTGCGCCATTTTATACCTTCCCAGTATATCAAAAAAGCGATGATACTTTTTAAGGAATTGGATACGATTAAGCAGCGTTACCAGCCAGCCAATATTAAAGTAAAATATAAGGAACAGCGCTATCACACCAATAGCTATGAGCGATCCGCCGACAATTAACCAAATATTTATAGGATGATAAGTAAACCCGAACCACATCAACGCAAGCAGCCCAAGAACATTGGTGATCACGTTTTGGCCGAACGACCCAACCGCCATGGCAAATACACCATGTATGCGTTTACGGTTTGGTAAAAACATTACCCGGCCGCCATATTCCCCTATGCGGTTTGGCGTAAATATGGCCCAGGTTAAACCGCAAAACACAGCCTCGATAGCTTGCCAGGTAGTCATGGCTGATAGTTCGCGGGTAAGATATTTCCATTTAAGGGATTCCAGCACCCAATTTACCACCATCAGCAGCACAACGAACGACATGGTAATAACCACCTGGTTATGGCTGATACGTGATATCAGGTCTTCAAATTGCTTTAAATTTTTATTGTTATTTATCCGGTGATAAATAAATACAAATGCCAAAACTAATATGGCAAGTTTAAGCAGGTATGAGAATATTTTCTTGGCAGCGGCAGTCAATCCGTAAAAATTTGTGCAATGTTACGAAACATAGTTCAGTTTGCAGTTAGTAGTATGCAGTTGGCCGTTCCCCTTTTTGCAAACTGCCAACTGCACACCGCAAACTTACTTCAGCCGCGGCCTTAAAAAAGCGATGGTATTGGCATAAGCATCTTTGGTGGCTTCGCTGTTGTAGATAGGGTTGCTCGGGTTGGCGAAACCATGGTCGGCATCATATTGGTGCAGGTATAGTTTTTTACCAGCAGCTTTCATATTCTCAGCAAATTTGGCTACCACTTTTGGGTTGATCCATCCGTCTTTATTGCCAAAATTACCCAGTACATCAGCGTGAAGGGTTTTTAGTTTGGCTACGTCCTGCTCGGGCATACCGTAATACATCACACAAGCTACATCCTGCTTACCTGCTAATAAGCTGGTTTGCAAACTCCAGCCGCCGCCAAAGCACCAGCCAATAGTGGCGATATGCGCATCAGGGCCAACATAAGCTATAGCACCTTTGATAATAGCCTGGGCCCTGTCTTCCTTTAATGCTTGCATATATTTTCCGGCATCCTCGCGGGTGGTGGCTACCTGGCCATCATACAGGTCAAGGTCCAGCACGTTTACATTACCCAGGTCAGTGTATATTTTTTCTGATTCGTGCTTTACAAAATCATTCAGCCCCCACCATTCGTGTACCACAAAAAGCCAGTTATTGGTAGGGTTTTTTGCCTTCATTTCAAAAGCATCAGCGTCCTTTCCATCAGCAGTTTTGTAAGTGATGGCCTTGCCGATAGTACTTTGATAATGATAAGGGCGCGGATTGGCATGCGCCGATACAAATTTCTTATCAGAAGCCAGCATCGCAAATTTTTGTGTGGCAGATGTTGATTGGCTACAGCAGATCGTCCGGCTCTGGCTGAACGCAAACACGCTGCACCAGATCATTAAGGTTAAAAGGAATAGTTTTTTCATAACGAGTATATTTTTAAAGGTTAATTTTCGCAGAAAATGGATAAGTGTTTCAACAACCAATATTAGCATAAATTTGTTTGAGATTTTTATTGGTTATACCACTTATAATATAACTATATTGACCATTATAAACCTTATTATGGAACCTAGATTTATAACTTATCAAAAATTCGATGATGTTGAGTTAGCAAACGCGCTTATTGCATTGTTAGAAGAGCACGACATTAAATACTACCTACAGCAAGAGACATCCGGGTTTGATCCTTCAATGGTGATGAGCAACGCCACTGTTGATTATGCCATAAAGCTAAAAAGTGAAGATTTTGAACAGGTAAATCAACTACTAAAAGAAAATGAAGCAAAAAACATTGAGGAGGTAGATAAAGATTATTACCTTTTTACTTTCACCGATGATGAATTGATGGAAGTAGTAACAAAAGCGGATGAGTGGAGTGCTTATGATAATGTGCTTGCCCGAAAAATACTTACTGAAAGAGGCAAAAATATAAGCGACAAAGACATATCGGTTATAAAAGAAAAGAGGATTGAGGAACTAAAGGAGCCCGAACCACCTCAAACTACCTGGATAATTCTCGGGTACCTATTTGCCGCTTTAGGTGGCGTACTGGGAATATTTATTGGGTGGCATTTAATGTCGTATAAGAAGACTTTACCCAATGGCGAAAAGATTTATGGTTACACTGAAAATGACAGATGGCATGGTAAGCTGATTTTTTATATCGCTGTTGTTGGGGCAGTATTTGGATTTATTTACGAATTATGGCCATTCTTAAGAAGTGAATAATTTCTCCCATATCCGGGTCCATAATTTAGTTTAAGGAAATCATTCCGCAATCAGCCCTCCGTCTTCCGAACCTACTTCAATATCTCCTTAATATCATCAGCTGACAATGATTTGATAAAGCTTTCCTCGGTAGTGATGAGCGATTGGGCAACTTTTAGTTTGCGTTTTTGCAGGGCCAGTATCTTTTCCTCAACAGAATCTTTGGTGATGAATTTATAGATGAACACATTTTTGGTTTGCCCGATGCGGTGCGTACGGTCGATAGCCTGCTGTTCCACCGCCGGATTCCACCATGGATCGAGGATGAAAACATAGTCGGCTTCGGTCAGGTTCAATCCCACGCCGCCTGCTTTTATCGAGATCAGGAATACCCTTGTTTTTTCATCCTCCTGGAATTGTTTAACCACATCGCCGCGGTTTTGGGTGCTGCCATCCAGGTAAACATAAGGGATACCTTGTTCCTCAAAATAATTGCGGTAAATGGTGAGCTGTTTCACAAATTGCGAGAATATCAAAACTTTATGCCCGCCATCCAATACGTTGGAAAGCGTATGCACCACGTTCTCAAACTTACCCGAGTCGCCCTCGTATTCCGCATCGATCATAGATGGGTGGTTGGCAATTTGGCGTAGCTTGATCAGCCCCTGCAAAACCTGTATCTGCGTTTTGGCAAAGGTGCCATCCTCCAAACTTTTCAGCAGTTCATTGCGGTATTCCGATTTTACCTTTTCGTATACACTGGCCTGCTCGTCGCTCATTTTGCAGTAGAACAGAGTTTCTGTTTTCGGTGGCAATTCAGTTGCTACCTGCTCTTTTGTACGGCGCAGAACAAATGGTTTGATCAGCGCCTGCAGCTTGCGGGCCTTATCCTCATCCTTCTTTTTCTCTATCGGGGTCACAAATTCATTCTGAAAAAACTGCTGACTACCCAGCAAACCGGGATTGATGAACGACATCTGCGTCCACAGGTCATTCACCGAATTTTCCACCGGTGTACCGCTCAATATCAGCTTAAAGCGCGATTTAAGCAGCTTAACCGATTGATAGGATTTGGACGATGGGTTTTTGATGTTCTGACTTTCGTCCAGGATGATATAATCAAAAAAGTAATTCTGAAACAGGTCGATATCTATTCGGCTAATGCCATAGGTAGTGATCACCACATCATAATTGGTAAAAACCTCCGGCGATTTGTAGCGCATGGTACCCGTATGTACCATCATGCGCAGTTGCGGGGTAAACTTTTTAGCCTCGTTTAGCCAGTTATAGATTAGCGAGGTAGGCATGATGATGAGCGAAGTGCTTTTGCTCCCTGCTGTCTCAGTATCCTCTTTATGTTTTTGCAGCAGTGCCAGGGTTTGTATGGTTTTACCCAAGCCCATGTCATCAGCCAGGCAGCCCCCAAAATGGTATATCTGCAAAAAATGGAACCAGTTAAACCCTGCTTTTTGGTAGGGCCTTAAATGGCCCTTAAAGTTTTTGGGCATGGCTATCTCGCCAATATCTTCGTAATTGCTTAGTTTTTGCAGTTTACGGCTCATAGTGACGCCGGCCAGTTCCCCTTCTGCCAGTTCATTTACCAGGCCGATATGGTGACGGCGTAGTTTAAGCCCGTCATTCCCTTCAGAAAAATGCAGCAGGTTACCATATTGCGAAAACCACTTTTCAGGGATCACCGCTATTTCACCGTTCGGCAGTGTAAATTCCTTTTTATGGTTGAGGATATGATTTTTTAACTGCATAAACGGTATCCGGTATTGCCCGAAATACACCACCGCGTAAATATCAAACCAGTCGTTATTCTCCTTTACCTCCAGGTCTATCTTGCTGCTGCCGAACAAATAGCGTTTTTGCCCCTCGGGCTGTTCTATCTCAAATCCTTCGGCCAGCAGTTGGTCGTGATGCTGGTTGAGCCATTCAAATACCGAAAAAGAACGGTCTGCATCTTCCTCGCTGCCCGTAACCTCCAGGTTTTGGAACAGGGTGGATACCGTTTGCAAACCCCATCCCTCCAACAGTTGCAGTTTATTTTTTTCCCAGGTGAGCGAACGTTTGATGCGGTGGAAAAGGTAATCATCCCCGTTGCGCTCCATCCGTACCGAGACATTCCTGCCATCGCCATAAGGAAAAATATAGCCTGAATATTTAAAATAAAGCTGCAGCTGCGAAGTGCCGCCTTCTACGTAGATCGGTTTTAGAATGGGTGTAGCCTCGTGCTTTTCGGTGTTGATGGTGAAACCCTCGGCATATACATTATGTTTTTCTATCAGCGGCGCCACAAACTTTTCGAAATACGATTGCTCTGACGAGCGCGGTATGGCGATGTAGCGCTTGTTTAAAAAGGGGAACAGTTTTTTCCCTTCGATCTCTTTATCGAAATGATATAGGGTATCATCCAGCAGCATCCATGCGGGATGGTTGCAAATGATCTCGGCATTTTTGAACATGAATTCGATGCGCATCCCCTGGTATTTGATAGTGGGGAAATACCTGATCTCCGTTTCATCGCGCCTGAAGTGAAACAGCACCGAAGCAGGTTCGGCTGCAATTTGCAGCTTGCGCTCGGCAGGGTAGCCCTCCTTGCTCATGGAGTATATTTGCCTGCCTGGTAACAGTGACAGTGCCTCTACCATGCGCTTTTCTATTTTTGGGCGGATGGTTTCAAAAAGCTGCTCATTAAATATCTTGCTGAAAAACTCGAAGGGGCGTATCGGCTTTTTATAGAATTTCTTAATGATGTTACCCTGCTCCATCTCCTCCAGGATACGCACAAGCTTAAAGTCGATCTCATCCAGGTATTGGCTGAATTCCTTAGCTGTATTAGAGAAAAGGCGCTGATAAGTTAGTGAAAATTCGCCGTTGGGGTTTAACTGAACAATATGTGGTTCAATTACATACGACAAAAACTCATGCCTGCAAACGGCATAGATGATCTGGCATGGTTTTGAGCTGTCGACGCGTAACATTCCTAATTTGTAAAAAATTAAGAGAAGTTACATCAACAAAAAAATTCAAACCTAATCAGAATTTGCAGAAATCGAAAGTATTTGGTGTTAAATAATTGTTAACAATGCTTAGTCATTGAAAATTAAATGGATTAGTTTTAATACTACTGTCCAACCAACTCACGCGCTAACAATCTTTGATAGATATTAAAATTTTCGCTGTCAAAGCAAACGAAGAGCACCATTTCCAGTTGAAAAACGGTTGATAAAAATTCCTCCACTGTACTGATAGCTATTTCGGCAGCCTTCATTTTGGGGAAACCAAAGATGCCGGTACTGATATTTGGAAATGCAATGGACTTAGCTCCATTTTCAACAGCTAATTTAAGGCTGTTGCGATAAGAATTTGCCAGTAAACGTTCTGCCTTAGTAGTATTTCTGTTCCATATTGGACCTACGGTATGTATCACATATTGCGCAGGCAATTTGCCTGCTGTGGTGATCACCGCCTCGCCAACCGGGCAGCCGCCCTGCTTATCTTTTATGGCGATGCACTGTTCTAAAATATCCTTTCCGCCTGCACGGTGTATGGCACCATCCACACCCCCACCGCCTAATAGCGAAACGTTGGCCGCATTAACAATGGCATCAACCCGAATCGTGGTAATATCTGCCTGTACCGCTTCAATTGTGGTGTCCATCATGTATTGCTAACTACACACAATAGAGTTTTGTTTGAGAAAAAATAAAATTTCTTAAATTTCCACCTCGCCGCTAAATGACTGCACCGCAGGCCCTTCCAAAAAGATATGGCTGAAATGCTTCCCATCCGTTTCAAAGCGAATGTTCAGATCACCGCCCAAAACTTTTATCGGGGTGTTTAGTTTGCCGGTTTGGTTATGATGTTTGGCCATGGCAAGTGCTACCGCAGTAACACCTGTGCCACAGGCATAGGTTTCATCTTCCACACCACGCTCAAAGGTGCGCACGAAATAGCCATCGTTGGCCGGTTCTACAAAATTTACGTTGATGCCTTTTGCTTTATAGGTAGCATTATTGCGAATAGCATACCCATCCTGGTACACATCTTTACTTTCCAGGTTGTTGACCAGCTCAATATAATGCGGCGAGCCGGTATCCAGCACATAAGCATCCCCATCATGACTGATCTCGTCAACATCTATCATTTGCAAGCTCACCCAATCACCAGCTGCTGAAATTTTGGCATGATGCGGGCCATCCACTGCCAAAAAATCGGTCTCTGTGTCTATTATTCCAAGGTATTTGGCAAAGGCCACAATACAGCGCCCGCCATTACCGCACATGCTGCTTGGCTGCCCGTCGGCATTATAATACACCATCTCAAAATCATACCCGGCTTTATCCTGCAAAAACATCATTCCGTCGCCGCCAATACCAAAACGGCGGTCGCATAAACGGGATATCAGCTTAGGATGATGGTGATCAACCTCATTTTTCCGGTTATCCATCAAAATAAAATCATTCCCGGCACCCTGGTATTTATAGAATTTGATCTTCACGCGTTTTATCTAATAATTGTCATTTTCAGTAAGGACAACAAGCCCTAACAAAATTTAAACCGTATTGAAATACAATTTAACAAATTTTAACAAATTTACTAATAACTTATCATTGCATATTACGTCTATATGGTATTAAATTTGACAGTGTAAACTGTAATAAATTAAACATCGTAAAGAAAAGTGAATAATAATAACAACATGAAAAAGTTTGGTTTAACATTAACGGCCGCGTTTATAGGCGGCGCTTTGGCGTTAGGTGCATACAAAGTGATTGAGAATAAGTATGCCGACAACATGAGCCTGGAAGATAAACAGAAAGTTTATTTTACCAACAACCCTTTACCTTCATCAAATTTATCATCAGCCGGCGAGGTTGATTTGACTACAGCGGCGGCAGAAGTAACACCTGCTGTGGTTTATATCCGTACTACCTATGCTGCACTAGCCAGTGGTGGGCAGGACCAAATGCAGCAATTATTTGGCGATATGTTCGGCCAGCATATGGCGCCTCAAGGTCCGCAGATGGCATCAGGTTCGGGTGTGATCATTTCGCCTGATGGTTATATCGTAACCAATAACCACGTAGTTGAAAAGGCTGACAAGATCGATATCATCACCAATGACCACCGACATTTTGTGGCAAAGGTGATTGGTACCGACCCTAATACTGATTTGGCGCTGATCAAAATTAACGCTACCAATTTGCCTATTGTAAAATTTGGCAACTCTGATGCTGTAAAAGTAGGCGAGTGGGTATTGGCCGTAGGTAACCCTTTCAGGTTAACTTCAACTGTTACCGCGGGTATAGTAAGCGCTAAGGGCCGTGGTATTGGCATCATCGGCAGCGAGGACCAGAACCAGGAACAAGATACTCCTTTTGGTCACATGCGTATGCAGCGCCAGAATGGAGCCCCGCAATTAAACAAAGGCATCGAATCATTTATACAAACTGATGCCGCCATTAACCCTGGTAACAGCGGTGGTGCATTAGTAAACACCAGGGGCGAACTGATCGGTATCAACTCAGCCATTGCTTCACAAACAGGTTCGTATGAGGGCTATGGTTTTGCCATCCCTATCAACCTGGCTAAAAAGGTATTGAATGATATTGAAAAATATGGCTCGGTTAAACGTGGCTACCTGGGTGTTAGTTTCCAGGAACTTGACCAGGACAAAGCTGAAGCGCTGCACATAGACAGAAGCGTGGGCTTATATGTGGATGATGTTTCACCAACCAGCGGCGCTGCACAAGCAGGCATACAGCATGGCGATGTGATCACTAAAGTTGAAGGCAAAACAGTATATGAGTCATCAGACTTGCAGGAACCTGTTGCCCGTTTACAGCCCGGCGATAAGATCAACCTGACCCTTATGCGCGGTAACGATGAAAAGAATGTTACTGTGGTATTAAAATCAGATGCCGGTACCATGACCCGCCGTACAGCAGCCAATTCAAAATCAGCCGAAGAGTTATTCAATAAACTGGGGGCCAGCTTTAAACCGCTTACCCAGGTACAAAAAGCCAAGTTCCATGTTAACTCCGGTGTGATGGTTACACAGGTTCGCCCGGGATTATTGTTTGATGATACCCAGATCCCAGTGGGCTCGGTGATCACCAGCATTAACAAACAACCTGTAAATAACTCGGATGATATCAGCGATGCTATCACCAAGTTAAGGAACGGCAACCTGGTGATAACAGGCTACTATCCTGATGGAACCAGCTTTAGCAATATGTTCCAGCAAGGCGGAGAATAATATAATTGTGATTAATAAATATATGTAATAAAACAGAAAACCCGGCCATAAGCCGGGTTTTCTGTTTTATCCTAAGTCGATCTTCTAATTCTTCTTGCTATCCGCGAAAGCAAATACTTTTTGCATCAATGGAGTCGACCGTGCTGCTGGCAGGCCCTGACGTATCTTCAATTCTTCCTGTGCGATCTCAACAAATAACCCGTCGATGGTTTTTTGAGTGGCGTAATCAGAAATATCAGGGTTAAGGTGTTTTACAAAAGGCAGCTTATTATACTCACCGGCAGCCTGGGCGTAATATTTTGTTGCCCCTGCTTTGTTCAGGCTTACCTGTATCACCGGTTTAAATTTAGCGGCTAAAGCGGCAGTGGTGGTTTTTCTGAAGTATTGAGTGGCTGCATCTTGTTGCCCCATCAATATCCCGGTTACATCCTGTAGCGTCATTTTCTTGATGGCATCAATAAATATAGGCTTGGCATCTTTAGCAGCGCCTTCGGCAGCGCGGTTAAGCGAGAGGATCACATTATCGCATAGTTTGTTCAATCCCATTCCGCGCAAAGTTTTTTCTACTTTCTTCGCTTCGGGCGGGAAAAGTATTTTAACAGCTGCATTTCCAAAAAAACCATTAACAGCCGAAAGCTGATCAGCACTTTTAGCGGTGCCTTGCTGTAGGGCTTGCTTTAACGCACTGCCAATTTCAAAGGACGATGGAATACTTTGCGGTGCAAAATTTGTTTTCGGTAGGGGCTTATAGTAGTCAAAGCTTGATAACGCGACACTTAAAAGCAACAGGGGAGTTAATAAAAATGCTCTTTTCATCTTGATGTATTTAATTAGTAGAAGTTGAGGCAAAGCTAACTGAATGCCCGCA
>JABDFM010000009.1:0-16101 GCA_013286565.1 Bacteroidota bacterium
TCATAGCCTGGATATCTTTTTATAATAGGCCAATCAAGAGGCGTTTTAGCATTCAGATATTTCAGAACTATTTCAGATTGATTCGGTGTCTCTATAACCATAACGTTATTTTTTCACCACCTTTTTAGGCGCAGCCTTTGCTTTTGGCTTTTCAGCGGTAATGGCATGATCAACTGTTCCTGTGGTCGCTTCCTTTTTCTCGGCCTTCTTTTCAATCTTTTTCTCTGATGATAAAAGATGAATGCCTGCTGCACCGGTTCTTACATATTCGCCCCAGGTTAGGTTGTCGCGTCCGTCCGTCTGCTTCTTAGCACGCTCGATGGCATAGTCAGCCGCGGTTTCTACTACCCAATCAAAATTTTCCTGGCCTACGCTGGTTACTTCGGCATCAGGGGCAGGGTTGCAAAAGTCAATGGCATAAGGTACCCCGTTGCGGATGGCAAACTCCACCGTATTAAAATCATACCCCAAATATTTATTCAGCTTGATCACGTAATCCTTCACCGTTTCCAATAGCTTCTTTGCTGCCGGTGCTTTGCCATGCTCATAACGCAGGTGGTGTGGGTTGCGCGGCTCGTACTGCATTATGCGTACGTGCTTGCCGCCGATGCAATAGCAACGGAAGTAATCCTCAAAAATAATTTCTTCCTGCAGCATCATCACATACTGCTTGGTTTGGTCGTATTTGCCCCAAAGGTCATCAAGGCTGGTGATCTGGTAAACCTCTTTCCAGCCTCCACCGTCAAATGGTTTCATATAAGCCGGGAAACCTACATAGTTAAATATGCCTTCCCAATCCAGCGGATAAGCCAGGTTGCGAAATGATTTTTCAGTGGTATCATCAGGCAATTCCTTTGATGGCAGGATCACTGTTTTGGGTACCGGTACGCCGATCTTTACAGCTAAAGCGTTGTTGAAAAACTTCTCATCAGCACTCCACCAGAAAGGGTTGTTGATCACCGCTGTGCCGCACATAGCCGCGTTTTTGAGCGCTGCGCGATAGAATGGCACATCCTGCGATATACGGTCGATTATTACCGAATAACCCAGTGATTCGGCTTGCATCACCTTGTCGATGCGTACAAATTCAGCCATTATATTTTTCTCTGCTTTTTGGTTGATCCTGTCAACAAAAGCCTGTGGAAATGAATTTTCCTGCCCAAAAAGAATGCCTATTTTTTTCATCGTAGTATATGTTTTAATTACTCAATTCAATTTATGTCTTGGTTCTTGATTCTTGGCTCTTGATTCTACTCTCTAACCAATCATGGACAGATAATGCGGGAACATCTCCCGCCATATCGGCCAGTCGTGTGTTGCAAATGGGCGCACATCCAGCCAATGATTAATGTTTTTTTGTGTCAATATGTTTGACATCCTTTTATTATCCTCCAGGCAAATGTCGTGTTCGGCGGTGCCTAAAATAATATTCATCTGCCAAAGCTCCCACCTATCGCTCCCCGGTAAAAAATCAACCGGATTGTTGTAGAATACGTTGTCATCATAATAGCCATCCATAAACTGCTTGATGTCAAATGCCCCGCTCATGCTGAACAGGTGCCCGGTTCTATCGGGATGCTTGAAGGCGAAGTTCGCTGCATGGTATCCGCCAAAACTTGCTCCTGCGGTAGCTACTTTACCTACGCCGGTTTCGTGCATGGCCCAGGGAGCCAACTCGTCATAAAGCATCTGGTCATAAAAATTATAGTTGCGTGCTCGCTCTGCCGGGTGCACACCTTTGTTGTACCAGGTGAGCCAGTCGAAACTGTCGGGGCAATAGATCTTCACCAATCCCTCATCCACAAACCAGCTCACGGCGTCGATCAATCCCTCCTCTTTATTCTGAAAATAGCGCCCCTGCGATGTAGGAAATAAAATAACCGGGTAGCCGCGGTCGCCGAAAACCAGCATTTCCACGTCTAAGCCCAGCTTCTGCGAGTACCATTTGTGATATTGTTCAGTCAAAATTATTGTGGTTTTATGATTGTAAGTTACCTGCTTTGAATTAAAAAGACAACATTCAGTTAATTTATTCCGTAAATGCAATTTAAGTAAATTGATAAACTTATTTTTGCCCCCTTTATATATTTTTGATTGACGATGTACATGAGCTGGATTACGACTAAAATGGATGTAACTGAACAAGAAATTACGATTAACTCCGACCTGCTAAAAAGAAAAGTGATCATCACTTTACTAATGCCGGATGAATATGACCCCACTGAACCGCTAAACCTGATGCTGCTGAACGATGGTCAGGAGGTTGAAAACCTGCGACTGAAAGATACCTTAGAGAGCTTATACAATACACACCGCATCAAACAGGTATTGGTTGCGGCCATACATACCAACAACGAGCGTTTGCAGGAGTATGGCACGGCTAACAGGCCCGACTCCAAACTGCGTGGCTCAAAAGCAGCGGCTTATACCCAATTTATCACTACCGAATTATTACCCGCTTTAAAAAAGGAAACCGGCATTGATGATTTTGCTATTACGGCTTTCGCCGGATTCTCGCTTGGCGGCCTTTCGGCTATGGATATTGCCTGGAACAACCCGCAGGATTTTGATAAAGTGGGCGTATTCTCCGGCTCATTTTGGTGGAGAAGCAAGGAACTGAATAAAGGGTATACCGATGCCGACCGCATTATGCATGATATCATCAGGAATACCACGGATAAACCAGCCCTTAAATTCTGGCTGCAAACCGGCACCAAGGATGAAACCGCCGACCGTAATAAAAATGGCATTATCGATTCTATTGATGATACGGTTGACCTGATCAAAGAACTGGAAAGCAAAGGATATACCCGCCCTGCCGATATCCAATACCTGGAAGTGGTAGGCGGCTCGCACAACGTAGCTACCTGGGCCGATGCCATGCCGAAGTTTTTGGTATGGGCGTTTGGTAGATAGGTATGGTTTTTGTAATTTAGTATCGTATGGCAACAACAGAAGAATTAGTCAAAAAGATTGAATTATTGCCTTCAGATAAGCAAGAGCAAGTAATACGGTATATCAGATTTTTATTAACTGAAGTTGAAAATCAACAATCTTTAAAAACTAAAAAAAGGAATACCAAAGATAATAACGCTAAAACATTATAAAATCAAAATGAAGATTCTGGCTAATACAAAACTAGTAAATGATATAAAACATCTACCAGATGAGTTGAGCAAAGATTTGGAAGATTATATCGATTATCTAATAAAAATTAGCTATAACAAAGAAGTTTTAAATGAAAATGCTCCAGCACTCTTAGCGCCCAAGAAAGCTTCAAATGGAAGAGGTTATGGTAGCCTAAAAGGCAAAATATGGATATCCGATGATTTTGATGAACCACTTGCAGAGTTTGAGGATTATATGTAATGGAAGTATTATTAGATACTCAAGCAGTCCTTTGGTTTCAAAATGCAGATAATAGATTATCTGAAAAGGCTAAAAAATTAATAGATAATCCTGGTAACTCTTGTTTTGTCAGCATAGCTTCATTGTGGGAAATGGCTATTAAGGTAAATTTAAGGAAACTAAATATTGATATTGGATTTAATGCTTTTCCAGAGTATTTGGAGTCCAAAAGTTTTAAAATCCTGGATATTACACCCTCACATCTAATGCACTTGTCGGAGTTAGACTATCATCATAAGGATCCCTTCGACCGCCTGCTTATAGCGCAAGCCATGACGGAAGATTTAACCATCATTTCGGCAGATCGTCATTTTAATAGTTACCCGGTTAACGTGCTTTGGTAAAACTTCACACCCTCTTCCTGTCCGTCCGTACCAGTGTAACTATTTATGGCAGACACTCTTTCTTCGCGCGCATTTTTACCCTGCACGTCATGGCGAAGAATGAAGCCATCTCTACACAGGACCATCACGAACCAGGATTATTCTTATGAACCTTTCCCTTGTCATACTGAGCGTAGCGAAGTATCTTCTGCAAGCGATAGGTATTGAACATGCTTCTGCGGTAAATGATATCATCCGTCCAGCTCATAGCCGCTGTGGCCTATTACTTTTTGCTTGATCAAAAAGTAACAAAAAATCAAGTCAGCGGAAATGCTTCTTTGCCCTTGCCCGCTGCACAGGCGGGGCGCTGTGCCATTGCGCACAAATAATTCAGAACCGCAGGCTGGAAATTTGCCCGTATTACCCTGGTGCTCCACTAACTTGTAATGGCAAAATTCCTATGCCTTTTTCCCGCCTACTGCCCATCAGTTCTGAATTCTTTTTTGCCGAAGCTGTTCCGCTGACGGGGGAAATGCTTATCGCAATGCCTGTAAATTTTGTCGTCCCGTCCGTCCGTTTTGGTGTGATAACACCAAAAAACGGTACGGACTGGATACCACTACATTTGTTGTATTGGCAGATTAGATTGGTTCATAGTTCATGGTTTATAGTTCATAGCAGAAAAATACCATGGACTATCAACTATGAACTATTGACTATTTGCGATAGCAAATAAGAAAATACCTCTCCTATAGCCATTTATATTATAAATAGACTTTTATCTTCTTTTTAACTGAAGACCTGTATTTATGTGAGGTGAAAGGCCAAAGCTGAAAGGTTGATCTGTATATAATAAAACCTTTATCCTTTAACCTCTATAGCTTTTGCTTTTTTTGTACTGTCCGTCCGTTCAGGAGTGTAACAATATAACGGACGGACAGGAATTTGATTAAACTGCCTAACAGTTGTAGGTGATGCTCATTACAAATATACAGATAAATATTTATTTATAAAGAATATTCTGGAGAAGTATTTTACAAATGGTTGGGAGTGAAGAAGATTGTTTTAGTGAAGAAGATTGTTTTTTTGCGATTGATGTCATGAATGGTGTTCGCGAAGATGTTTAACAACTGAACGGACGGACGGTACATCAATGTGCAAAAAGGCCTGTCATGCTGAGGCTCTCGAAGCATGGTGGGCAAGGCCTTTACGCACTGCACTTCCCTTCGATGAACTCAGGGCACGCTGGGGCTCAGTGTGACACCCTTTTGTTTCATCGTACCAAAAGCGAACGAAAACCTGTATCATTTGCGAACACGCTTATTTTTGAGTTATTTTAAGCTTTTGACTATCAGTAATTTATTTAATTGGCACGGGGCTGGCAAGGCAATCAGAAAAAAACACAGGATCATGAAAAAATTTATATTATCAGCAGGTTTAGCTTTATTGATGATGGTGGCTGTTTCGGCGGGTGCATTTGCGCAAAGCAGCGAGATACCACCTTATAAACCGCAGTCGCAGGAGTTGTACAATACCATTTTGCACATGGATAGCGTGTATTTTACCGCCTACAACAATTGCGATATGGATACACAAGCGGCAGTTTTGGCGGATAGCATGGAGTTTTACCACGACAAAGGCGGCCTGATGACCTCAAAAAAAGACTTCTTAGCTGCCATTAAAGCAAATATTTGCGGCAAGGTGACCCGGGTGTTGGTGAAGGGCAGCGTTGAGGTATATGAAATAGCTGGATTTGGCGCGGTGGAGATCGGGTACCACCGTTTTATCAATCACCAGGAAAGCGAAACGCCATCAGGGCCGGGCAGGTTTGTGGCGATATGGCGTTTAAAAGATGGCAAATGGCAGTTATATCGTGTTGCCAGTTTACATGCAAGGGGGTAGGTGAGTCGATAGTCCATAGTCGATAGTCGATGGTGAGTAGTCAATAACCCATAGAGCATAATCAATTTCGTAACTATCGACTATGGTCTATTGACCATGGGCAAAAAAGCGTCCGCCTGCATAGTTACACTCCTGAACGGACGGACGGTACGCGTGAGGGATAGGAATGGATACCGGCCTGTGCGTAATGCCTGCAGGCGTATGAATGGATAGCCCGACCCGAGCGTAGCGAGGGGCACGCCCAACTTTAGTTAGCAGTTGTGAGTTTGCAGTTGGCATCAGGGTAATCCTTTAACGGCGTAGCCCTCTTGAACACCAATGAAAAGCAGATAACTCGTGAAAAATCATGGTTCAGACAGATACAGCGGTTGCATGGCGTAGAAACCCACCCCTGCCACTTCACCAACCTGCGCGCCCCCTCCCGAGAGGGGAATGTTATTTTCCGCTGCTACACACACAAATACATCATCCCCGATTGTTAACTCCACATCAATATTGCGCTAATATGGTGAAACTGCTTCCAAATTCCATATATTAAGCGTATCTTTGCGCAAAATTTAGAAGCCGCATTTATATGCAAAAAATAAGAAATATAGCGATCATCGCCCACGTTGACCACGGTAAAACCACCCTGGTTGATAAGATATTACATAGTTGCGCCATTTTCCGTGAAGGACAGGAAACAGGTGAATTGATATTGGACAACAATGACCTGGAGCGTGAGCGTGGTATCACCATCGTATCAAAAAACGTTTCGGTGATGTACAAAGATGTTAAGATCAACATTATTGATACCCCTGGTCACGCCGATTTTGGCGGTGAGGTAGAGCGTGTATTGAAGATGGCTGATGGCGTATTATTATTATGCGATGCATTTGAAGGCGCTATGCCCCAAACCCGCTTTGTAACCCAAAAGGCTTTGGCTTTAGGCTTAAAACCTATTGTGGTTGTAAACAAAGTGGATAAAGAAAACTGCCGCCCTGAAGAAGTTTACGAGCAGATATTTGAATTATTTTTCAACCTTGAGGCTACAGAAGATCAGCTGGATTTCCCGGTGATCTACGGTTCGTCAAAACAAGGCTGGATGAGTACCGACTGGAAAACTCCTACCGAAGATATTTTCCCGTTGATGGATGCTATCCTGGAGAACATTCCACCCGCACCAATTGCTGAAGGTACTTTGCAGATGCAGATCACTTCGTTAGATTATTCATCTTTCGTAGGTCGTATCGCTATCGGTCGTGTTGCCCGTGGTACGATAAAAGAAAATATGCCGGTATCGTTGGTAAAACGTGATGGCACTATCCAAAAATCAAGAATAAAAGAGCTTTACACTTTTGAAGGATTGGGTAAAGTGAAAACAACATCAGTAAGCTCTGGTGATATTTGCGCGGTAGTTGGTATTGAAGGTTTTGATATTGGCGATACCATTGCTGATTTTGAAAAACCGGAACAATTAGCCGTTATCAAAATTGACGAGCCTACGATGAACATGCTATTCACCATTAACACTTCACCGTTTTTTGGTAAGGAAGGCAAGTTTGTAACCTCACGTCACCTGCGTGATCGTTTATATAAAGAGATGGAGAAAAACCTGGCGTTAAAGGTTATTGAAACCGAATCGCCGGATTCCTATTTGGTATATGGTCGTGGTATCCTGCACTTATCTGTGCTGATCGAGACCATGCGCCGCGAAGGTTATGAGTTACAGGTTGGCCAGCCGCAGGTGATCATCAAAGAAATTGATGGTGTTAAATGCGAGCCGGTTGAAACCCTGATAGTAGATGTACCGGGCGAAGTTGCCGGTAAGGTAATTGAGTTGGTAACCCAGCGCAAAGGCGACCTGTTAGTAATGGAGCCAAAAGGCGATTTACAGCATTTAGAATTTGATATCCCTGCACGTGGCATCATCGGTTTACGTAACAACGTACTGACTGCTACCGGTGGCGAGGCCATTATGGCTCACCGCTTTAAAGCTTATGAGCCATGGAAAGGTACTATCCCTGGCCGTTTAAATGGGGTATTGGTATCAATGGATACTGGTAAAACCACTGCTTTCGCTATTGATAAATTACAGGATCGTGGTCGTTTCCACATTGATCCGGGAACCGATGTTTACGAAGGACAGGTTTTAGGCGAGCACATCCGTGACAACGATTTGGTGATCAACCTTACCAAAGGCAAGCAGTTAACCAACATGCGTGCATCAGGTAGCGATACCAACGTGCGTATTGCACCAGCCATCAAATTCTCGTTAGAAGAATCAATGGAATACATACAGGCTGATGAATACATTGAGGTTACCCCACAAAGTATCCGTATGCGTAAAATATTCCTGAACGAAAACGAACGCAGGATAAACGCTAAGAAGTTTGTGAATCAGTAGGTTTTTAGAACCAAGAGTCAAGAGCCAAGAATCAAGATATAGAGTCGGGATAGTTTATTCTCCCGGCTCTTTTTTATATGATCTAATTTTTTCTCTTGGTTCTTGACTCTCTTCTCTCTCGCACTTCACTCTAATTATGTATCTTGGCTCTCGATTCTAACTCATGCGCATACCCGGTATTAAAGGATTCGACCAACAATCATTCGAGAAGTATTTAAAAAATACGGGCTGGTTAATGGCTGCACGTGTAGGTAGCCTGGCTATCAAATTCATCATTAATACTTTTGCGCTTTCCAGTTATCTCGGTACAAAACAATTCGGCATACTGAATTATCCCACCGCTTTGATGGCCTTCTTTTTGGCTATCGGTGCACTCGGGCTTGATGGCTTTGTAACCCGTGAACTGTTGAATGATCCTGAAAAGAAAGATACTTTATTAGGCACTTCTTTTTGGATGAGGTTGATCGCAGGCTTTGCTATTATCCCGTTGGTGTATGTGGCTTATATGATAGCCAATCACCTAAAACCACTCGATACACCTTTCTATTATGTGTTTATCGTAGCCTTTACAGCTGTTATACAGGCGGTGAATATTATCGATAGCTTTTTCCAGGCCAACGTGCAGGCCAAAAAGATCATGTATATCAATGTGAGCGGTAATATTATATCGGCCATTGTTAAGCTGATATTGATCCTTTTAAAGCTGCCTTTGATATGGTTTGTGTATTCGCTGGTATTTGATGCCGCGCTGATCGCCGCAGGCTATATCATATCCTACCTCAATAGCGGCAACCGCATCGCTAAATGGAAATTTGAGTCATCTACAGCAAGCTATTTGCTCAAACATTCGTGGCCTTTGGCGTTTTCAGCTATCCTGGTTTCGTTGTATATGAAGATAGACCAGGTAATGATCCCCATATACCTCAAAACAAGCGAGCTGGGTATTTATTCAACCGTAGCCAACTTGAGCGAAAGCTGGTATTTTATCCCGGTGGCTATTGTCACGTCTGTGTTCCCGGCTATCATGCATGCTAAACGGACGGACACCGACAGGTATAAAAAACGACTGCAAAATATGTACGACCTGATGGTGGTTATCAGTATGTCGATCGCTATTTTCATGACTTTTGCTTCTAAATTTATTTACCACATCGCCTACGCCCGTCATCCTGAATTTTGGTCGGGCGCACCGGTATTAGCCGTGCATATTTGGGCGGGAGTATTTGTATTCCTGGGTAGTGCCAGCGGGCAATACCTCATCGCCGAAGGCTACACTAAAATGTCGATGCTGCGCACCGGGGTAGGCGCCATAGTAAATATCGTGTTAAATATATTCCTGTTGCCACGCTATGGTATCCTGGGTGCAGCTTATGCTACCTTAGCAGCTTATGGCATAGCCACATTTTTTATCGTATTTATACCAAAAACCCGGGAGCAGGGGTTATTGATGTTAAAGTCATTATTCTTAATTTCGCTGGTTCAAAAAATCATTAAACGTTGAGTACACTCAAAACACTTGGAAAATTATCCCGGCTGGTGCTTTCAAACCGGTCACGACTGCGTTCATTATTATCATTTAATGAAAAGGGCTATCTTGATGAGATCGGCTGGTTCAAGGCATTTGACAGTAAGTCGCCTGTGGACCAGGATGGCAATCCAATACCCTGGGTTACGTACTCCTTTATTGATTTTATCAAAGGGAGGTTAACCAAGCAGCATACTGTTTTTGAGTTTGGCTCTGGGAACTCTACCCTTTTTTATGCCAAATACACAGGGCTGGTTGTTTCTGTGGAGCATGACAAAGAGTGGTACGACAAAATAGTTAAATCAAAGCCCGAAAACTCTGAAATGATTTTTTGTGATTTGGTAAGGGGCGGCGATTATTGCCATATGCCGGTGAAGCTGGAGGAGAAATTCGACATCATTATTGTGGACGGACGCGACAGGGTAAATTGCTGCAAGCAAGCTGTTAATGCCTTATCACCAAACGGCGTTGTAGTGCTGGATGATACCGAGAGGGAATTTTATAACGAGGGCGTGGAGTTTTTGAAAAGACAGGGATTTAAGCAGATTTTGTTCAGCGGGATATCGCCGGGGTTATTTTATAATAAATCGACCTCTGTTTTTTACAAGGCCGATAATTGTTTGGGAATATAATGGCAGAGCAGATCATCACCGATAGCGTTAAAACCGCTTACGACGAGTTTTACCAAAAGCACGATGAGGCCTGGCGCATGATGGGCGCTAAATACAAGGCGCAGCATATCATCGATGTATGCAAGGGTCATTCGTTTAAAAAGGTACTGGAAGTTGGCGCAGGCGATGGCAGTATATTGAAGCTGCTGGCTGATCAGAATTTTGCACCTGAATACCATGCTGTTGAAATATCAGACAGCGGGGTAGAGCATATCAAAACAAGGCATATAGCCGGGCTGAAATCAGTGCAATTATTTGATGGATATAAACTGCCATTTGCCGATAATAGTTTCGACCTCATCATTCTTTCGCACGTATTGGAGCATGTAGAACATGAACGTTTACTGCTGCGCGAATTAAAGCGTGTAGCACAATATTGTGTGATCGAGGTGCCCAAAGATTATAGAGTTGGTGTTGATGAGCGCATCAAACATTTCCTGGCTTATGGGCATATCAATATGTACACGCCGACTTCGCTACGATATTTATTGATGACGGAAGGTTTTGAGATCGAAGCCGACCTGACCTCGATGATAGAGCCGGAAGTGACCAAATTTAATACCTACGTCAACCAAAAAAAGCCTAAAAGCTTTATTACTGACCTGAAGATCAGCGCTGAATATGCTATCAAAAACACATTGGTTAATGTTTTAGGGAAGAAAGCGAAAGAGAAACATGCCAGTGCCTATACGGTGCTTTGCAAAAAAGCCGATCATCAACTGGAGATATTCTGATCAACTACCTATATGCAGAACCTGGCCCCGATAGCCTTATTTGTTTATAACCGACCGGAGCATACGCGCCGTACCTTGAGCTATTTGCAAAAGAATTTACTTGCGGACGAATCACGTCTATACATCTTCTCGGACGGACAGAAAACCGATGCCGATAAAGATAAAGTGGATGAAGTGCGTCAACTGATAAAAGAAGTAACGGGCTTTAAATCGGTTAAAGTAATTGAAAGGAAAGAGAACCTCGGTTTGGCCAATTCCATCATTAGCGGGGTAACCAAACTGGTGAATGAATATGATAAGGTGATCGTTTTTGAGGATGACCTGCTATCATCGCCCTACACGCTGCAATATTTTAATGAGTCGCTAAATAAATATGCCAATGAAGAGCAGGTGATGCACATCGGCGCTTATATGTACGATCTGCCGGATAAGAATCTGCCTGAAACCTTCTTTTACCGGGCAGCCACCAGTTGGGGTTGGGCCACCTGGGCTCGTGCCTGGAAAGATTTTGAGCCAGATATTGATAAGCTGATGCAGCAGTTTGATAAGCAGAAGATCCATTGGTTTTCCATTGAAGATACCATGAATTTCTGGAAGCAGATGCAGCAGTTTAAATCAGGCAAAAACAATTCGTGGGCTATACGCTGGTATGCCTCTATCTTTTTGAAAAACGGGCTTACCTTAAACCCGTCACACTCTTTGGTACACAACATAGGGCATGATGGCAGCGGCGTACATTCCAACAACGAAAAAACGTACCAGGTGCAGATCGCCAAAAAAGCGGTAAAGAAATTCCCGGTCGAAATAAAAGAAAACCCACGGGCTTACCAGGCCATCAAACAATTCCTGAAGAACCGCAAAGGGAGCTTGCTGCAAAGAGGGGTTAGGTTCATCAGGCAATTGCAAGTAAAATACCTGGTGAAAAAGTAATACCCTGAAATGGTTCATTTTCAGAGCGCAGGGCTTCTAAATTGCACCATCGGTGCAAAATGTTGGTAGAAAATTCAATTATAAAATGCTTTGCGTGCCGTAGGTACGCTACCCCAGGTTCCATACCTACGGCATGGTCTTGTATGGATTTGGTTTTTCTACCAACGTTTAGTCCCTACGGGACTATTTAGTAGCCTTAACCACAATATACGGAGAAAGCCGCTTATGCTCCACAGGAATTATCCTGGTGGCTACTTTCCCGGTTAGCCAGATGGTCCTGATCAGCATTTTCACTAACAGGTTTTGCTGGGCCATATTCTCCAGCCATACAGAAAACCTGCCATAATAAAAAGCCTCCACATTTTTTAAGCCGAGCTCCTTGCAATATTCGGCAAGCAATGGCGGGTTCATACTGCTGATGTTGTGCTTTTCGTAATTGCTTTGGTCGTACCTGCGCTGTGCCCAGCCATTTACGCTGACGAAGTTTGGCAGGGTGATAAACAAAGTGCCGCCCGGTTTCAAGAATGGCAGGTGCCGTGCGATAATATCTTTGGTATCATTAAAATGCTCTATCAATCCGCAGGAAAGCACCAGGTCATATTGTTCCTTAGGCTGATAAGTGAACAGGTCGCCTTCAATTACTTCGATATCACTTGTATCAAGCTGATTGGCTTGCAGCACCTCTTTTAAAACAGGTTTGTGCACATAGAAATCAAACAGCGTTGTTTTTAATCCGAGATATTTTTTAAGGAATATGGCATAATATCCCGGGAAGCCACCTAATTCGATAGCCGTAGTGGTGTTATTTTCCTTGACTATCTTTTTTAATAGTTTAGAAAAAGTATGAGTAGATGGTACGGCGAATGCCAGCCCCTTTTTCGTTTCCCAGTAATTGGCCCAAAATGCTTTATCGGTGAGTTCGTTGCTCATTAAGGATGCAAAGAAAAGGTTTTTAACCACATCTTCATAACGTCATTGCTACTACGAAAGGAATAATATTAATTCCCGTCAGCGGAAAATCTTCGGCAAAAAAATAAAAAACAAATGGCGCTGATTAACCCCGTGCAATTCCCTAACTTAGTTCGACCAAAAACGTTATCACTCAATGAACCCGGAAAAATTCTACTATAGTAAATGGTTTACGTGGTTCCCTTTTGTAAATACCTTTGGTTTTGTCTTATTAGAATATTATGATCACTCAGGGATATTCAGGCCAGGATACAATTATTTTTCGCCCTGGAACTGCGCGTTTGAAGTATTTATAATTTTATTTCTTATTAATCATTCTATTTGGTATTTGATCCCTGCACTAAGAAGGCAAACTATCTTGGAAATAGATGATGAAAAATTGAAATTTAGAATAAAGAATAAAATCATTTACTGGGATGACGTAAGTAAGGTTAACTATGGTCCGGTGCTTGATGTTGTGATCATTAAACTCAAAAATAGCAAGACGACTAAAATATACTTGAACTGTGTTAAAGGCGATAATGAACTGGTTTACCGGGCTGTTTTAGGGCATTTCAAACAAGCAACCAGTTCGGAATTGTAAAAATGATTGCTTCAACGGCCTCCCCCGAGGAGGAATTATTAATGCTTCCTGAAATATTTTTTTCCCGTCAGCGGAACAGCTTCAGCCAAAAAGAATTCAGAACAGATGGGCCGTGGGTCGGCAAAAGGCATTGGAATTTTTGCCATTGCGGGTTAGTGGAGTGCCAGGGTAATCCGGGCAAATTTTCCAGCCTGTGGTTCTGAATTCTTTGTGCGCAAAGGCCAAGTGCCCCGCCTGTGCGGCGGGCAAGGGCAAAGAAGCATTTCCGCTGACAAGCACTTTTGTTACTTTTGGTGCATCAAAAGTAATAGGCCTCCGCGGCTATGAGCGGAACGATGATGTCATTTACCTGAAATGCCTTTCGTCACGCTCGTAATCACAAGGAAACAGGTATTAAGATAATCCCGTTTCCTTGATTGTCCTGTGTAGAGATGACCACGCTATCGCTCGCCATGACGATTTTATAATAAGCCATGTTTATTTCAATTCCTTCATGATCTCCTCAATCGCCCTGTCTAACTGTGGATCTTTATTTTCAAGGCGATCAGTAAATCCAGTTTTAACATAAATATCAGGCGTTACACCATTTTTCTCTATATCCTTGCCATCTAAAGTAAAGCATCCCCAGGCCGGTATGCGGTAAAATGAACCGTCAACCAATCCTGAGCCGCTGGTGAAAATGATCCAGCGGTAAGTTTCTGTGCCGATGATCTTTCCAAGCCCTAAGGCTTTAAAGCCGGTGGCTGTCATTTCGCCATCGCTTAAAGTTTGCTCATTAACTAACAAGATGATCGGCTTTGCTGCCGGGGCAAAGTTGGGTTGCGGGCTTTTTTGCCCGCCACGGTATTGCCATTGCAGGTATGGGCGCTGCGACAAAAACTTTAATACGGCATCATGCACGTTGCCACCGGTATTGTATCGCAGATCGAGGATGAGCGCGTCTTTTTTGTAGGCATCGTCAACCATATCTTCCATAAAAGTTTCCAATGAACCGCCGCCCATATCCTTCATATAAGAATAAGCTATGCGGTTATTGCTTTTTTCGGTAACCACTTTCCGGTTGTTATCTATCCATTCGTCATATAAATTCTCAACCAAATCATGACTTGCTTCCGGGTGAATTTTCACCTTAATATCCGTGCCGCCGCGCTCAAAGGTCAGCTCCACTTCTTTATCAAGAGAAGGCCTGGTAAAGTAGAAATTCCTGTCCTGCTTTTCATCTACGGTAATACCATTTACCGCTTTTAAACGGTCGCCCGGCTTAACGTCTATCTCGGCTTTATCAGCATTGCTATTTTTCAATAATGAAGCCACTTTGTAAGGGTCATCATTATCAAACACTATCCCGGTTTCCATCGTACGGTAATGCAGGTTTTTGTGCTCTTCATCACCGTTTGAATAAAAGCCCTGGTGCGATGAATTAAGCTCACCCAGCAGATCATTTAATAGCAGTCTTAAGTCGGCACGGTTGTTCAGATAAGGCAAATAAGCGCCGTACTGGTCGTGCAGTTTTTTCCAATCGGCGCCGTGGAAGTTACCGTCATAATAATTCTGCTCCAAACCGGCCCAGGCCTCGTCAAACATCTGTTTAAACTCGCTGTCGAGCTCCCGGTCGAATTTATAACTAATATCAACCTTGTCCATTTTATCATTGTCAATATTCAGGGTATAAATATTACCCTCTGCCAATACATAATATTTGTCGCCACCAGGGATTATATCATAGCCCGGCGCGTCACCACCGTTTACTTTTTCGGTTTTATTATCTTCAAATGGTTGCAGGGTAGTGCGGTAGATGCCCCTTTTTCCCTCTGCCTGGTCCGAAATATAATACACCATTGTTTTATCAGCCTTTTGGATAACATAAGGCGAAAATTGGACACCAAAATCAGGACTTATGAGCTCCAATCGCTTCATCAAGTCTTCGGTATTGATGGCGATCTCCGCAGGTGGTTTAGGTGCAGGTTGTTCCGATAAAGGTTTCTTTTTGTTTTTTGCTTTAATAGCGGTTGAATCTTTCTTTTCCTCCTTAAACAGATCCCTGAATTTATCCAGCCTGAAAGCATCATCAAATTTTTGAAGCGGCATCCGGTAAATGTGGGCATCGGTCGACCCATAAGGATATACAGGCTGTGTGCGCGAGGATGTAAAATAGATATACTTGCCATCCGGCGACCAGAAAGGCGCCGATTCAGTGACCGCGCTGTTGGTGAGGTTTAATGTTTTACCGCTGTTGATATTGTAAACAAATATGTCTTCCTCAAAATTACGGCGAGCAGTATATACCACGTATTCCCCGTTGGGCGAAATATAAGGCGGCGAGTTTTCAAAACCCCAGATCTCATCCTTCGCGATGTTTTTGCTGACCAGTGATTTCAGGTCTATCAACCGTACCTCCTCGCGGCCGCTGAGGTAAACGCCCTGGGAATGAGCTTTATTTACCGTCATTTGGCGGTTGCTTTGTTTGTCATCAGTGATCTGCTTCTCAGTTCCTGAACCATCGGCAGCAATGGTGTACCAGTTAAAGTAACCGCCCAATGTTTGACTGAATATCAACGAGCGGTTATCCGGTAGCCATTTTACTTCGGTTACACGCTCGGCATTTCCATGAGGTATTTCACGTATGAACTTCCCTTCAACATCACTTACAATCCTACAACCCAAAAACCA
>JABDFM010000009.1:16111-63522 GCA_013286565.1 Bacteroidota bacterium
AACGCCATCTTCTTTCCGTCAGGCGATACATCCATCGCCTCAATTTTACCTTTTACATCAAATTCCTGCTGCTTGGGCAATACATCATTGCGGTAAATGGTGAAATTTAATTTTTGCGATTGTTTCGACGCCACATCATAAACATACAACTGGTAATCTTTTTCAAATACAACCTTTTCTCCATTAGCGCTCACAAACGGGCGTTTAATGGAGGTGTTAAATTGGGTGAGCGCGGTTTTTTTACCATCAATAAAGGTGTACAGGTTGTATTCTCCGTTGCCTTCATCTGATACGAAATAGACGCCCCCTTTCTGATCGAGCGTTGCCCAAAAATCCTTGCCTATCCAGTCGGTATATTGTTTGTAGGCTTTGGTTTTTGGGTTGTAGGATTGTATATCGGGGTTATAAGCGCCTTTGTAGTGTTTCCTGCTTGAAAATATATAGCTCTCCCAGGTATTACTAAAAAATAGCTCGCCGGTTTGCGGGTGCTCAAATACGCCGTGAATGGTGTTGAAATAATTACTGAAAAGGCGTGTTGGTGTACCTCCATCAAGCTTTACCTTATATTCGCTGAAGCTGTTATACTGGTTCGAAGTAAAATAAATGGATTTCGAATCCCAGCTCCACGAGTCCACCTGGTCATTCGCATCTGCATAAGTAAGCTGTTTGATCTCTCCACCAGCCAATGGCATTACATACACATCATTATTGCCAAATTGGTTTGACGAAAAGGCAAGCCATTTCCCATCCGGGGATACCCTCGGGTTGGTTTCTTCGCCTTGCATGGCCGTAAGCCTTACGGCGACAGGTGCACCGATATCTACTTTCCACAGGTCGCCCTCATAACTAAAGATCACTGTTTTGCCGTCTGGTGTAAGGGTAGGATAGGAAGTAAAATAAACTCCCAGAGCCTGAGCTTTAGCAAAATTCTGGAATACCAGCGCTGCGAATAATAACAGGTATAGTTTTTTCATTTGAGTTGAAATTTATTTGAACTGAATAAATGTATTTTTGAGATATGTTAAAAGTAGTGCATTTAAATACTTACGATGGGAACGGGGGTGCAGGCAGGGGCTGCATACGGCTCAATCGCGCATTATTAGACCAAAATATTGATTCTAAAGTTCTCGTGCACTATAAATTTGGAAAAAATCCGCAGATAGGTGAGTTCAATACAAATTTCATTCAAAAAGCGTACAACGCCGGCCTTATTATATTAGAGCGGATATGGGCCAAAAGGTATCTGAAGGCATTAAAAACGCCCTTTTCGTTCGCCTGGTTCGGGCGTTCGGTTATCCATCATCCTGATGTTAAAAATGCCGATATTATTCACCTGCATTGGGTGAATCACGGGTTTTTAAACCCTCCGCATATCGCAGAGATCGCCAAACTGGGTAAACCTGTTGTGTGGACCTTTCATGATAGCAATGCCTTTACAGGCGGCTGCCATGTGCGCTATACCTGCGATCATTTTAAGCAGGAATGTGGAAATTGCCCGCTGCTTAAAAATTCAGCACCGGATGATTATTCACACCGTGCCTGGAAACAGAAGCATAATGCTTATAGTCAATTGGATTTTACCATTATTGCACCAAGTACCTGGATGCAGAGATCGGTACAGGAAAGCAGCCTGATGAAAGGCAGGGCGATCAAACAAATACCCAATACGCTGGAAACGGATATCTTTAAACCTGCTGATAAAACACAGGCAAAAGCGCAGGCAGGTTTCCCCGCAGATAAATTTGTTTTTTTAAGCGGATTTATGCCATCGAGAAAAGATCTGCATAAAGGGACAAGCTATTTATTGGAAAGCCTGGAAATGCTAAAAGCAAGAATGGGCGTAAAGGCTGATGAAATAGAACTGGTGGTATTTGGTAATCGCAATACGGAGGATGCACCGGAATTTCCATTTAAAACTACTTTTTTGGGAACGATCAATGATGACGCACTGTTAGCTAATTATTATGCAGCGGCGGATGCCTTTTTAATACCGTCGCTCGAAGATAACCTGCCTTATACGGTAATGGAAAGCCTTGCCTGCAGTACGCCGGTTATCGCTTTTACTACCGGGGGAATACCCGATATGGTGAAGCATGAATACAATGGCTACCTTGCAGATTATCGTTCATCTGAGAGCTTTGCTGATGGTATGGAGTGGATCATCAACCATCCTGATAAAGAAAAAATACAGCTGCAGGCAAGACAAACCGTAATGGATGATTTTTCGGAAGCGGTTATTGCAAAAAAGCACATAGATTTATATCATCAACTATTAAAACCTACCGTTTAAAACCCGATGCCTCAACTAAAATTAAGTGTCATCACAGTTGTGTATAACAATGCGCGGGATATTGAACGCACGATGCTTTCTGTGTTAAACCAAACTTATGCCAACATTGAATACGTCCTGATCGATGGTCTGTCTAATGACGGTACATTAGACATAATCAAAAAATACCAGGATAAAATAAAGCTGATCAGCGAAAAAGACAAAGGTATTTATGATGCGATGAACAAGGGCCTGGCTGCCGCAACGGGCGACTATGTGCTATTCATGAACTCGGGTGACGAACTCTATGCCCCGAATACCGTAGCCAAAGTTTTTGCTGCCGCGGATGATGCCGATATTTATTACGGCGAAACAGAGATGATCGATGATAACGGGCAAAGCTTGGGTCAGCGCAGGCATAAAGCCCCGGAAAATTTCACCTGGCGGAGTTTTAAATATGGCATGAATGTGAGTCACCAGGCTATATATATCAAACGTTCATTGGTCGAACCTTATGACAGCAGGTATCATCTAAGCGCAGATATCGATTGGATCATCCGCGCGGCTAAAAAGGCTAAGCGGATCGTTAGAGTAGAAGGTTATGTTGCCAAATACCTGGTAGGGGGGATGTCAAAACAAAAGCACCGCCAAAGCCTGGCAGAGCGTTTTGACATCATGAAAAGGTATTACGGATTGGTGCCCACCCTGTTTAATCACTTTGTAATTGCGTTTAATTTAGGATGGTATTGGGTGAGAAATAGAAGGACGAATGATTAATTGTCTTACTCGATTATTGTGATTTGCTCGCGACTTAGCTCGATATAAAAACTATCTTTTACAGATAGTGGCAATATAAATGGCAAATATTTAACAATAAGAGCCATTAAATCGTTATTGGAAATATTCCCCAAAGTTATCCGAATTACTTTTTTGGGCGTTTTGTTTATGAAATGAGAGTTTTTAAAATCAGTATCTTTTGTTACTACAGCCATTGAATTCTGATCGGCATATTTACAAATATCCGCATCAGTGGTATGCCATTTCTGTAATATTTGGTTAACATGAACGGAACCGCAATCTTTTTGGCTGTTTAAAAATTTAGAAAGGTTAATTGGTAAATGAACATCGACTAAAAAATCCATCAATTCATCTCTAATAATGATTTACCGGATAAAGTAATTTTGGCATATTCTAATGCGGCAAGTATATCCTTCCTTTCTAATTCAGGATGATCCTTTATGATTGAATCGAATGACATCCCTGCAGCAATCATATCAATAATCACCTCAACAGGCCAGCGCATGTGCCTGATGCAAGCTTTTCCATGGCATATACCTGTATCTACTGTAATTCTTTCTAAAAGATTGTCCATAATGTAAATTTACGATTTTTATTATAAACAAAAAAAGCGATGGATTTCAAACCCATCGCTTTTTTGCTTTGTTCTATTTTAATCAAGCAGCTTTCTTTTCTGTTGCTTTCTTCCTGGTCTCTGAATAGACCGCACCACCCAGTGCCAGTACCAATAAGATTGATCCAGCCAGAGAAATCTTCTCGCCGGTGTAATAGGATGCCGGGTGGAATTTGAATTCTATGTCATGGTTGCCAACTGGTATTACAGCGGCACGCAAAATGTAATCGGCACGGAAATAAGGTTGTTCTTTTTTATCGATGTACATTGTCCAGCCTTTATCATAATAGATCTCAGAAAACACAGCGATAGATGAAACAGGAGCGCTGCTTTTATAAACCATATCATCCGGTGAATACTTAGTTAATTTTATCCAACTATTAGCAGGGTCAAAACCGATAGATTTTTCATCAATCAGGCTTTTATAGCGTTGGTCAACAATAGCCTCATCTTTAGGCGAAAATGCGGTAATATCCTGCATTTCCTCGTCAGCGTTTTTGGCAAATTTATGATTTTTCACAAACCAGGCGTGGCCGCAGGCGGTTTGGTTTTGCCGCATGGTTAGGTTTTGTGTTTTAGGGTCGGCCAATATAAAGTATTTAACATTCAGCATGTTTAACACATCCTGGTTAACGCTTTTTGAGAACTGGTTATCCAGTATCTCCTGAAATCTTTTCAGCCTTGCTGCCGAATACCCTCCAAATGATTTATGGAAGAAAGGCGTGGTTGCGTCTGTATTTGGGTTTTGTTGAAGATCGATAACACGATAATCGGGGTCTTGGTCGCGTTGGATGAACTGGTCAATCTCCCGTGGTTTGGGTTGATAACTATCCTGCTTATCGGCAAAACTATGATCGTTAAGATAGCGTTGGTCAACCCGGTACAGATCGCCCAAAATAACAACAACAAAAGCTATTGATAATATGGTGACGCTTATTTTTTGTTTAATAAAGGCCCATAGAATACCAAATGATATAACAATGAAACCGAGAGACCACCAGGCATCTGTTTGCTCAAGGCCTTTTCTGTCCCTGATCAAACCATTCATTATGCTATTGGCAATATCAGTTTTGCCGCCTAATACCTGTCCAAGTCGGCTCAATAACATAGTTTGATCACTTGGTTTGAAACTTAGCAGCAGTTCTGGATATACAGCTAATAATAAGGCAACGCCTCCCGTGATATAAAAGGTGATCTTTAATTTTTTAAATAGGTCGGCCCTGGCCTCTTTATCTGTCGCCGCTGTTACTTCTTTGATGGCCAATACTGCCAGTATAGGTACGCATAAACCTGTTACCGCCAATATAGACTCAATAGCGCGGAACTTATTATACAGCGGGAAATAGTTAAAGAAAATATCCGACACATAAGGGAATGAACTGCCAATAGAAAGCAGCATGGTAAGTATTACCGAAGCTAACAGCCACCATTTGATGCGGTTTTTAACAATAAATAATCCAAAAATAAACAGGAAACAGATCACGGCACCAAAATAATGGGGCCCGCTTGTTGACGTTTTATCACCCCAGTAAGTGGAAAACAAACCGGTTCCGGCTACCTGGTTTATTGCATTGTCCATTTGATCTTGCGGGACACCTATACCTTGTAATCCGCTTACTAATGCCTTATAAAAGTCGGAATTAGGCACGTCCATTGTTGATAGGCCAGTTTCGCCGCCATAAGCATTAGGCACTAAGAAAGTAATGTTTTCTCCGGCGGTCTGGCTGTATTCATAAGCATAATCTTTTGCCAGCCCGTTGCTTGGCTCGGTAGTATGCTGTGTTAGATTCGATTGCCCGCGAATAGTGTCTTTGCCATATTCGTAGGTGCTCCACAGCGAGGACGCGTTTACCATCAATGCCAGTAAAGTAGCCGCACCTAAGTATGCAAGGGATTTTAAGAAAGGGCCTGTTGTTTTACTTTTAATGGCATGGTAAAGCTCAATTCCAACTAATATCAGGATGATGATCAGCAGGTAGTAGGTCATCTGGATATGGTTGGCGCGTATCTCCATCGATAAAAATAGCGCGGTAAGTGTACCGCCAAGCCAATACCTGCCCTGTAGTGTTAAAATAATACTGGCCAGTATAGGTGCAAAAAAAGCAATGGCATAGATTTGGTTGGAGTGCCCCGCAGCTAATAAAATAATATTGTACGATGAAAATGTAAAGGCAACCGCACCCGCGGCAGCAAGCCATGGATTGAGTTTTAAAACACAGAACAGGAAATAGCTGCCTAATATCAATATCAGTACGGTATCAATGGGATTAGGAAATACATCTTTTAAGAAAGAAACTACGTGGGTAGTTATATTATCAGGATATGGCGCCCATATCTGGAACGCGGGCATGCCGCCAAATATCTGGTTGGTCCACAAAATGGTGGTGTCCTTTGCCCGGTAGTCGTTTATCTCCTTTTGGGTGGATTGCGCGCCTACTACGTCACTTTGGCCCAAAGTTTTCCCCTGGAACGCCGGTGTGAAATAAAAGAAAACGACCGCTAAAAAAATCCCTATAATAGCCAGGTGGATGCTATTTTGCTTGAACCAGTTATTCATTTAAGTTTTTTGAATGGATAATATATAATTCCCAAAAATAGAAATTTGAGTGAGAAAAGGAATTATAATTAATTCTCTAAAAAATGTAACGAAAACCGGCCATTTAGAAAATTAAAAATAGGAGGCTGAGCCCCGCTGTGCCAATGATGTAAGCGATGATACCGGCCTTGTCATACTCTGTCCAGTTGCGGCGCAGGCTGAAAACATTATACACCGCAAGCAATCCTAATATCACCCAAAAAAACCAATGGATCTTATGATGCGAGGTAGTGACGGCCAAACCAAGGGCCACTATGATATAATTAGTGGTAATAAGGGTAAATGATTCGGGCGTGTTGAAATGGCGCCGCTTAAATACCTGGTGAGGCTCCATAACCTTACTTTATTTCTTCATAATCTACGAAATCGCCTTCCGAGTCGGGAATTGCACCTTTTTTGGTTTGGGGGATATAATCAACCGTTATTTTACCTTCTTTAGTGCTTTGACTACGACTGCTTTGATGCTGATGTTGCTGTGCATTATTCACAACTTTTTGAAACAGCATAGGTAATAAGATACGGGCAAGACTGCGTATGATATATATAACAAGTATGGCTATGAGCAGGAAATTAATAAATTCCATCAGAATTAATTTTTGTGACTACAAATATAAGTATATAACGATAAAATTGTTTGCAAATGATTTTTTGCGATTTTTTTACAACGGTATGATATTATTTTACTCTTAGATTCGATTGTCCTGTATTAGTAACAAATTATTTTTATTTTATCTGATTATGTGTAAATCCCTGGTATAAGGCCGGGGATTTTTTTGTATATATTTGGATATGGAATATATTTTTTTTGGAAAAATATCACCGTCCTTCAAGCGTGTGGAATTTAATATAGCCGACCCGCCATTGAGAATGACTATTCAAAGCTCATTAGGGAAGTTTAATTACAAATTATTATTAAATGATACTGACGATTTGAGTGTCGTTGTAGAATTCTCGAATGAAGTAAAAGATATACCCACCCTACATTTCTTGGTTAAACAATTTACTCAATCATTTTATGACACAGCTTTTTTTGCTTCCGGAGTAATTTGCAATGTCACGTTTTCGTCGGTAATGTTACCAAACCGGGCCTTCTTATCGTTGAATATCGGTGATTTATCAGGCTGGTTTGATAAAAGCATCTTTGATATTTCTACAGAAAAATTATTCAATTTAAAGAATAATTACATAGTTCGAGTAGCTACTTCTGATATAAAAAATGCTTGTATTGAGTTCGATATGACTGCTTTTTATAGTTTTAGGGCCATAGAGGCAATAATGAACTCATTCACAAATGATGACGCAGAGAATAGGAAAATTACTTGGGAAAAAATGAGAGACAATCTTAATATAGATAGGCAATTTTTCACAGATGCAGAAAAGTATTCGATTGCAAATCGACATGGTAAGCCGTTTGAACAAACATGGGAGATTCGTCAGAAATGCCTATACAATGCCATGATAGTTTTACAACGTTATATGCATTATTTGGACGAAGGTCAAAAGAAGTTGGATATCAAGAAATATCCAGTAATTCAGTCAATTCAAGATGTCGTCAAAATAAAACTTTGATGTTTGATAATGATTTCTTTTGATTGTCTAATCAAAACCGTTCATCCATCATTTTCTCCAACGCGAACATTTCATCACGCAGTTTGGCGGCCAGTAAAAAGTCCATGTCTTTTGCAGCGGTAACCATTTCTTTTTTGGTGTTCTCTATTGCTTTTTTCAAATCGGGTTTGGTCATGTATTGCACTATCGGGTCAGCGGCAAGCGAAATAGAATCGGCTTCCACATAAGCCTTATGCGTACCACCCGAAAAATCCATCACCGAGGTTTGCTCCATAATAGACTCCCGTGATTTACCAACTGTTGTCGGAGTGATCCCGTGTTCGGTGTTATACGCGATCTGCAACTCCCGGCGACGATTAGTTTCGTCCATGGTCAGTTGCATGGAGTCGGTGATCTTATCCGCATACATAATTACCCTGCCACGGTCGTTACGTGCTGCACGGCCTATGGTTTGTATCAACGAACGTTCTGAGCGTAAAAAACCTTCCTTATCAGCATCCAAAATAGCCACTAAAGATACCTCGGGCAAATCCAATCCCTCGCGAAGCAGGTTAATACCGATCAACACATCAAACTCACCCAGGCGCAAGCCCCTTAATATCTCCACCCGTTGCAGAGTTTTAACTTCGCTGTGTATATAACGGCATTTGATGCCGAGCCTGTCCATGTATTTAGCCAGTTCCTCGGCCATGCGCTTGGTCAAGGTGGTCACTAACACGCGGTCGCCCATTTTTATGGTTTTGTCCACTTCATCCAGCAGATCATCGACCTGGTTTATTGCTGGCCTTACATCGATCACCGGGTCGAGCAACCCCGTTGGGCGAATCACTTGCTCAACTACCACACCACCCGATTTTTCCAGTTCGAAATCGCCAGGTGTAGCGCTTACATAGATGGTTTGTGGCGCCAGGCCTTCAAACTCCTGGAAGTTTAACGGGCGGTTATCCATAGCCGCAGGTAAACGGAAGCCATATTCAACCAATGATATCTTGCGTGAGCGGTCGCCGCCATACATCGCCCTGATCTGGGGTACGGTTACGTGGCTTTCATCGATCACCATCAAATAATCATCCGGGAAATAATCTAACAGGCAAAAGGGGCGTGCGCCTGGCTTGCGGCCATCAAAAAATCTTGAATAGTTTTCAATACCCGAGCAATAGCCCAGCTCGCGTATCATTTCCAGGTCGTAGTTAACCCTTTCTTCCAACCGCTTGGCTTCCAGGAAGCGTTTATCATCAATAAATTGCTTTTTACGTACTTCCAGTTCTTCCTGTATGGCCCAGATGGATTGGGTAAAGCGTTCGCGCGGCGCTACGTATAAATTGGCTGGAAAAACCACCATGTGGGTCATTTTTTCGATGGTTTTACCCGTGCCGGGATCAAAAGTGCTTAACTCTTCAATATCATCCCCAAAAAACGAAATGCGGTAGGCTACATCCATGTATGCCGGGAAAATATCCACGATATCGCCTTTTACACGGAATGTACCGCGTTTAAAATCGGCGGTGGTACGGGCGTACAGAATTTCAACGAGTCTATGTAAAAAAGCATTACGACTAATACGCGTGCCCACCGCGAAACGGAAAACAGAATCCATAAAGTCCTCCGGGTTACCCATACCGTAAATGCAGGAAATGGATGAAACCACGATCACATCCCGACGGCCCGACATTAAGGACGATGTAGTGCGCAGGCGCAGCTTTTCTATCTCCTCGTTTATCTGCAGGTCTTTCTCAATATAAGTATTGGTGCTGGGTATAAATGCTTCCGGTTGGTAGTAATCATAGTAGGATACAAAATAGTTAACCGCATTTTCCGGGAAGAACTGCTTAAACTCGCCATAAAGCTGCGCCGCCAAAGTTTTATTATGACTAAGCACCAGCGTGGGCTTCTGCGTTTGTGCTATTACGTTGGCGATAGAAAACGTTTTTCCAGAGCCGGTTACACCAAGTAAGGTTTGAAAAGGGTCCTGGTTATTTACGCCTTCCACCAGTTGCCTGATGGCTTCGGGTTGATCTCCGGTGGGTTCGTATATAGAGGTTAATTTAAAATCCATAGATTGTCACAAAAATACGAATAATAGTATAAAAGGTTTGTGTGTAAAACTGTAACAGGGTTACCTTAAGAGAGCTGTTAAATATAAATTGTTTTAATGTTTTCATAGTTTTAATTTGTTTGATCAAAACTAAAAAGCGGTAGTGACAGCGTTATGTCAGCAGGTTTTTATATTCTATTTTGTTGTAAAACTGTGAAGCCGATAAAACATTTTTTACTGATCTCTGATTAACTAATTACTAATCCGTAATTTTACTAACCCCTAATCTAACCCCTGCTAAAATGCTTTTCGTACTTAACAATACCAACACTGTCGGCAATCAATTCCTGGCCGAGTTGCGTGATGCGAACATACAACTGGACAGGCTGCGTTTCAGGCGCAACCAGGAAAGACTGGGTGAGATACTGGCCTACGAGATCAGCAAAAAGTTTAAATATGATTCGGTCGAAGTCCAAACCCCTTTGGGTGTCGCCAATATGAATGTGCCAGATTCCCAGCCGGTACTTGCCACCATCCTGCGTGCCGGCTTACCTTTTCACCAGGGCTTTATGAATTTTTTTGACAAATCGCCCTCGGCATTTATTACCGCTTATCGTAAAGTAAAAAAAACGGGGGCCTTTATTATCAATATCGACCACATCTCATCACCCGATTTAGAAGGCAAAACGGTAATTTTATGTGATACCATGCTGGCTACCGGGCAAAGCGTGGTGCAGGTATGCAAGGAACTGATAGCCCAATATAAAATCAAAGAATTGCACATTGCCGCCATTATTGCCAGCACCGAAGGCGTGGAGCACGTAAAAGCCAATTTGCCCAAAGCTCATTTGTGGTTTTGCGCGATAGATGAGGAAATGACCTCCAAAGCTTTCATCGTTCCCGGGCTGGGGGATGCGGGGGATCTGTCGTTCGGGGAGAAAGTTTAGTTGAATGCGGATTTCGGTTTAACTTACACGTCATTGCGAGGAACGAAGCAACCCCTACACTTGCTAATCAAACCCCACAATGTTTTTTTGAAATGCAGAAGGCATCTACCCATTTACATATTTAAGGTTAATGAATGTCCTCATTAGAGGTTGCTTCGTTCCTCGCAATGACGCTTTGTTATTATAATAACAGCCTTTAGGTGTAACTTTGCATAAGTTTCCTTTTATAAATCATAAATGCAATCCGAAATCGAACATCCGAAATCCGAAATAAAATACAAACATCTTTTCTTCGACCTGGATCACACTATCTGGGATTTTGATAGGAATGCCGAAGAAACTTTGCATGAGTTATATGGCATTTATGGCTTGAAAGATCTGGGCTTACATTCTGCCGACCTGTTTATTGAAACCTATACCCGCAATAATCACCGGCTTTGGGCAGAGTATCATGTAGGGAAGATCAGTAAAACGGAATTACGCGAAGCACGTTTTAAACAAACCTTCCTCGACCTGGGCCTGCACCCCGAAGTGATACCGGTTGGCTTTGAAGACGATTATGTAAAGCTATGCCCCACAAAAACCAACCTGTTCCCCGATGCGCACGAAACGCTGCAATATCTGCAAACAAAATATACCATGCATTTGATCTCGAATGGTTTCAGTGAATCGCAGGCTATAAAGATAAACGGGACAAATATAGGCGGCTATTTTCAGCATGTCATCATCTCAGAAGTGGTTGGGGTTAATAAGCCTGACAAGGCCATATTTGAACATGCACTTGAATTGGCTGGCGCGACCAAAAGTGAAAGCCTGATGATAGGCGATAGCCTGGAGGCTGATGTGTATGGCGCGCTGAATTTCGGTATGGATGCGATCTATTTTAATCCCAATGGTTTAGCCAAGCCGGATGATGTGCCTGTGCAGGTTACACAATTAAAGGAATTAACTTTATTATTGTAATAGAAATCTTATAAATCCTATTCCCCTTCCACTTATGAGTAAGAGCATCGGATCTAAACGTAAGGAAATTGACGAAGCATTGGATATTTACCGTAGCCGGTTAGATACCATTCCCGATGAATTATTTACGGTAACGCCGCCAGGTGGTGGATGGTCATATGCCGAAGTATATTCACATATTATGCAGGCCAACTTTGGCTCGGCCATTGCGCTCGAAAAATGTACCCTTAGCAATTGCAAGCCTACTAAAAAAGGCAGATCACTGATAGGGCTATTAGTGTTGTCATTTGGCAGGTTTCCTCCTTTCAAGGTAAAGGTTCCGGGAAAGACTGCCGCTAAAATACCGGCCACCAAGATCAGCAAAGAAGAGGCTAAGAATTTACTGATCAAATGCCGCAAACGCATAGATGATGTGGTGCCGCTTATCCATGATGCATCACCGCGTGGCCGGATCAAGCACCCCCGTATGGGTATGCTGAATGCCAGGCAATGGTTCGATTTTATCCGCATCCATTCAAAACATCATATCAAACAATTAGACCGGATTCAAAAAAATTTTCAGTCTCAATGAAACCTTTTACATTTAACAGAGTCTTAACATTCAGATAATTTGAATTGTCGACATTTGTTAAATAACTCAGTATGAATTTTGAATACACATATCTGGTTGTAGTAGGGTTACTTTTATTAGTTGGTATGTTCTACGTCAGCCCTTATGAATTGAAAGTTAATGAAGACGACGAAGAAGAATAGTCGTTGTTTAACATCTTCTAAATCATTATCCGGTAAAAATTACCGGTCGGCAAATTATCCCCCCAAATTTAATGGCAAAACGCGAAGTTGATATCGTAGTTATATCTGATGTGCATTTAGGTACCTATGGATGCCATGCCAAAGAACTCCTTAAATATTTAAAAAGCATAAAACCAAAAATGCTGATCCTGAACGGCGATATCATTGATATATGGCAGTTCAGTAAATCCTATTGGCCTGAAGCGCACATGAAAGTGGTGCGCCGTATCCTGAAATTCGTTACCGAAGGCATCCCTGTTTATTACTTAACCGGCAACCACGATGAAATGCTGCGCAAATTCGCCGATTTTAATATGGGTTCTTTCATATTGCGCAACAGGATAGTTTTAAAGGTAGATGGCAAAAAGGCATGGATATTTCATGGCGATGTATTTGATGTTACCATGCAGCACTCTAAATGGCTGGCCAAACTGGGCGCGGTTGGTTATGATACGCTGATCTTGCTCAATAGCTTTACCAACTGGCTTTTAGCCGCGATGGGTCGAGAAAAGATGAGCTTTTCACAAAAAGTGAAAGCAAAATTTAAGGACGCGGTAAAATTTATCAACCAGTTTGAGCAAACTGCCGCCGACCTGGCTGTTGAAAAAGATTATCAGTATGTGATATGTGGCCATATCCATCATGCCGAGATCAGGGAGATAAAGGCGACAGATAATCCCGGTTCGGTGCTCTATTTAAACTCGGGCGATTGGGTGGAAAGCCTTACCGCGCTGGAATACAATAATAAAACCTGGACCATATTTAAATATAATCCCGCCGACTTCAACGGTGATACAGACGAAGAAGATAAAACCGATACTGAAGACCTGGACGCAAAAATGGATGTAAGGAACCTGCTGGAGCGTTTCAAACAGGAAAGTTATTAAGCTGTTGTAAGATTGAAAAGTTGGAATGTTAGCCTGTGTGATGTCGTCCTTTAAAATGGCAAAAAGTAAAACACCAGCCACAGGCTCATTTGTTTAAGCAATTAAAAATTTATACTTTCATAAGCTAATGATGCCTAACCTTATGAAAAAATACCTGCTCCTTTTAATTGCAATTTCAGCAATAAGTTTTTCAGCTACAGCACAAAATGATACTGTAAGAAAAACGTATACCTGGATATTTAATGAAAAAACTGTTATTAAAGATTCCACTGGGGTGCAAATTCCATACGTAACCTGGAGGAAAATGCTATCAACAGGGGAGTATTTGATCAGACCTATCGATCCAAGGGACGCTAATACTGACTTTTTGATATTTGATAAAAAGCATGGCAGCACTTTTACTTTTCTTAACAACAGTCATAAACCCGAAGAAAGATCGTCAACTATTGCAGAGTTGCCCAGGCCCCCTGAAAGCACATTTTTTAAAATTGGCGAAAAGATAAGCTCATTTAGGGCAAATGATATTGATGGGAATAAAATTAAACTAAAGGACCTTGAAGGTAAAATAGTGGTGATCAATTTTTGGTTTATCGGCTGCCCCCCATGCAGGATGGAAATTCCTGAACTCAATAAACTGGCTTTGGAGTACGCCAATAACCCAGATGTGGTATTTATAGCGATTGGGCTCGATAATAAATACGATATTCAGCAATTTATAAAAAATAACCCCTTTGCTTACCATCTGATAGAAGACGGAAGGATGTACGCAGACCTATACCGCTTAAACCTATATCCAACCAACCTGGTGCTTGATAAAGAAGGAAAAGTAAGGTTCAGTTCTACAAGCTACCCGGAAAGCACCCCTTATTGGATCAAGAAAACGATAGAGGAATTGAGTAAGGTTCAATAAAAAGAGGCTGAAGGGTTACTAAGTTGCTTTAGCTAAATTAACATCCGGCCAGATACCTAATGGTCTGCATCTATTAATCTTTGCGAAGGCTATAATCTTTGGTAACTTGCTTCCGCATTTATAATGAAAATACTTTACGCAATTCAGGGGACCGGCAATGGGCATATCAGCCGGGCACGGGAGATAGTGCCCCTGCTGCAGCAATATGGCGAACTTGATCTGCTGGTTAGCGGTACTGAGGCTGAAGTTGCCTTGTCGCAACCGCTTAAATATCGTTTTCATGGGTTTAGTTTTGTGTTTGGTACCAAAGGCGGGGTTGATAAATGGGCTACCTTTAAGCTAATGAGACTACGCCGGCTGTGGCGCGATATGCACAACCTGCCTTTGGCACAGTATGACCTCATCATCAATGATTTTGAGCCCGTGAGCGCCTGGGCCTGCCGCCTGCAAAAAATACCATCGGTATCGCTGAGCCATCAATGCTCCTTTGTTTCGCATAAAACGCCGAGGCCTGCAAAGTGGAATATTGCCGAATGGCTTTTCAAATACTATTCGCCCACTACGCATCATATCGGTTTCCATTTTGAAAAGTATGACGATTTTATCCATACACCGGTTATCAGGGGCGATATCAGGAAGCTTTCTACCTCAAACCTGGGCCATTATACCGTGTATTTGCCAGCCTACGATGATAAAACACTGGCCAAATATTTAAGCCAGGTGAAGGATGTACAATGGCATATATTTTCTAAACGGCAAAAAAAGCCCTATCAGGATGGTAATATCCAGATATTCCCGGTGAATAACGAGGCTTTTAATCAAAGCATGGCAAGCTGCGAAGGGCTGCTTACCGGCGGCGGTTTTGAGGGCCCTGCCGAAGCTTTGTACCTGCAAAAAAAGGTACTGATGATCCCCATGACCGGCCAATACGAGCAGCAATGCAATGCGCTGGCTGCCTCAAAGTTAGGTGTACCTGTTATTCACGCTATTGACGATAATTTTGTAGATAAGATTAATAGCTGGATAGCTGATGATAAAAAAATACAGGTTGATTTTCCGGATGAGACGGCGCAGATCATTGATAATATGATAAAGCGCTATGCAAAACCCGGATCAATTTTAGCTTAAGCAGTTTTTCTGCTAATATTGCCTTCAAATACACAACATGATCAAACTATTCCGGTCCTTTAATCCCCTTAATATTTTATGGCTGGCAGTTTTATTGTTTATCCTGCGGATAGGTTATGTATTTTATATCCCTGATAAAACAGAATTTCCGTTCATTGAGCTTTTCTCGCGCTTACTGATACCTGTTTCATACCAGTACGTTATCCCGCCGGTACTCAATTTATTTTTGGCGGGAGCGGTGGTTTTTGGGCAGGCCATGCTGCTCAATTACCTGGTTAATCATTATAATTTGCTTGGTAAATCAACCTTTTTGCCTGCAATAATGTATGTGTTCGTATCTGGCCTTTTTACGCCCTTTTTAGTATTAAGCCCGCCGCTGATATGTAATTTCCTGGTGATATGGATGTTATTTAAGCTGATCGATCTTTATAAAGGTGAGGAAGCAAAATCCATATCGTATGATCTCGGGATGATCGTAGCGGTCGGTACCCTAACTTACCTGCCGTTTATTTATATGTTCCTGGCTATATGGGCCGCGCTGATCCTTTTCAGGCCATTTAACTGGCGCGAATGGGTGGCCTGTATCATCGGTTTTGTTACTATTTTCTTCTTTTTGGCGGTGTTTTATTACATGCACGATAAGCTTGGGCAGTTTTATAATATCTGGCTCCCGCTGGCTACCAAATTTCCTGTTCATATTACCATTAACTATTATAATTACCTGGTTTTAATACCGGTGATACTTATCCTGGTGCTCTGTTTCTTTAAATTGCAGCAAAATTTCTTCAAAAGTTATGTGCAAACCCGTAAATCTTTCCAGTTATTATTTTTTGTTTTTTTAGTTGGGGGTTTCTCATTTTACGTTCGTTCAAGTTTTCATTTAGACCATTTTTTATTGTGCGCTGTGCCTTTAGCGGTGTTTTTTGCCTATTATTTTTTATATGCCACGGGCCGCTGGTTTTATGAAACACTCTTCTTTTTGCTGCTTGTCAGCATCATTTACTTCCAGTTTAACACTTTTTAACTTTTACATTCGTTCAAATTTCCGGGGTTATATTAGTTTTGTATCATGAAGTTTGGAGTAGTTATTTTTCCGGGTTCTAATTGCGATGAAGATATCATCTATGTATTAGAAAAAATAATGGGTCAGCAGGTAGTGCGCCTGTGGCACAAAGACCACGATTTGCAGGGCTGCGATTTTGTTGTACTGCCCGGTGGTTTTTCATTTGGCGATTATTTGCGCTCAGGCGCGATAGCCCGTTTTTCGCCCATCATGCAGGAAGTGATCCAATTCGCTGCCAAAGGCGGATATGTATGGGGTATTTGCAATGGTTTCCAGATATTAACCGAGGCAGGGTTACTGCCCGGTGCATTGCTGCACAACAATAACCGCAAGTTTAATTGCAGCAATATTTATATGCTGCCGCAAACATCCAATTCAATGCTTACCTCGCAGATCGAGGCTCAAAGGGCTTTGAAAATACCTATCGCGCACGGCGAGGGTAATTATTTTGCCGATGCCAATTTGCTGAAGTCATTGAATGATAATGACCAGGTATTGTTCAGGTATTGTGATGAGATGGGTAATATTACCGCCGAAAGCAACCCGAATGGCTCTATCGAGAATGTTGCCGGGGTTTGTAATGAGGGCCGTAATGTATTCGGCATTATGCCGCACCCTGAGCGCGCTGCTGATAGTTTGCTTGCTAACCAGGATGGGCTGGCTATTTTTGAATCTATATTATCATTGGTTAAAGCCTGATGGCCAACCTGGTTATTGATATAGGTAATACTTTAACCAAGATCGCGGTTTTCAGGCATGATGAATTACTGCATACGGAGCATTACCCGGTTGTTGAAGCCAGTACACTTTTAAATTTACTTGATCAATACCAAATTAATAAAGCCATTATCTCCTCTGTTAAAAAAGAAGTGGAAAGCTGGCGCGAGCCGCTGAAAGAAAAAGTTGACCTGAAGTATTTTAATGTAGAGATGACCGCCGGTATCCGTAATCAATATAAAACCCCTCAAACACTTGGGCCCGATCGTTTGGCTGCTGTTATAGGAGCTTATAAATTATATCCCGGTAAGAGCAGCCTGGTAATTGATGCCGGAACCGCGATCACTTATGACTGGATAGATGCCGAAGGGAATTATTTTGGGGGCAGTATATCGCCCGGGCTAAATATGCGTTATAAAGCATTAAATTATTATACCGGCGCTTTGCCTTTAATTAGCGAAGATGCAGGGTTTAACGATACTTACGGAAGTGATACAACAACGGCAATACGGTCGGGCGTGCAAAACGGGATCAAATACGAAGTAACCGGTTTTATACAAAGCTACCAGGAAAGCGGGAAGGAACTAAATATTATACTAAGCGGGGGCGACAGCAATTTTTTTGATACTCTACTGAAAAATAGCATCTTTGCCCCCTATATAAAAAATGAGCCCTATTTGGTTCTTAAAGGATTAAACGCAGCTATACAAAACAATAATGATTAAATATACAAGGCTCTTTATTACATTTTTACTTGCTGTTGCTGTATTTGAGGCAAACGCACAATCTACCGCAACTACCAGTTCTCCTTATTCACGTTATGGTTTGGGCCTTCTTGATGATCAGCTATTACCGCAAAATATTGGTATGGGAGGGCTATCAGCCGCTGTAAATACGATAGGCGGGTTTAACAGTATTAACATCATCAACCCAGCTTCTTATGGGAAAATAAATTTCACCACTATTGATGCCGGTCTGTATAGTAATGCAACTACATTAAGTAATGACATAAACGGCGTTAAAACCAGTCAGTCCAACTCAAATTTCAGGTTCAGCCATATTACATTTGCTATCCCTGTTTCCAAACATTCGGCGCTCAGCTTTGGCCTGGTACCTTATAGCGAATTGGGTTATAGTTACAAAACCTCAAGAACCGGGTTGGGCTCGGGATCACCTGCTGATACCAATGTGACCAACTATATCTATTCAGGCGATGGTGGCCTGTCAAAAGCTTATCTGGGTTATGGATTTGGTATTGGCAAACACTTATTGATAGGCGCCAATATCTCCTATATATTCGGTAACTTAGAACAGGATCAATCTACAGAAATACCCGGACTGTACGGAGTATTGGATTCACGTATTGCACAAAACAACCACGTCGGTGGCGTAAACTACGATTACGGTGCACAGTATTCTATCGATTTCTCAGAAACCAAACACTTGATATTAGGCTATTCAGCTTCGGCCAGTTCCAGGCTTAATGTGCAAAATAGTTTGATTGTAAGTCAATATTTTTATGATTCAAACGGCAATCAAAACGTTGCCGCAGATACTTTGGTCAACAACCAGTCGCCAAATGCAAAGATCCAGCTTCCGCAGATCAATCACTTTGGTATCTCCTTTGTAAAGGAAGGCAGTTTTATAATCGGGGCCCAATATAGTACCGGGAAATGGTCTAACCTTACTATCGCAGGCGTTAACCAGGGCCTGCAGGATAGCAAAACGTTTAACTTGGGTGGGCAGTTTACCCCTAATCAAAATGCTTTGAACAATTACCTGGCGTTAATGGATTACCGTTTGGGGATAATTTATGAAGATACTTACATCAATGTGGGTAATGTAACTATTAAAAAATACGCGGCAACCTTTGGTTTGGGTATTCCATTACCGCACGACCGCGCTTCGCTGGCCTTCTATAAGATCAATTTCTCAGCTGAGATAGGTAAGCAGGGAACGCAAGCAAATGGCTTGGTGCAGGAAAACTATGTGAACTTTCATTTAGGCTTTACGCTTAACGATAAATGGTTCCAGCGTTACAGGTATGAATAAGCCCGGACATGAAAACGGCAAAACTGTTATCGAATTTACTTTTTGCCGGTTTAATTGCCGGTTCAGCCTTAATAACAGGTTGTGAGAACGATCTGAAAGACATCCAGAAAATATCAGCTAACGAGGTAAACAAGCCTATTGAGCGCTATACTGATGTGGATGTGATCTACAGCGATTCCGCAAAAGTAAAGGCCCATATGACCGCGCCTTTAATGATCATCTACAAAGTAAAAAAGCCCTACACCGAAATGCCCAAAGGGGTAAAAGTGATCTTTTATGATGCCGATCTGAAACAGTCGAGCACCATAGTTGCAGATTATGGTGTGCGCCACGATGATGAAAAAACAATTGAGCTTCGCAAAAACGTAGTGGGTACCAATATAAAAGGCGACACCTTCACTTCGGACGAACTGATATGGGACGAAGGTACCAAGCTGATACATTCCAGTAAATTAGTGCACGCGAAAATGGCCGACGGGAGTATAACCGATGGCACCAGCTTTACCAGCGACGAAAACTTTAATCATTGGACACTGAACCAGGGAACGGGTATTATCCATGTTAATAACCAGGAGGTTCCGCATTAATTTCGACCTTAAAATTGCCTTAATTTTTCTGTTTTTAATTTTGGTAAAAGTTGTATCTTGCGCCCTCTTTTGAGTAACTAAAGTATTATATATATAAGTATATGGGTGTAATGGGTTTTTTGCGCGATCGCATGGGAAAGATCGTAGCAATAGGAATTGGAGTAGCGCTATTTGCGTTTGTAGGCGAAGAAGCAATACGGCAGGGAAGTTCGTTTTTTAAAGGTGATAATACCACAATAGGTGAAGTTGCGGGCGAAAAAATAGCTTACAGCGATTTTGCCAAAAGGCTTGACCAGAACACGAAACAGCTTCAACAGCAATCCGGGCAGGCGAATCTTAATTCGCAGTTTATGACTTACGTACAGGATAATACCTGGAACCAGTCTGTGAGCCAGATCATCCTCAATAAAGAGATTGACAAAGTTGGCCTGGTAGTAAGTGATGATGAAACGGCTGGCATGTTCAGCAGTAATAATCCTGATCCGGCGGTGGTTCAGAATTTTGGCGACCCTCAAACCGGCAAGATCGATATGAACAAGCTGAATAACTTTAAGGCTACCCTTAATGCGGCTAAAGCGGATGATCCGGTAAGGCAGCAGTGGCACGATTTTATTGTGCAGCTGACAGCGACTAAATTGGAGCAAAAATATCTTTCGCTGGTAACAAATGGCCTGTATGTGAACGCCCTTGACGCAAAGGACGATTACGAAGCTAAAAACAAGCTGGTGAATTTTAAATATGTAACGCTTGATTATACTTCTATCCCCGATAGCAAGGTTACTTTAACAGATGATGATTACCAGAGCTATTACGACGACCATAAATATGAGTTTAAAAATAAGCAGGAACTGAGAAGCTTTGACTATGTAACCTTTAACGCCGCGGCGTCAAAAGAAGACTCTGCCGCAATTAAGGGCCAGATGGACAAACTGGTACCCCAGTTTAAAAGCAGCGCTAACGATTCACTTTTTGTACAGGTAAATTCTGAAACAAAAAATCCGCCGTCGTTTAAACGTAAAGGGCAGCTGGGCGATCCAAAACTGGATTCTATGATGTTCAGCGCTGATAAGGGCTTTGTTTACGGGCCTTACTTATCAAACGGAAGTTATAAAATAGCGAAACTCGCAGATGTGAAAACCACTTTTGATTCGGTTAAAACACGACATATTCTAATTAACCCAAATGCTGAAGGAAGTCTTGAAAAAGCGATAGCTAAAGCTGATTCGATCAAGAAACTGATCCAGGGCGGTAAGTCATTTGCTGACGAGGCTGCAACCTTTTCTGTTGATAAGGCAAGCGCTGTCAAAGGTGGCGATATACCTGCATTTGATGTGAATGGTATGATGGGAGCAGGACAAGGCCAGATAACAGCTGAATACACCAATGCAGCCTTTAAAGCTAAAAAGGGCGACCTTATTGTTGTTACCTCGCAGTTTGGGGTGCACCTTATCGAGATCACAGATCAGAAAGGATCAGTAAAAGTAGCAGAAGTTGCAGTGGTTGATAAACCGATAGTTCCCAGCAGCAATACACAAAATGCTGCATATAGCAAAGCACAATCATTTTTGGCCGGTTTGACAAAGGATAATTTTGATGCAATGGCCAAAAAGGCAGGGCTGATGAAGAAAAGCGCTGCCGATATAAATGGTTTGGCATCAGCGCTACCCGGCCTCGAAGGTGCGCGCGAGGTAGTTAAATGGGCTTTTAAAGCAGATAAAGGTGATTATGGCGACCAGGTATTTGTGGTTGGCAACCAGTATGTTATCCCCGTTTTAACAGGTATAAAACCTAAAGGCACTTTGCCGCTTGATGCAGTTAAAAAACAAATAGAAGCCGCTGTGCGCAATCATGTAAAAGCTAAAATGTTAACCGATAAATTGCAGGCAGCAGCAAACGGCGCCTCAAGCATCGACCAGGTAGCTCAAAAATCAGGCTCTAAAGTTGTTCCTGTTCAGAACGTGGTATTCGCTAACCCTGTTATACCGGGTTTGGCAACAGAATATAAAGTGGTGGGTACAATTTTTGGTTCAAAACCAAATAAAGTATCGGCACCAATTGAAGGCGATCATGGGGTTTATGTGTTTTCGGTAGATAACTTTATCAATCCTGCACCGCTTACCAACGCTTTAAGAGAAAGAGAGCAGATAGGACAGGCATTGGTTCAGCGGTCAAACAGCCAGTTGTTTGACGCCCTGAAAGATAAGGCGAATGTAAAAGATTACCGTTCTAAATTCTTATAGAGAAACTTTAAGTAATTTTGTAACCGGGATCAGTGTTTGGGCTGTTCCCGGTTTTTTATTTTAATGCGATGGATATCCAGGAAAATATAGTTAATAAGGTAGCGCAAAGTGGTTTGGTCACTTTGGACCCTGCCGCTTTTTATCCCCCCGGCGAACGGGTAATATATGATATTAAGGATAACCTGTATATGGAACTGATCCTGCGGGAAAAGGATTTCAGGGAATTTATAAAAACACACGATTGGGCGCAATATACTGGCAAAAACGTAGGGATCACCTGCACTGCCGATGCCATTGTGCCCGCATGGGCCTATATGCTGATAGCGAACAAGCTGGCGCCCTTTGCCAGCGAGGTTGTTTTCGGCGATGCCGCTGTTTTGGAAACTGTACTGTTTGAAAAAGCAATGGCAGGTATGGACGCGGAGCAATATCGCGATCAGCGTATCGTTATTAAGGGGTGCGGCGATATTGATGTTCCTGTTTCGGCTTATGTTGAATTAACAAAAAAGCTGACACCCGTTGCAAAGAGCATCATGTTTGGCGAACCATGTTCAACCGTTCCCATCTATAAACGAAAAGATTAATGTTCGCTTTTTGCACAACAGGCAGCCGATGAAGAAATACCTTTTTGCCCTTGTGCTTGCATCCTGCTGCCTTAGTGAAGTTCTTGCCCAGGATCTTGTAAAAACTGCCGAACCTGCATTTAAAACTGGTGAAAAATTAAGCTATAGGCTAAAATATGGCTTTTTTACCGCAGCAGAAGCTAATATCCGTGTGGAGGAAAGCCCGATTAAATTTGACGGGTCGCCCGCTTATCATATTATTGCCGAGGGGAAAACAGCAGGGGCTTTCGATGTGTTTTACAAAGTGCGCAACCGGTACGAAACTTACGTTGACCAAAGCACACTGCAGCCCTATTTTTATGCTGAGAACCGGCGAGAATCCGACTATCGCCATAGCGATAAAGTAACTTTTGATCATACTCATAATAAAATAACCGCGGCAAAGGGGGTATATCCGTTCACAGGCAAAGTGTTTGATTTTTTATCGGCCTATTATTTTGCGCGCTGTATTGATATTTCAAAGATCCATGTCGGGCAAAAATTCGACCTGCAATACTTTTTGGAAGATGGAGTGCATATCTTAAGCATCACTTATGTTGGTAAGGAAAAAATGCAATGTTCGATGGGTACATTTAATTGCCTTAAATTTAACCCGACTATTATTCCCGGTCGCATTTTCAAGAAAAATAGTAAGTTGTACCTTTGGATAACGGATGACAACAACCGCATACCCGTAAAAGCGCAGGTTGAATTGGTTGTAGGCAGCTTAACGATGGACCTGACGAACACCACAGGGTTGAAATATGCTTTGGGGAAGTGATTAGAGATTAAAGTTTAGACAATATGATAGAAGTTGGCAGTGTTTTGGTGCATGAGGATGTAGTTAAGGAAAACTTTGTATGCAATTTAAATAAGTGCAAGGGAGCCTGCTGTCTCGAAGGGGATTCAGGCGCGCCATTAAATGCTGATGAACTGGATATATTAGACGAGATCTATCCAAAAGTAAAACCCTTTATGACCGCCAAGGGTATCAAAACCATCGAAGAAAACGGCACCTATGTAACCGATTTCGAAGGCGATTACACTACTCCCTGCGTAGATGTAAATAAAGAATGCGCCTATGTGATCTGGGAGAATGGGATCACCAAATGCGCTATAGAAAAAGCGTATGAAAGCGGAGCTACTAACTGGAAAAAACCCATCTCCTGCCATTTATATCCTATCCGTATCACCAAATACCCCGAATTTGATGTATTGAATTATGACCGCTGGAGCATTTGCAGCCCTGCATGTACTTTCGGTAACGAGCTTAAAGTACGGGTGCATGAATTTTTAAAAGCGCCATTGATCCGTAAATACGGGGAAGATTGGTATAAGGAGTTAGAAGAGCAGGTTGCGGGGATATAAATATCCGATACCGAATTAACAAGAGAACAATTAACTTTCACCACCTGCTACATGTTGATTTAAAAGGATTTTAATAACATCTGCAATGACAAAAATGAGCTTTGAAAACCTGAAAATGAATGTTATTCAGACTGCTTCAAATGGAGTTGTGAATGAATTGACTATTTTCACCTTTTCACAAAACGGCAGTTTCGTTTCGGCCAGCTACTCAGGCGGGCCAATATTCAAAGGATACTTAGTTGGGACAATTCATCACAATAAATTATTGTTCAGCTACTGTCAAATACAAACTGACGGAAAAATAGATAATGGACAATCTGAATGTGAAATAGCCATTGGTGAAAATGGGAAAATCAGACTGACAGAAAATTTCAAGTGGCATTCTAAAAATGATGAGACAGGAGTTAACATTTTTCAGGAACTATAATAATAAAACTCAAACATTTCGGTAACAGCTTAAAGTACGGGTGCATGAATTGTTGAAAGTGCCATTGATCCGTAAGTACGGGATTGATATGTCGAACTGGAAGATAAACTGGCCGATATCGATTAATTCAAATCATATTAAAACCTCATTGCTGAATTCTGAATTAATTTGGATATAATTGTATTCTATAGTATGTATGTAATTTTATGAAGAAAGCTTTAATTACCGGTATCACCGGGCAGGACGGCGCATATCTGGCAGAATTTTTATTGAAAAAAGGCTACGAAGTGCACGGCGTAAAAAGAAGATCATCATTATTTAATACCGATCGTATCGACCACCTGTATCATGATCCGCATGAACCTAATGTAAAATTCAAACTCCATTTTGGCGACCTTACTGATTCAACCAACCTGATCAGGCTGGTACAGGAAATACAACCGGATGAGATATACAATCTGGCGGCACAAAGCCACGTAAAAGTTAGTTTTGATACACCGGAATATACTGCTAATGCTGATGGCATCGGTACATTGCGCATACTGGAAGCAGTGAGGTTACTCGGCCTTACTGAAAAAACACGTATATACCAGGCTTCCACTTCGGAGTTGTATGGTTTGGTACAAGCCGTGCCACAAAGCGAAACCACCCCTTTTTATCCACGCTCACCTTACGCGGTGGCTAAAATGTATGGCTATTGGATCATCGTAAATTATCGTGAAGCTTATAATATGTATGCCTGTAATGGTATCCTGTTTAATCACGAAAGCCCTATACGGGGAGAAACTTTTGTAACCAGGAAAATTACCAGGGCCGCTTCAAAAATTGTTTTGGGTTTGCAGAGTTGCCTCTATGTTGGTAATCTTTCGGCCCGCCGCGATTGGGGGCATGCCAAGGATTATATCGAAGCGATGTGGCTGATGCTGCAGCAAGAAGTAGCGGAAGACTTTGTTATAGCTACAGGCGTAACCACTACAGTAAGGGATTTTATAAAAATGACATTTGCCGAATTAGGCGTCGAAGTTGAGTTTAGTGGGAAAGATGCAGCCGAAAAAGGAGTGATCATTGATGTTGACCAGCAAAGGGTAAAAGAACTGGGATTGAATGCTGATGCTTTAAAATTTGGACAGACCGTTGTTAAGGTTGACCCTAAATATTTCAGGCCTACTGAAGTGGATCTGTTGATAGGTGACGCTACAAAAGCCAAAGAAAAATTAGGGTGGGTTCCTAAATACGATTTACAGGCCCTGGTAACGGATATGGTACATGCCGACCTGCACCTGGTAAAAAAAGATGACTATTTGAAAAAGGGCGGTTTTAAAACATTAAACTATTTTGAATAGTTGGGGTTTATACTAAAACAATTATTCGGCTCCTATGAAAAAAGTATTTGCCTGCCTGTTGATGGTAATGTTTTTTGCCGGTATTGCAAATGCTCAATTACAATACCAGCCGTATTCATACCAGTTTTATCAAAAGCTGAATACGGCTGTATATTCCCCTTCTAATGATCTGCACACCTCCCTTAAACCGTACCTGATCGCTGATTCAAGTGCGATCCGCCCGCTTTACGACTCTTTATTGATGAACAATGTGGACACCAAAGGGAAAAATTGGTTGGAGAGGGTGTTGTTTTATAAGCACCTGGTCGATATAAAAACTAAAGACTATACTTTTTACCTGGATTATCTCCCCGATCTGCAAGTCGGGCGTGAATTTTCTCAGCCTACCACTACCTTTTTAAATACACGGGGTTACCAGTTGGGCGGTACAATCAGCTCAAACTTCTTTTTTTATACAAGCGGCTTCGAGAACCAGGGAAGATTTGCCAATTATGAGACTAATTATATCAACACGGTTGGCATGATACCCGGCGAGGCGTACGATAAAAGCTATGGTAAAACCACAAAGGATTGGTCGGGTGTAACTTCGTTAATAGGCTATGCGCCGAGTAAGGGAATAACCATAGTGCTTGGCGAGGATAAAACCTTTATAGGCGATGGCTACCGCTCGGTTTTACTGTCTGATTATGCTTCCGCTTACCCTTTGCTCCGGTTTACAGCCAATTTGGGTACACATGTTCAATACATGGCGATGTGGAGTTATATGGAAGATCAGAATGCCATCAAGTTTAACGCGTATGGTAATAATCAGTTTGATAATAACAGGCGGAAATGGGGCGTGTTCCACTACATCGACTGGAACATCACCAACCGGGCATCCATCGGTTTTTTTAACGCGCTGATAGCCGAAGAAGCTAATGACCAGGGCCAATCGCATGGCTTTGATGTTAACTATATTGACCCGGTACTTTTTGCATCCTCGTTAGGGCCTGCAAAGCCAGCGCCTGATCATACCCTGATCGGTTTTAACGGCAAATACAAGGTGCTGGATAAAACAACGGTATATGGGCAGTTGCTTTTTGACCAGGCATCATCGCCGGATAATAACAGCAGCCGGAGCGCCTGGCAATTAGGTTTCCGGGGGTCTGATCTGTTTACCGTTAGTAAGTTAAACTACCTTTTTGAGTATAATACATCAAAACCTTATACCTACTCCAACCAATATCCTATTGTTAATTACGCGGAGCTTAGTGAGCCGCTGGCTGATCCGCTTGGCGCCAACTATAAAGAATTTGTGGGCATACTGAATTACTCCATCGGGAGGTTTGATTTGCAGGGGCAGCTCAACTATGCCAAATACGGCCTTAATACTGTTGGTGTTAATTACGGCAAGGATATTACTTTGGCTGATAATGTGAATTTACCACCAACTATCGGCACAACGGGACAGGGTTTAGCAACCAGCCTGAAATATGCCGAGGGTACGGTTTCCTACCTGCTCAATCCAAAATATAACCTGCGGATAGAGGTTGGCGGCTTAGTGCGGCAGGAACTCAATAGTGTGTCTGATACTAAAACAGTGCTGTTAACACTGGGATTACGAAGTACTTTCAGGGATCTTTATCATGATTTTTAATTTAGTCAATTTTCGTATCATGAAGCATATCTGCCCGCCATATAAAATAGTCTTTGCCATCATGCTAAGCTTTGCTTTGGCAAGCGGCGCATTTGCCCAATCTGTATATCAGCCTTATTCGTACCAGTTTTATCAGAAATTGAATACGGATCTGTACTCTACAAATACACGCGAACATACCTCCATTAAACCATTGTTCGCTGACGACTCCCTATTGAAGCACCATTATGATTCATTGATGAATTATGGTGCAGATGGGAAGCAGCATGGCCTGCTATATCGTAAATTATTTAATGAGCATTTAATAGATTACAGGGGCACGGGCTCTACTTTTTATGCTGACCTGCTGCCTGATTTTGATATTGGGAGAGACTTTTCAGGAAAACTCACTATCAGTACCACATCGCTTGGTTTGCAAGTAGGCGGTACATTTGGCAGTAAATTTTCCTATAATATAACCGGCTATGAAAGCAGCGCGGTAGTACCTGATTACCTGGCAACCTACATTAACCAGGTGGGCATTATACCGGGTCAGGCTTATGCTAAAGTGTATAAAACCAATGGGTACGATTGGTCGTACCTGACGGCGGTGGTATCCTACACGCCGGTAAAATATTTGAATATTGAAGCGGGGCGCGATAAAACTTTTATCGGCGATGGCTATCGGTCTACGCTATTGTCTGATTACGCATCACCCTATCCGTTTCTGAAGCTGACCGGCACCTTAGGGAATGTGAGATATATGGTGATGTGGACAGATATGAACGACCCGTCATCAACCTCATCATATGGTACCGGCAGGCAGAAATTCGGCGTTTTTCATTACCTGGACTGGAACGTGAGCAACAGGCTTTCTTTTGGGTTTTTTGATAGCGTGATTGGCTATTATACGGATGATAATGGCACAAAACGCCCTTTTGATTTTAACTACATCAACCCCATCATATTCCTGAAACCCGTTAATAATTCCAGTAACGACCCGGATAAATCACTGCTTGGGGTTACGGGTAAATACAAGATCACCAATGGCATAACCGTTTATGGTCAATTTGCCTTGAATGAATTTGTATCGAAGGACTTTTTCTCAAGCGACGGCGCTTCGGATAATAAATATGCCTGGCAGTTAGGTTTCAGAGGGCCTGATCTGTTTGGTGTTAAAGGGCTCAACTACCTGGTTGAAACCAATAATGCCAAACCTTATACTTATTCGGCACGGTCGAGTATAGAGAATTATGCTGATAACGGCGAGCCGCTTGCACATCCCTGGGGGGCCAACTTCCGCGAGGTGGTAGGCTTGCTGAACTATACGTACAAAAAGTTCGACTTTTCCGGCGAAGCCGACTATGGGCGCTACGGTTTGGACATGAACGGGCTCAACTACGGCAAGGATATTTTCCAGCTATATACCACTGCTGTACAGCAAGATGGTAATTTTACCGGTCAGGGCTTAGCTACCCATATGTATTACCTGGAAGGTAAAGTAGCGTATGTACTCAATCCAAAATACAACCTCAGGATCGAGCTTGGTGGTATATTCAGGCAGGAGCACAACAGCCAGTTCGAAGATCGTACCTCCATGCTCACTATTGGTCTCCGCAGCTCGTTCCGCGATATTTATAACGACCTGGCGAGTTATAAGACTCATTAATACTCAGATTGTAGCTGCGCGGATGAATAGACACCCTGTCTGTTAACGGAGAAATTCAAGATCGGATTTGACAACGCAGCAAACGTGTTTAAATTTGAATACTTTAGAACTTTTGTATATTTAAGGCAACGCTTTATGTTGATTCATCAAAACACACGTAATAACAAGCAATAAAATATGGCCATTTCCCTTTTAAATCCACATTCCGAGACTTCATTAAATCAAGGTTTTAGAGCAAAAAGGTTTAAGTTTTTCTCAGATCTTCTGCAAAAGGTTGACACGGGTAAGCCATTACGTATTTTAGATGTGGGCGGAGAAGAAGACTATTGGGAAAAGATGAACTTTTTGGGCCATGCCAATGTACATATCACTTTATTGAACTTAGAAAAGGTGGATACAAAGAATGATAACTTTATAAGTATCAAAGGCGATGCAACAAATTTATCTGAATTTAAAGACCAGGAATTTGATATTGTGTATTCAAACTCTGTGATCGAACACCTTTTTTCAAAGGAAAATCAAAAGAAAATGGCAGATGAAGCCATGCGGGTGGGTAAATATTATTATGTGCAAACGCCAAATTATTATTTCCCCATTGAACCTCATTGGCTTTTTCCCGGTTTCCAATATTTGCCGTTTGGGTTAAGGGTTTTTCTGACCAGTAATTTCAGTTTAGGGCATTATCAAAAAGCGGAGAACAAAGAGAAAGCCATTCAAAGAGTTAACGAAGTAAAACTGCTGACCGGATCCGAAATGAAGGCATTATTCCCGGATGGAAAGATGTATAAAGAGATGTTTTTTGGGTTGACAAAATCCGTCACCATGTATCGTTTTCCTGAGTAATGCTGCTATCCAATCAAAAAAAGAATTAAAAGGCAATAGCTCTTATCGACTAAATGACTCGGGAGACTTACGAAGTTTTTAAAACTTCGTAAGTCTGTTCATGGATCGCACCCGCAGTTGAACGGACAGCCCTACCTGTTCACTAACTGTAATGGCTTGTTGCTTGTTGCGGCGGCTGTAGATAGGGGGATATTGAACCAAAAGCTGGAGCCTTTGCCTATCTCACTGTCTACACCGATGTTGCCGCCATGCAGTCTCACAATCTCTGCGCAGAGGTACAGGCCAATGCCGAAGCCCGAAATGGTGCGTGTGCTATGATTTTCGCCTCTGAAAAACCGGTCGAACAAATGCAGTTTATCTTGTGCTGTAATACCTATGCCCTGATCGTTGATGCGGATCAGCACCTCGCTACCCTTTACCTGGTAATTGATGATAACAGGGTAGTCGCCGACGGAATATTTTACGGCGTTGCTGATCAGGTTTACCAGTACCCGCTCTATCTTTTCGCGGTCGGCTATTATTTTTACAGGCAAATTGGTGTCTAAAAATAACCGCTGCCCTTTGATGTTCAGCGATAGGTCCTGTATCACGTCCCTGAGTAGTTCGTTTAAGGCAAATTCACTGGTATTCAACACCATTTTTCCGGCTTCGGAATGTGCCATGTTCAGGAAATCACCGATCATGTGCGTCATTTTATTAACCTGCATCTCTGCTTTTTCAAGCATATTGGCAATGCCGTGGTCTTCATAAACCTTTGATTTGCCATGAGCCATTTGTACATACGATTTGAGCGAGGTGAGTGGCGTTTTAAGCTCATGGCCGGCAATACTGATGAACTCATCCTTGTGCCTTTCCATTTCTTTGCGGGCGGTAATATCCATCGCCGTTCCCAGTAGCCGGGTGGCCAATCCATTACGGTCGCGCCGGATTTCGCCATAAAACTGTATCCAGCGGATAGAGCCATCTGCTGTGATCACTCTCACCTGCAGGTCGAGTTGCCCGTTAATGATCGCCTGCTTAAAGGCCGCCCGCCCATACTCAGCATCATCTGCATGAAAAGTTTCCCAAAGTTCGCTGGCAGTGGTTAAGCGGCGATCGACATTGCCAAAAAACTGGGCAAATTCGGGCGAATGTGCCATTGTGTTATCCCCGGTATCCATATTCCAAACACCAAGGCCCGATGCATGAACGGCAATGCGCAGTTGTTCGTGTGCGCCCCTTACATCTTCATCCAACTGGTTAAATAAGCGCACCAGGAAATAGGTCACCGGAACGCTGAGGATGATGGTGAGCATAAACAAAACCAGCATGTCAGAAGCCGGGGCAAAAGAGCTGTTCCGGATAACGAAGAGGTACAAGGCCGCAAATAATGGGGCAATCCCCATAATGTAACTGAGCAGGTATATCAGCAGATTTTTATGGGCAAGCCGCCCGTACACCTGTTTGATCCAACCCTCGGCCGGTTGCAGCATAATGGTGCCGGTTGCCAGTAACAGCAAGGACAATGCCGTATGAAACGCCATACCTGCATAGCTGGCAGTTACGTTAAACCCAACAAAGTGGAATAAATGGCCTATTAATGAAATATACACCAGAGCAATCAGGGTGACACCCGTAAACTGCGCCGCTCTATAGCGTTTAAAGGAACTTAGCAGCATTGCAGCCGAGCTCAGCAGGAAGTATAAAGCCGTGAGCAGCGATACCCTGCCGGGCGCTTCCAATTTGATGTTGGTAAAGCGGTCGCGAATGAGGGCTTCGTTGATATAGAGGTTGGTAGCCGAAATATGTTCGTAAATAATAACCACGCAGAAAAGCTGGACAGTAACCAGTAAAATCCGGGGGATTATGGTGTAGCCCGATCTGAACGCGATCAAACTGGCCCCGCAAATCATGATGAGCAGCGAGGTATTTACTTTCATGTTCGTGCCGTCAGAAAGAAATGCCCTGAAAAAACTGATATCAAAGAGCCATCCCAGCAACGCAATAAACCCGATTGCAATCGCAAGCCTACCACACCACAACGAGACAAGCCCCCATTTATCCATCTTTGCCAGGTCCTTCTCAGGCATTAAAAACGCAGGTTTTTGCTGCATGTATTATTAATCTTGAATTTATAAACGAGAACTAACGATAGAGGGTTGCATAATAACAATCTTTTTTTGCCCGGTTTTCATAACAGGCACATAGTCAAGAGAATAAAAAACTTGATCGTTTTTATTGCTTTAGGGTGCTTATTTGGGAGTTGGATGGGCACAGGTAACCTAAACCCGACTACAAAGGGGGCTATCGTAACCGAAGCTGCACAATCCCTGCTTTTAAAGAAAATCTATTTATTTGCACATCAGCACATCTGAAATCTGCACATCAGGAAGCTATCGTATGTGCGTTGCGTTTCAGTCCGAGTTTTTGTACCTGGGCGGCTATGGATGTGGCATCGTAGCCACACTCAGCCCAAAGTTCGGGTTGCTCGCCATGCTCAATAAAACGGTCGGGTATGCCTAAGCGCACTACCTGGGCGGTGTAGTTGTTATTGGCCATAAATTCTAATATGGCGCTGCCCATGCCGCCTTCTATGCAGCCATCTTCGACAGTGATCACCTTGCTGAATTTTTTGAATACTTCGTGCAGCAGGTTCTCGTCCAATGGTTTCACAAAGCGCAGGTCATAATGGGCGGGGTAAAAACCATTGTTGCCCAGTTCGGCGGTGGCTTTTACTACTTCGTTGCCAATGGCGCCAATGGATAGGATGGCTACTTCTTCGCCATCGCATATCATACGGCCCTTGCCTACAGGTATGGCTTTGAACGGGCGCTGCCAGTCGACCATAACCCCGGTACCGCGTGGGTAGCGTATCACAAACGGCCCCATGTCGTCTTGCTGGGCAGTGTACATCAGGTTACGCAGTTCTTCTTCATTCATCGGCGCCGAAACCGTCATATTAGGGATGCAGCGCATGTAAGCCAAATCATAAGCGCCATGGTGCGTTGGTCCGTCTGCTCCTGCTATTCCGGCCCTGTCGAGGCAAAATATCACGTTAAGCTTTTGGATGGCCACATCATGTATCACCTGGTCATAAGCCCGTTGCATAAAGCTGGAGTAGATATTGCAAAAAGGTATCAGCCCCTGTGTTGCCAGCCCTGCCGAGAACGTTACGGCGTGCTGTTCGGCTATGCCCACGTCAAAGGCGCGGTTCGGCATGGCCTTCATCATCATATTCAGCGAGCAACCCGATGGCATAGCAGGCGTAATACCCATGATCTTTGGATTTTGCTCTGCCAGCTCAATGATCGAAATGCCAAATACATCCTGGTATTTTGGAGGTTGCGGCTTCTCGGATTTGGTTTTTTTGATCTCGCCGGTTATTTTATCAAATAAGCCTGGTGCGTGCCATTTGGTTTGGTCCTTCTCGGCTAAAGAATAGCCTTTGCCTTTTACCGTAACGCAATGTAAAAGCTTTGGCCCCGGTATATCGCGCAAGTCGCGCAATACTTTTACCAGGTGCTTTACGTCGTGCCCATCAATTGGCCCAAAATAACGGAACTGGAGCGATTCAAAAAGATTGCTTTTCTTTAACAGAGTACCTTTTATGCTTTTTTCTATCTTTTTGGCAATCTTAAAGGCATCGGGCCCAATGGCTGATAATTTGGTCAGTACATGCGCGATATCATCCCTGAAACGGTTGTATGGTTTAGAGGTAGTAATATCGGTCAGATATTGTTTCAATGCCCCTACGTTGGGGTCAATGGACATGTTATTATCGTTCAGGATAACCAGCAGGTTGGAGTTTTCGATCCCCGCGTGGTTAAGCGCCTCAAATGCTAAGCCGGCTGTCATCGCGCCATCGCCAATTACAGCAACATGCTGGCGGTCGGTTTCCCCCTTATACCTCGAGGCTACCGCCATACCTAATGCGGCGGAAATGGAGGTGGATGAGTGCCCAACGCCAAAAGTATCATATTCGCTTTCAGCGCGTTTAGGAAAACCACTTATGCCATTATAAATACGGTTGGTATGAAAAATGTCGCGGCGACCGGTCAGTATCTTATGCCCGTAAGCCTGGTGACCTACGTCCCAAACCAGTTGGTCGTAAGGTGTATTCAGTATGTAGTGCAGGGCTACAGTTAATTCAACAACTCCCAGGCTGGCGGCAAAATGTCCGCCATTAACTGAAACCTGGTCAATAATAAACTGGCGCAATTCCTGGCAAACCTGTTCAAGTTGATCTTCGGTAAGCTGCTTTAAATCAGAAGGGTAGTTTATTTTTTGTAGTAAATCACCAGCTGTTACCTGCATAGAAACTCCTTAGAAAATTAATTTACAAAGTAAGCTATTTTTTGGCTAATTAATTGAAAAATATTTAAGGATGATGGTTGTATTGGTTGTAAAAGTTGTATTGGTTAAGGGATATTGTAAGCTTTTACCTGTTTTCAACAACATTACAACTTTTCAACATTCAAACTTTACAACAAAACAAACGTATTTTTGAACATCCATGACCGACGAAAGTTTCGAAATAAAATTACCGCAGTTTGAAGGCCCCTTCGACCTGTTGCTTTTTTTTATTGAGCGGGACGAGTTGGATATTCAGGATATTCCTATTGCCCGTATCGCGGATGATTTTCTGAACTATATCCACCACATGACCAGCCTGAACATGGAACTGGCCAGCGAATTTATTTTTGTAGCGGCTACACTGATGCGCATCAAGGCCAAAATGCTGTTGCCGCGTTATGCCGCCGAAGAAGAAGGAAGCGAACTGGACCCTAAAGCAGAACTGATCAGGAAACTCATCGAGTATAAAAAGTTTAAGGAGATATGTGAGGAAATGCGCCCGCTGGAAGATGAGCGTTTTAAACAGGAGAAACGCGGAAATATAGTCTATGATCTGCAGCAGGTAGAAAAAGAGGTGGTGCCGGGTGAGGAACTTTCTGAACTCACATTATACAAGCTGATGATGGTTTATGATCGTGTAACCAAACGCTATTTGAACCGCACCGAGGAAGTTACACATACCGTAACTCAATACCCTTACACTATAGAGAAGCAGAAAAAGGCCATTAATGATCTGCTGATGATCAATAAAAAGCTCGATTTTAAGTCGATAGCCGGTAATTCGGAAAACAAGGTGCATTTTGTTTATAATTTTTTGGCTGTGCTGGAGATGCTGCAGCAGGAACTGATCAATATACAGGTGGGAATAGGGTATAATAACTTTTGGATATCAGCGAGGTAGAGAATAGAGCCAAGAACCAAGAAACTCCCGCCAAAATCTTATATAGGATAAACGTATTAATCTTTACTCTTGATTCTTGCCTCTTGACTCTAAATAGTTAACTTAGCGCCGTTTTAGACAAAGCATGAAAAGAGACAAATTAATTTTTAAGTTGCTGGATGAAGAACAGCAGCGCCAGGAGGAAGGAATTGAACTGATAGCATCGGAGAACTTTGTTAGCTGGCAGGTGATGGAAGCAGCCGGATCTGTAGCTACTAATAAATATGCCGAAGGTTTACCCGGAAAACGCTATTACGGCGGTTGCCAGGTGGTTGATGAAATTGAAACCATCGCCATTGAAAGGGCCAAACAATTGTTCAATGCCGAATGGGTAAATGTGCAGCCGCACTCTGGCGCACAGGCCAATGCCGCAGTGATGCTGGCTTGCCTGCAGCCCGGCGATAAAATTTTAGGTTTCGATCTTTCTCATGGCGGTCACTTAACACACGGCTCCCCGGTAAATTTCTCCGGTAAATTATATGAGCCGCATTTTTATGGGGTTGTAAAAGAAACAGGTCGTATTGATTACGATCACCTCAAAAAAGTAGCGCTGAAAGAAAAACCAAAGATGATCATTTGCGGTGCTTCGGCCTATTCACGCGATTGGGATTACGAATTTATACGTAAAGTAGCCGACGAGGTAGGTGCATTGGTATTGGCTGATATAGCCCATCCGGCAGGATTAATTGCCAGGGGATTATTGACCGATCCGCTTCCGCATTGCCACATTGTAAGCACAACTACACATAAAACCCTGCGCGGCCCGCGTGGTGGTATGATCATGATGGGCAAGGATTTTGAGAACCCATGGGGCCTGAAAACTCCTAAGGGTGAGATCAAAATGATGTCGGCAATATTGGACATGGCGGTTTTCCCGGGTACACAGGGCGGCCCGTTGGAGCACATTATCGCTGCCAAAGCCATCGCATTTGGCGAAGCATTGAGCGATGAGTATATGAAATATGTGATACAGGTTAAAAAGAACGCCCATGCTATGGCCGATGCTTTTTTAGCCCGTGGATACGAGATAGTTTCGGGTGGTACGGATAATCATTTGATCCTGATCGACCTGAGAAACAAAAACATTACAGGTAAAGCTGCTGAAAATGCTTTGGTTGCTGCTGATATCACCGTAAATAAAAACATGGTTCCTTTTGATGATAAGTCGCCGTTTGTAACTTCGGGTATCCGTGTTGGTACTGCTGCGATATCTACACGAGGTATGAAAGAAAAGCAAATGGAACACATTGTGGAACTGATAGATGCTGTAATAACCAACCCGGAAAATGAACCTTCTTTAAAGAAAATACGTAAAAAGGTGCACAGGCTGATGGAAGGATTTCCATTGTACCGTCATAAAGGTTTGGATAACTAACCGGACGGATTAGCCTAATTAAAAATAAAAAAAGTGGAATCAGAATTGCAATTAAATGTACTGGTTGTTGATGACAATCAAATAAACAGGCTGCTAATTAATAAAGTAATAAGCAAGTGGGGCGCTGTTATAGAATTTGCTGAGAACGGCCAGGAAGCCATAGATAAAATTGAAAGCAATCATAATTTTGATGTTGTATTAATGGATATCCACATGCCGGTAATGGGGGGGATAGAAGCCGTTCAGATCATCCGCGCTAAACCTGAGGAATATTATCAGCAGCTTCCTATTATTGCTCTAACTGCATCCATGCTAAACAGCGAGATCAACGAGATCGCCAACTCAGGCATGACGGATTATATACTAAAACCATTTGACCCCAGAGGTTTGTTCGATAAGTTGAGCAAATATCAGAAGGTTTAGTAGTCAATAGTCAATAAGTGGGATTATGTTAACCTGGTCCTATATCATGATAATCATTCAATCCTAAAAATCAAGGTTCAGACCTATTCCGCACAAGCAATAGTAGCTATACTCAATTTTAATCCTTCAACCTTAAGTAATTCGGCGCCGCAGGCCTCCAGGGTTGAGCCGGTGGTTACCACATCGTCCACTAATATTATGTGTTTGTTTATTAGTGTTTCCGGGTTGTTTAAAGCAAACACCTCCTGCATATTCTCGAATCTTGAAAATCGCGAGCGGTGTGTTTGAGTTTCGGTAGCCCTCACCCTTACCAGGTTATTCTCATCAACCGGGATATTTAACTTTTCCGATAACCCGTTGGCAAAACATACACTCTGGTTATATCCTCTTTTCCTTAATCTGTTTTTGTGCAACGGTACAGGAATGATCAGGTCGGCAGTACTGAAGGCAGGGGTAGTAGCTAATTGTTCCCCGGCAATATTCCCTAACAGGTCGCCTATCTTTTGCATGCCTTTATACTTAAACTGGTGCATCAGGTGCTGCATTTTGCCGCCTTTGGCAAAGTAGCATAGTGCATAAGCGGCTTCCAGGTTGATTTTACCCCAAAACTGCTGGGCAACCATATTATCAGGCTTGAAATGGAAATTGGTGAAAGGTAAATTATACCGGCAATCCGTGCAGATCAATTCTTCGCCGGTTACCAGGCTTTCTCCGCAGGCCTGGCAAAGTTCAGGAAACAGCAGGGCAATAAAATCTGCTAAATAGGTGCTTTGCAATTTCACGCAATGAATTTATTACAAATATTTCACTTGGTACATAGCGTATAAATAATTGCATAAATAATAAAAGCAATTATTATCCCTGAACTAATAAATGAAGTTTTTAAGGCAATGGATTTTTGATTGGTAGACTGATAGTCATAACGAAGAATCAGCTTATTAATGAAATAAAAAAAAGCTGTAAAAAGGAAAGTCTCAATTAACACCAGCCCAATTCGTAAGACACCTGAAATGTGAGGTATTAAAAGCTCAATCAAGTAGGTATTTATATATAATAAACAATAAAGTGTTACTAAGAAAAAGAATAAATTAAGTATGATATAAAGAATGTATTTTTTCACTTCAGGAAATTTTCTCTTTATCCTTAATCGCCAATTGTCCGCAGGCAGCATCAATATCTTTTCCGCGGCTGCGGCGTATGTTTGTGATCACGTCATGACTGCGCAGGTATTCGGCGAAGGCCTCGATCTTATCTTCACCCCCATTAGTATAGTCAGCAAACGAAATGGGGTTGTATTCAATAATATTTACTTTGCAGGGGATGTGTTTGCAAAATTTGGCTAACTCAACCGCATCCTGTATCTCATCATTAAAATCATTAAAAACAATGTACTCGTAGGTAACCGCGTTTTTAGTACGGGCGTAATAATATTTAAGGGCCTCGGCCAAAGCTTTTAATGAGTTTTGCTCATTGATGGGCATAATGGTGTTCCGCTTTTCATCGTTAGCGGCATGCAGGGATAGGGCGAGGTTGAATTTTACCTGGTCGTCGCCCAGTTTTTTGATCATTTTAGCAATGCCTGCTGTAGATACCGTAATCCTTTTGGGCGACATGTTCAGCCCGTCTTCGGCAGTGATCCGCTCAACCGACTTTAATACATTAGCATAATTAAGCAAGGGCTCGCCCATGCCCATATATACAATATTGGTGAGCGGGATGCCATAATTCTCTTTAGCCTGCCGGTCTATCAGCACTACCTGGTCGTAAATTTCATCGGGATTAAGGTTGCGCTTACGCTCCATATAACCTGTGGCGCAAAATTTACAAGTGAGGCTGCATCCTACCTGTGATGATACGCAGGCGGTCATGCGCTCGGGCGCCGGGATTAAAACGCCTTCAATTAAATGAGTATCGTATAAAATAAAAGAATTTTTTATAGTTTTATCTGCACTAAACTGTGAGTTGTTAATTTTTACGTTATTGATAATAAAATTTTCATCAAGCTTTTTACGCAGTTCTTTTGAAATATTGCTCATTTCGTCAAACGAAAAGCACGATTTTTTCCACAGCCATTCATAAACTTGCTTCGCCCTGTAACTTTTTTCGTCCATTTTAGTAAAATGCTCGTATAAGGTTTCAATGCTCAGGCTGCGGATGTCAATTTTATGTTGGGTACTGTTCACTTTGCAAAGGTACTTAAATAAAAAAAATCTGCCTTTCCTGTAACTAATTCTTTTGTAATCTTTTAATTAAGAACAATAACCGGTATCTAATTGTAATGAATTACCGGACTGGTTTACGGAGAAAGTGTTTACAGGGTGAGTGGATATTAGGTTATTTATATGTAAATGAAAAGTTTTAAAGCCGATTACATTTTTCCTGTTTGTGCCGACCCAATAAAAAACGGAGTGGTTACCATTGATGACTCTGGTAAGATCATTTCCGTTTCAGATCCTCATCTATCTGATACAGCAAACGACCACATAGAGCAATTAGAGGGCATTATTTGTCCGGGTTTTGTTAATGCCCATTGCCATCTCGAACTCTCTCATCTAAAAGATAAGATATCGCTGGGCGGTGGATTAATAAATTTTATTAAGGAAATACAAGCCTTGCGCGCCTCCGACACTGCCGAAATAATAGCTGCAGCCGAAAAAGCCAACCAGGAAATGTATGAGAACGGTATTGTTGCCGTGGGCGATATATCAAACAACAGCGTTACCGCCCCCCTTAAAGCCAAGAGCAAAATATACTACCATACTTTTGTTGAAACCTTTGGTTTTTTGCCCGAACGGGCGCAGGAAGTGTTTGATAAAGCGCTTGCAGTATTAGGTGAGTTTAAACCGCAACCCTGTTCCATAACCCCCCATGCAGCTTACTCGGTATCAAAGGAATTGTTTAAGCTGATAAAAAAATACAGCGATACCAATCCAAACCTCACCAGCATACACAACCAGGAATGTGACGACGAAAATAAATTTTATCGTTACCGCACAGGCGGCTTTGTTGATCTTTATGCGCATTTAGGTATCGACATTAATTACTTTAAGTCGCAGGCACGCAACTCGCTGCAATCTATCGTGCCCTTGCTAACCAATAAACAGGATATATTACTGGTGCATAATACCTGCACCAATTTAAAGGACATCTATTTCATTAAGCGTTTTGACAGGAAGATGCATTTTTGCTTTTGCCCCGGCGCCAATATGTATATAGAAAAGAAACTGCCAAAGGTTGAACTGTTTGTTGACCAGGGATTTAATATCGCTTTAGGCACCGATAGCCTTGCATCAAACACCAAACTGTGTATCCTGAATGAAATGCGGATACTGCAAGACAAATTTCCATCGCTAAGCACTGCCCGCCTGGTAGAATGGGGTACACTGAACGGAGCTAAATTCCTGGGCATAGATAGCGAAAAAGGCACCATCGAACCAGGCAAAACGCCCGGTCTGAATTTGATAACCGGCCTCGATGGTCTCAAAATTACTTCGGATACGAAGGTTAAGCGGTTAGTTTAGGGGGAGAAGTTGAAAAGTTGGAATGTTGTAAGGTTGAAATGTTATTTTAATAGCATTTTAAGCCTCTGATCGCATTTCACATTTACAAGTCGTTCGATCTTTTCTAACTTTACAACTTTTCAACCTTACAACATTCCAACAACAATGACCAAACATCTCGATATCACAATCAAAGGCCACGTTCAGGGCGTAGGCTATCGTGCTGCGTCAAAAGCGGTGGCCGATCAGTTGGGCGTAAAGGGATTTGTGCAGAACGAAAGCGGGGGGGATGTATTTATCGCCGCCGAAGGGGATAAGGTCAGCCTTGAAATGTTTTTAGACTGGTGCCATGAAGGCCCCGAATATGGAGAGATCACTTCTGTTGAAAGCCATGAGGGCGAATTAAAAAACTATATTAATTTTGTGGTGAAAAGAAAAGGTTGAATTTTCAGCCCATAAAATTAATTATTCCCATTTATCATTGTCAACAGCTAAAAAATTCGCCGGGCAAACTGCATTGTATGGTTTAAGTACTATTGCGGGCCGCGTACTTAACTTTTTCCTTACCCCGGTTTATACACGCGCATATTCCACCAAGGTATATGGCATTTTTGGCAATATGTATAGCTATGCATCCATGCTTAATGCTTTGCTGGCATTTGGTATGGAAACAACTTTTTTCCGTTACCTGAATAAAAGGCCGGATGATAAGGCCACCGTTTACAACAACTCGTTTGGGGTGATCCTTTCTATATCTGCCTTGTTCTTGTTGATCACTTTTCCGCTAAGCAGCCTTATTACCAGCTGGATACAGATCGATCCTAATACACCTTTTGCTGAATATACCCAGTACACCCGTTATTTTATCGGCATTTTGGTTATTGATGCTTTGTGTGTGATCCCTTTTGCCAAAATACGCGCGGAAGGGCGCCCCGGGAGGTATGGAACAATTAAGCTGCTCAATATACTCCTGTTTGTAGGGCTTAACTTGCTGTTTATTTATGTGCTGCCTTATATCGCCCGCCATCATTTGCCCGGTGCCGACCTGCTAACACCCTGGTTTAAACATGGCTGGTTGGGTTATGTATTTTTATCAAACCTGATTGCCAGTGTAGCAACATTATTGATGCTATCGCCCGAGTTGATAAAATTAAGGCCGAAATTCAGCTGGGCGTTGTTTACCGAAATGTTGCTTTACAGCTGGCCGGTATTAATTGCCAATTTCTCTTTCCTGATCAATGAAAACCTGGATAAGATTTTACTGGGTAAGCTATTACCAATAAAAACAAGCGCTACAGAGGTCGGTATTTATGTAGCCTGTGCTAAAATATCCATATTCCTCAGCATATTCGTTAACGCTTTCAGGCTGGGTGCCGAACCTTTCTTTTTTAGCCATGCTAAAAATAAAAACGCCGGTCAAACCTACGCGCGGATCATGAATTACTTTGTGATTGCGGTATGCCTGATATTTGTAGCCCTGGTGGCCAATATTGAATTATTGAAGTATTTTATAAAAGGCAAAGACGCCACGCAAACCAATTTATACTGGTCGGGCTTAAGGGTTGTCCCTTTGCTGCTTTTTGGCTATGTGAGCCTGGGTATTTATATGAATTTATCGGTATGGTACAAACTTTCCGATCAAACCAAATATGGGCTATACATTTCAGGCATAGGCGCAATTCTCACCATAATCCTCAATGTTATTTTTATTCCCAAATACAGCTATATGGCATCGGCCTGGATATCCTTGATCGCTTACGCTACCATGATGGTGCTGTCTTATTTGTGGGGACAAAAAAATTATCCTATACCTTACAATCTTAAAAAGAACATGGCGTATATCATATCGTCAATTATACTCGTTTATTTATCATTCAGCATATTTAAACGTAATATATTTGCAGGTAATGCGCTTTTATTATTATTTGCGGGTTCCGCTTTTTATATGGAGCAAAAAGAACTAAAAGCTATATGGAGCAAACGATGAATATCAGGATAATCAACAAATCAAAAAATAATTTACCGGTTTACGAAACCGACCATGCCGCAGGTATGGATCTTCGTGCCGACCTGGAAAGCACAGTTATATTGCTGCCGCTTGAACGTAAACTGATACCCACCGGCCTGCACATCGAATTGCCCGAGGGTTTTGAAGCGCAGATAAGGCCGCGAAGCGGGTTGGCATTTAAACATGGGATAAGTATTGTTAATTCGCCGGGTACTATTGATGCGGATTATCGCGGAGAGATCAAAGTGTTGTTGGTTAATTTATCAACTGAGCCATTTGAGATCAATACCGGCGACAGGATAGCGCAAATGATAGTGGCCAAACACGAAAGAGTGAATTGGCAGGAGGTGGAAATTTTAAATGAAACCTCGAGGGGTGAGGGTGGTTATGGTCATACCGGGATAGGATAAAAAATGAGATTTAAGCTGTCTATATTTTTATTGTGCTTAATTGCACCATGTTTGGTTTTTGCGCAAAGCGAAAAGCCGGGCAACGGTGTGGTTATTGTTGCAGGAAAACCGATGACAGCTGAGGATAGTTTGATGGTCAGGCAAATCTTTTTTTCGGCCCTTCGGGAGAAAACGATCGAAAATTTCAAGCTTGCAACCGACTATTTCGCCCGGGTACTGCAACTCGACCCGGCGAATGATGCTTCCATGTATGAGCTCGCCAATATCCGCAAAGCACAGAGTGATTATCCTGGCGCGCAGGAATTGCTGGAAAGGGCTGTTACCGTAAAGCCAGATAATGAATGGTACTGGCTGGGCCTGGCCGATTGTTATGAAAAAAATGTGAACGACATCCCTAAGCTGGAGAATGTTTTTAACGAACTGATCAGGATCGACGGAGATAAACCGGATTACTACTTTGACAAAGCAAACGTTTATTTCCAGGAAAAGAAGTATGACGACGCGCTTGCCGTTTACAAACAACTGGAGCAGATAACCGGCCCTACAGATGATATAGTTGCCAAAAGGCAAGTGATCTATCTTAAACAGGGTAATGTTGACCAGGCGGCTGCCGATTTGGAGGGATTGATAGCGGCAAACCCGCAGCAAATAAGATACTACCTGCTTCTGGGCGAACTGTATAACTCAAACGGATTAGCTGATAAGGCGCTTAAGGTATTGCTAACTGCCGAAAAAATGGACGCGCATAACGGGCAGGTTCATTTGGCGCTTGCTGATATTTACCGGGACAAGAAAAACTATGAAGCCAGTTTTGATGAACTGACGTTAGCCTTTGCTATCGCCGACCTGGATATTGACCAGGAAATAAGAATTGTTCTGGGCTATATACCCAAATTCCCTGACCCTAACGCCAAAGCCAGCGCACTTGAATTAAGCCGGTTACTAACCATTGCCCATCCGGATGATTCAAAATCTTACGCCCTGTATGGCGATATGCTGCTGCAAAATGAAAAATACAAGGATGCAAAAGTTAATTACAAAAAATCGGTAGGGTTGAACGGCCAGGTATATGAAGTGCAGGAACAACTGATACGGCTCGAGCTGGGCGAAAATGACCCCGACACTGCATTAAAGGACGGTGAAAATGCTTTGTCGCTTTTCCCAAACCAGGCGTGGTTGAATTACCTGGTGGGGGTTGCCTATCAGCAAAAAAAGAATTTCACCAAAGCTTTGGAGTATATTAAAAATGCCACCACACTTGATACCCAGGATAATGATCTGCTTTCACAATCCTTTTCGTCATTGGGCGATTGTTATCACTCGTTAAATGACAATCAGAAATCAGACGAATCGTACGAAAAGTCGTTGAGCTATAATCCCGACAATGCTTATACCCTTAATAATTATTCTTATTATTTGTCGGTGAGGGGGGTATCCTTAGATAAGGCCGCCGGGCTATCAAAACACTCCAATGATTTGCAGCCTAACACCGCGTCTTTTGAAGATACCTACGCCTGGATATTATTTAAGCAGAAAAAATATACCGATGCAAAGTTGTGGATGGAAAAAGCTTTAGCGCATGGTAAAGATCATAGTGCCGTGCAAACCGAGCATTATGGCGATATACTATTTTATTTGGGCGATACGGATTCGGCAGTACAAAACTGGAAAAAAGCGAAGGAATATGGCGGGGGCTCACCACAGTTAGAACGAAAGATCAATGAAAGGAAATATGTTGAATAAGCTGCTGATCATTTGTTGTTTATTGGTGATGGTAAGTTGTAAGGCAAGGAAACAGATTATTGCTGCCCGCCCGGTTGCTAATACACCTGTAAAACAGGTTGATAACAGCAAACTAAGCGCGGTAAAGGGGAATCAGGTAAGTTTCGCTACCTTCTCGGGCAAAGCCCACGCAAAATTGGATATTGCCGGCAGCAGTAATGATGTCACCCTGAATATCCGCATCAGCAGTGGGCAAAAGATATGGGTATCGGTAACCGCCATTGCCGGCATCGAAGTGGCACGCGCGCTGATCACCCCTGATAGTATCTTATTGATCAACAAGCTGCAGGGTCTGTATGTGAGGCAACCGTTTAATTATATTTATAGATACACCAGTAGACAGGTTGACTATAAAACATTGGAAGCCATCTTTGTTGGGAATGCGATCCCTCAATTGTTGAACGACAATACCCAGGTGCAGGCGGATAGCACGGGCGTTAAGCTATTAGGAAATTTGCAGGACCTGGTATATACAATGATAATCGGCTCCAATATGAAGGTTAGCGAAACCGATCTGTTTGATCAAAGCGGAGGGCAGTCGTTGCAGGTAAACAATACTGATTTTATGCAAAATGGGAACAGGGTGCTGCCATCGCAGATCAATATGACATCTACAGTAAACACAAAAAAAATACAGGTGAATATACATTACCTGAAGGTAGATTTTGATCTTCCGCTCGAATATCCGTTTAGTATCCCGTCAAGGTATGATCCTGCTAATTAATATTTATATTTTTGGTTGATGAAATTTTTAAAAATAGTATTCTTTTTGTTTTGTGTCTTTATTGCAGTTAACGCGCATGCGCAAAGCAGCGATGAGCTAAAACGCCGCCGTGATAAATACTCAGAAGAGCTGGAAAAGCTTAATCGCGAGTACGAGGAAACAGCCAATAATAAAAAAAGCACCTTAAAACAATTAAGCCTGCTAAAAGCACAGATCAACCTGCGCGAAGAAAAGATCAACACCATCAACTCAGAAGTAAGGGTTTTAGATAACCAGATATCCGAAAGTAATAATACCGTACATAGTTTGCAGGGACAGTTGGATCAGCTTAAAAAGGAATACGCTGCTATGATACTGTTTGCTTACCGCAATCAAAGCTCCTATAATAAACTGATGTTCATTTTTGCCTCGAAGGACTTTAACCAGTCGTACAAGCGGCTAAAATACCTGCAGCAGTTTGCAACCTATCGCGAGCGGCAGGCGCATTATATTGAAGGCACAGAGAAAGACCTGCATGTAAAAATAGTGGAGCTGGATAACACCAAGAAACAAAAAAGTACCCTGCTTGTTGATCAGGTAAAGGAGAAACAAACACTCGGGAAGCAGAAAAATGATCAGGCAAGGGTAGTGTCTGATCTGTCTAAACAGCAAGGGCAACTGAAGGAGCAGCAACGTGATGTACAACGAAAACTGGCTCGCACCAACCAGGAAATCAACGCAGCTATCCGCAGGGAAATTGCCGAAGCAAGGCGCAAGGCCGAAGAAGAGGCAGCCAAAGCGGCTAAATTGGCTAATGCAGCAAATGCCGCAAACGGGGATAACAAAAATGTTACACCTGCTAAAAAGGTGATTGCAAAAACCTATACTACAAGCGAAGCTTTAAATGCTACCCCCGAAGCGGCTAAATTATCAAACGATTTTTTAGGAAACCGGGGAAGCTTGCCATGGCCGGTAACTAATGGGGTAGTGATACAGGGGTTTGGTACATATTCTATTGAAGGAATTAAAAGCGAAAGCAGCGGCCTGGAAATAAAAACTAACCCAGAGGCATCGGTAAGGGCTGTTTTTGAAGGGAAGGTGGTTCGTGTTATTAATGTTTACGGCACATATACAGTTATAATAAACCATGGCGAGTACTTTACAGTTTATTCAAATTTAAGATCAACCAATGTAGCAGCCGGGCAAAGGGTAGGTACTAAACAAAATATCGGAACGGTTGCTAACGAAAGTTCTACCGGGATACCACAGGTGAATTTTCAGCTCTGGAAAGTCTCAACACCGGTTAATCCTAAGATATGGCTGGCAGCTGAATAGTATTTGATTTGAGGATGGTGTCATATAATTACTTATATTTGTAAATTAATTTAAAAGGCATGTTTTGTTCGGTTTTATTGTTTTTGAACATCGGCGGCTCTGAGATGATTTTCATCTTTATTGTAGCCCTATTCCTTTTTGGCGGCGATAAGCTTCCCGAAATAGCACGTGGTTTGGGAAAGGGGATACGGGAGTTTAAGGATGCGTCAGAAAATGTAAAACGCGAAATAAATAACCAGATAAATAACTACGAAGAAAAAAGAGAAGAAGCTGAAGCCAATTCAACACCTGTAACAGAGGCGCCGAAAGAATTATCTGCGGCAGCTGATGAACATACAGCATGGACGCCGGTTGAAGATGCAGAACATGATGCACCTAATCCGGTAATCCCAACTAATGGGGTGCCAAATACCATGCCTTTTGTTGAAAATAACGGGACACTGGCTGACCATACACCCGCCAGTGAAACAGAACATTCTAATACAGCTACAGAAAACAAAACCGAAGCTGCTAAAACAACACACGTATAAAATAAGGAATAACATAAAATTAAAAAAATCATGGGACTTT
>JABDFM010000010.1 GCA_013286565.1 Bacteroidota bacterium
GGTCGGGATATGGCTATTCTCTGTTCAAAGGGCTTCGAAATAGATATTGATCGCAACAGCCAATCGCCTTTTATTATATTCAACGGGCAAAGAAAACATGAAGATAAAGACATAATTAAAGCGCAGGACTTTATAGAAAATAACATTCATTATAAAATACCGGTGAATGAGTTGGCGGTTATGTTATCGATAGGTCGCAGGAACCTTGAACGGCGATTTAAGAAAGCGACCGGTAATACCGTATTGGAATATATACAACGGGTAAAAATAGAAGCTGTAAAGAAAAGCCTTGAATCCTCAAGGCTTAACGTAAATGAAGCTATGAACAAAGTCGGTTATACGGACTCCAAAGCCTTTCGGATTATTTTCAAAAAAGTGACCGGCTTAGCACCTTTGCAATATCGTAGCAAGTACAACAGTGAAATGGAATGATAACGCTAACAATTTATACTCACCTTTATTTCACGTTAGTCCGGATTTACAATCCCGGACTAAAAACAGGCGGGGGGATGTCAATCGAGCCCCTTATATCACTTCAATGTCCTCAATAGATTGCAATGTTAGCCCATTCCCAATCGCGCTCGTAACGATTCGCGATAGGTACTGCCAATAGGAATTTTTTTGCCGTTGATGATCAACTGATGCACTTCGATCATGGTGATATGCCTGGTGGATACCACATATGATTTGTGTACCCGCACAAAGCCCGCGGCCGGTACAAGGTCAAAAATGTCACTCATGTTTTCGCGGATCAGTATTTGTTTATCCTTTAGGTGAACGGTAATGTAATTGCCGTCTTTTTCCAGGTACAGGATATCGGCTACTTTCACCTGGTAGGTTTGCGGGCCGCTTTTGATAAAAATAGTCGCCGCTTCATCATCCCTGGCAATAGTATTGTTTTTTGTGGCGACCAGGTTAGTGGCCTTATTAACAGCCGCCAGGAACCGTTCAAAGGTGATGGGCTTCAGCAAATAATCGATGGCGTTCAAGTTGTAACTTTCCACGGCGTAACTGCTGTAAGCCGTTGTGAATATGATCATCGGTTTTGAAGCCAGCGTTTGTACCAGTTGCATACCATCAATGTCGGGCATGTTGATGTCCATTTAAAAGACCCGTGCCAGCCAGAAAAAAAGTGCCAATACACAATGACGCTATCGATGCCCCTTTTTTATACTGTGTCACAATCCACGAAAGCATCTCCCGGTTTACAGCCAGTATTTTCTCAAAATCGCCATATACAGCTGGGATAATGATGAGATCGGTATGAGATACCTCCTGTATCAACACATCAGGATATATTTTGAATAGGCCTTTTTTCATTATGACATCCTTTTGCAGACCAACCAGGTGAATGTCGAATAAGGGCGGTTTACCAGATTGGGCCAAATGCTCATTTACTTTTGATAAAATCTGGTACGTTCCATCAATATTCACTATGCTGCTATCACTTTCAGGAACAAGAATGGATATATGTTTCATAAAGCAAAAGTACTATGGTTCACTGTCGCAAACAACCCTTAAAATTGTCGCTTTCCCATGTTTTTCTTGTCAATTTGCGACACTACATTTGTTTGGTCGATGCTATAAAACACGACTTGGTTAATGCAGTGATATCCGGCAAGTTGAAGTAGTGAAAAAATAATGCTATTTATTTGTAAAATATAACAATAATGCAAACAATAAAAGTCTTAACCCCAATTAGTGAACTCCAGGTTATTTGGGCATATGTTTCGTTAATTACAACATTAATATTTTTACTACTACTTATTTTGTTGCATTTTATCAAATCTGACATTAACCCTATGTGGCACATGGTAAGTGAGTATGGGATTGGACGTTACGGCTGGATAATGCAGGCAGCGTTTTTTTGTCTTGCATTTAGCTGCGTCAGTATTACTGCAGCGGTCTGGTTACAAACGCCTACTATCAGCGGCAAGATTGGTTTAGCCTTGATGCTGGTTACTGCCATCGGACTAATTATTGCCGGCTTCAATGTCACTGACCCTATTAACACACCTAAAACCGAAATGACAGCTCAAGGCCACATGCATGCTTTGGGTTTCATGATAGGTGTTCCCAGTATGACAATTGGAGTTGTATTAATAAGCATAAGCCTGCGTTACAACCCAACTTTGGCCTGGGCCCGGCAACCACTTATCTGGTCGGCTCAGGTACCGTGGATTAGTATTGTTTTAATGCTTTTAACCTTTGCGATTTTGCTGCCAAAAAATGAGGGGAAATTTGGGCCTGGCGTAGTTATTGGATTGCCGAACCGGCTTTGGGTGCTTGGCTGCTGCATTTGGTTACTCATCGCGGCTTCGTGTATAATTAAACAGAACAAAGAAGAATTAAATAAAAAACTTAGCGACACTTTGGTCCCCGCAGGGTCTTCCGTAGGAGACCCTGCCGTTAGGTGAAGTTTAAGTTAACTAAGTTACTCAGAATCCGCATCCGCCCTAAAACGACGAATTACAATCCACCCCGGCGAATCAATATGTCAAAGAACAATTCGGATCAGTTATCGCAACTGATCCATTATATGATAGAATGCCGGTACACAGAATATGGTGTACAGCATGAAAGTGTTGTATGGTAAAACCACAAACAGGATTGTTTGCGGTAGCAGAACCAGGTATATACAAATTTACGAAACCAGGGTGATCAAAGTACTGACACTGTTTTGTCAGTACACTATAAAAAAACTCGAAAAATAGTACATATATGTTATTGTTATGGAGAGAATTAATGCCGTAATTTAATTCTGATAGCAATTTGTAGTATTTATCATATCTGCATTTGTTCAAATTAATAAACCTTAAAACCAGCAGTCATGAACAAAAAACAACTTCTCCTGATCCTGTTCTTGCTTGTTATTAATCAATCTTGGGCCCAGCAGGCTTACCCCGTTACAGACACGCAGCCATTGCAGATGAACGGGTTGGAAATAGGCTATGTTATTAAATCGCAGGAAGTAAAAGCCGTAGGCAACAAGGGGGATTTTAGTCGTTATGCTGTAAGGTTTTATGTAACCAATACCACAAGCGAGCCGAAAATTATTTTCTACCAGGATGGCTCCAATATACTGGGTAATGTATCGGCCCAGCTTGCCAGGTTCAATTGCCTTAATGCCACCGGTGCAAGACTTACTTCAAACACCGCCATACTGAATGCTGATCCCTGTAAGGTTATCGCCATGGTTGACGACAGGGATGGCAACACCAATAAAATTGTACAAAACAAACGGTTTGTGCAGATTGGGTACTGGATAAGACCAGGACAAACCATCAGCACAGATGAAATTGTAATTGTTCCGTTGAACGATCGGCCCAATGTTGAAGTGATCGATTTTGCCGATCAACTTCCGCCTCCGGCTTCTGCTCCATTTGCTAATGCCAGTTACATCGCTCAAAATGGGCCGCCACTGTTGCTCAACTCCCAGGGATTTTTTAAAATAAAAAACACATCCAACAACACTTACATTAACAATCAAACGGGCCAGCCAAATAGCACTATTATCGATAACGGTTGGTGGAGTGCACAATGGCAGCTTATACCTGTTGCCGGCACAAGTTATTTTAGTATAAAGAACAAATGGAAACAAAATTTTATAAATATTGACAGGGGTTACGTTGTGCTTTCTGAAATCTATCAGCCACAAAATTGCGTGTGGGCGATGGAGCCTACTCAGTACCCTAATGTTTTCAGGATCAGGAATGTTCAGGCTGGCGGCTATCTGTGCATTGCACCAACAGGCAAGTTGATCCTTTCCGCTAATGCAACTAATGATCTTAGCTCCTCATGGCAGTTAGAGCTGCCATAACCAATGGCATACAATTTATCAAGCCATGACATATTTTATGCATTAGTGAAGTGTTGATGCAAACTGGTGAAGAGCCGCAATGATCGCATCTTTATTCGCAGTGCTATTCTTAAATAATGTGTTGATATTAGTCATGAGTGTATTATCTGTCGCAAGGTTAGTCTTGTATTGGTTAATTGGGCCCAATTCTGCCTGGGTCTTTCGTACTTCTGCCTCTGCTGCAGAATGCTGGCGCGCATTATTTGCCCCGGTTGAAGCTCTCATATCAGCACTGGCTTTTGTTGAATCAGCAGCATAGGTTGCCATTGAAGTGCTAATCGTGTTTTTAAGGTATGTGATCTGCTTCTGCATTAATAGGTTAAGCTTGTTATAGGTCATATTTACCCCACCTGCACTATGTTGTGAAGTGTACACCGCAAATGCGTTAATATTACCATCAAAGAGGTCTTTTGATGCCTGCGCTGTAGCCTGGCTAAACGCTGCAACGAGTACGCAGCAAGTAAGTGTAAATTTTTTCATTGTTTTATTTGATTTAAAATAACGTCATCATAAAAGATCATTGAAGTGTTGATGCAAACCCATTAAGGTAGTCAATGACGCGAACCTGGTGGTCGAAAAGGTTGCTGCCTTTAAGCGGCACGAGAATATTATAAAAGGTTTTCTCTTGTTTCAGGTTACTGCTATCTAATTGAATCGTATTGTATAAGGCGAGCCACTGCAAATCTTCATTATGTGCTTTTACAGCAGCTGCAGCCACTTTTTGTAATTCAGCCAAATTAGCAGCGTTATTTGCAGCACCGTTTTTAGAAAAGGTAGCTGCCACTTTCTTATAGTTTGCATCGGCATTTCTTTTGTCGGGGCCGGTTTTTGTGGTATCAGCTTTGTACTGAGCCTGCAATGATGTAATTGTTGAATTGAGATAACTTATTTGATTGTTCATCATTTCAAGAAGACCGTTAAAGCGATTGCTTTGCTCCGTAGTGTTGTTCTTCTGTGATGCGAAAATTGCCTTAAGCGCATTGACGCGATCAGTAAAGAGGCTTTTTGATATAGGTGATGTTTGCGCCAAAGCATGGCCCAGGAAAAAAGCGACCAGGCAGCAGGTTAGAATAAATATCTTTTTCATATTTTTTAATTTAAGCTCGGGTTCCTTTAGCCATAAGGTCATTGGAGCGTTGCCGCAAATTGTCTAAGATCGACATTAATGTCATTTTGGTTGGCCGGTATATTGGTATATAATTGTGTAAGATCACCCCTTATTTTCAGTTCAATATTCAGGTTATCTCTATTATTAATTAACATTTGAACATCTTGTGACGCCTTTTTCAGTTCTGCCTGAGCTGCTGCGCGCTCATTTTGCGCATCCTGTAGATCCTTATTTTTTTTAGCCCTACTTTGCGCGGTGAGGCCAGATGGCTCAGCCATTGCTTTGTCATAATCAGATTTTGTTTGAGTCAATTCTTTTACCGCTTCCAGTGAATCTTGCTTAGCTTGTATTGAGATGGTTTTCATATTTGAAGTGCGGTAAGTGATCTCATTAGCTATCTTATTATTTAGCCCGTCGAAAGCACCCCTTAGTAAGCGAGCATCATTTTTGGTAATGGCCGTGTTTAGATAATTAATATCTGCATTAAAATCGCTTTTTGATACTTGCGCTGTAGCCTGGCTAAGCGCTACTGCAATTAGGCAGCAAGTAAATAGTAAGTTTTTCACCGTATTATTTGAATTAAAATAAGTTTCATTATTAAAAGTCATTGGAGTGTTGCCGCAAATTGTTTAAGATCGTCATTAATGCTGCTTTGGTTGGCCGGTATATTGGCACTTACTAATGGTAAAAAATCACGCCTTATTTTCAGTTCAGTTTCCAGGTTATTTCTATTATTAATAAACATTTGTCTCTCTCCTGACGCTTTTTTCAGTTCTGCCTGAGCTGCTGCACGCTCATTTTGCGCATCCTGTAGATCCTTACTTTTTTTAGCCTTACTTTGTGCGGTGGTGCCATAAGGCTCAGCAATTGCTTTGTTAAGATCATCATTCGCCTTCATCCATGCTTTTTCCGCTGCTATTGAATCTTGCCTGCCTTGCATTGGGATAGTTGTCATATTTGAAGTGCGGTATCTGATTTCCAGAGATACCATCGAATTCAGCCTGTCTAAAGCATGCCTTTGTCCGAGAGAATCTTTTTTGGCAATCGCCGCGTTTAGCTCATTAATATTTGTATTAAAATCACTTATGGATATTTGCGCTGTAGCCTGGCTAAGCGCTGCTGCGAGTAGGCAACAGGTAAGTAGTAGGTTTTTCATTGTATTATTTGATTTAGAATAAGTTTCATCATAAAAGGCTATTAAAGCGTTGCTTCAAACTGGTTGAGGCTGTCATCGATTTTACTTTGGTTTGCAGCCAAATTGTTCCGCAATAATCGCAGGCCATTATATATTTTCTGTTCCGTTGCCAGGATGCCGGATTGTTTTGTGATAGTGACTAACTCTTTTGACGCTATATTTTTTCCGTCTATAATTGCGGCCTTCAACTTTTCAACAATCTGCATATCAGTATTTCTCGCAGAGCCCTGCGCCGCGGAAGCTAATTTTAAACCGTCTATCACCTTATCCCTATCCTTACTAATTCTTAGTGTATCTGCTTCATATGTTTTTTGCAGGGTATTTACAGTTGCAGTGAGATACTTGATTTGGGTATTCATCATTATATCCAGCTGTTCATAAGCGTTATTTTCGCCGGTAAAGTTTTTTTGAGCAATGGCCGTGTTTAGCGCATTAATATTATTTTGAAAATCGCGTGGGAATACTTGCGCTGTAGCGTGGCTAAGCACTATTGCAAAGAAGCAGCAGGTAAATAGTAGGGTTTTCATGTTTTTTGTTTTATTTAAAACAGGCTTTTTTAAGCATTTAGCGTATTATTATTATTTTAAGTGTTTCTTCAAAACTGTTAAGATCAGTATTGATACCAGTTTGGTTGGCGACTATATTGCCTCTCAATTGCTGAAGGTCCTTGTACATCTTCTTCTCTGGTGCAAGGTTTTCATTGATTCTATGAATATCTTCTAATTTAAAACCCGCATCCATATTTGCCTGCCCTGCAATACCCGAATCAGTGTCGCCGGCTTGTTTATCCCGTTGAGCATGGGCTTCATTGGTCTTAGCTTCCTCTGCAGATACTTTATACTCTCTTGCAGCCTTTCGCTGATAAAAGCCCGCTTTTGTTGTATCAGCCACATACTTTGTCTGTAATGGGCTAAGTTGTGAATTGAAATAATTAATTTGCTTATTCATCAGCACATTAAGAGCGTCAAAAGCAATGTTTTGCCCATAAACGTCTTTAGATATCACGATAGTAGAGTCGAGCGATTTGATTTTTGCAGCAAAATCTCTCATTGATACTTGCGCTGTAGCCTGGCTAAGCACAACTGTTAGTATGAAGCAGGTAAATGATAGTTGTTTCATTGTGTTTGGTATTTGAAATATTTCGAACCATTAAAGTTTTATAAACTCAACCCTCCTGTTATTTGCTTTTCCCTCGAGCGTGGCATTGTCTGAAATTGGTTTAGTATCTCCAAAGCCTTTTGATGTTAACCGTGAGGCATCGACACCCATCACAACAAACTGCGCTACTACAGCGTCGGCACGTTGCTGTGATAGCGTAAGGTTATGCGGGCTGGTACCGGTGTTATCAGTATGACCGTCAACCTCAAACTTAATATCCGGGTTATCTTTCATCACCCGTACTATCATATTAATGGTACCCATGCTTTCGGGTTTGATGGTGGCTTTATCAATGTCGAAATTGATGCCATGGGTTACTATTTTAGCATCAGTGAATTTTTGCCCGGTCATATACATCTGTGCGCCATCGGCTATTTTGAAGTTTTTGAAGATAATGGGCTTGCTTTGGTCTCCTGCGCCTTGAACAATAACATAAGCAGGCGACAGCCCGTTGCAATGCGGTACAAGTAGTACACGATATTTGTCCACATAAACTTTCATCTGATCATTTTTATAAGTTATGCCGATATGGTGCCATTTATTGGCGAAATTATCATTAGCAATATCGGCAGGCAGGTTTCCGGCAAAGTCGGTTGTCTTATCGGTACTTGCAATATATCCCGACCAGCTTGCACTTGCCTTTCCTACCTGTATCCAGAGATGGCCGCCTCTGTTCGCGTCCTCAATGTCAATGATTGGGGCGTAACCGCCATTAGCATACAGGTCATATTCTATAGAGAAATTTTGGGTGAGATAAGAATTGTTTTTCATCAGTGGCTGTAAAACGGCATAATTGCCATCGGTTACAAAAAAAGCTTTGTCCGTACCTTGCATATTAAGGATGGCTTGTCCTTTTTTCAGGTCCCAATGTGTTGGGAATTCCCCGCTCTGGTCGTCTGTAAATTCATCCTCGAACAAAACGTTATTGCCAGGCACAAAATCATAGTTTTGATAAGATGTTAAAACAGCCTGCGGACCCTGAGTTGCAGTGGCAGCCGTTGCAGTTGCTGCTGTGGCTGAAGGCACAGCGCTATTAACATGATTGTTTTGCGTTGTATCTTTTACATCCTTTTTTTTCTTTTTGAACAAGCCGTTGAGCGAGGACCCTGCTTTGTTCAAGCTGTTATTGATGCTATTGTTTACACCTGAATTAGATGTCTGGCCAACCCCCCGCTCAGCAACGAGGAGAAATGGAAGAACAAGGCCAGCCAGTAGTATTATTTTTTTCATGGCTAATAGGATTTTTAATAAAGTGACGAAGAATGCCCAAAACTTTCAATGGGATATTTGTCCCATATTTTTATGACGGAATGCAGTGATAATCAGCAATAAAGAAGTGCAGCGACTTATTTGTGCTTTTGAGAATTGAGGATCTTGGCTACAGCCTGTGATTTGGAGTGGACGTGCAATTTTTCGTAAATGCTGGAAATGTGCTTTCGGATGGTGTGTACGCTGAGATAATATTTATCTGCTATTTTTTTATAGCTCAGGCCATCCACCAGGGCAAATAGTATTTCTTTTTCGCGCGTAGTAAGTTGGAAATCTTCTTCCTTAAGCGGCGAACCCGATTGGAAGTAATGTACAACCTTCCTTGCTACTAAGGGGCTCATTGGCGAACCACCCTGGTGCAAGTCACGGATAGCGTCAATAATTTCCTGAGGGCGTGTTTTCTTTAACAGGTAACCCGAAGCGCCTTCCCTGATGGCCTCAAATATCTTATCATCATCTTCAAATACTGTGAACATCAGTATCTGCATATTATCAAAATTATTTTTGAGCGTACGCACACCTTCAATACCCGAAATATCCGGCAAGCCTATATCCATGAGAACGATATCCGGCTGGGCTTTCTGGAAAGTACTGACCACATTGAGCAGGTTTTTGATCGAAGCCACGCAAACGATATCTTCCGTTTGCTCAAACAGCTGTTCCATACTCTTTCTGAGGATCTGGTTATCTTCGACGATAGCTACCTTGATCATAGCGTAAATCTCAACAATATTTAAAGGGCTTTCTATAGGACATTTATTCTATTTCTACTGATAATATTACCTGCGTTCCCTTGCCAGGCGCTGATGTGATCAGAAGGGTGCCACGCATCGCATCTGTGCGTTTTTGCATATTGAGCAAACCATTGCCCGGCTGAATACATTTTATATCAAAGCCCTGCCCGTTATCTGCCACCTCAATTTTGAGCAGGCCACTTGTATATTCGGTATTGATGCATACAATGGTACAATCAGAGTATTTGATCAGGTTGTTGATAGCCTCCTTTAGTATAAGATAAATATGCTGCCTGCGCTGCATATCCAATTTTACTTCTTTAACCCGGTCAGGAACGTTAACCTCATAATCAATATCTTTCGCTTCAAGTACTGTGGATGCAAATTGCTGTATCCTGATGAGCAGGTTACCAACTGTGTCGTTCCGGGAACTGATGCTCCAAACAATATCGTCCATTTTCTCCATCAGCTGATGACATCGCTCATTGATCTCACCCAATATCCGCTTGGATGTTTGTTCCTTCTCTCTTGCTGCAACTTCGCTTAATATTGAAATTGAGCTGAGGGTTGAACCAATATCATCGTGCAGATCGGTTGATATTTTATTCCGCAACAACTCCAGTGCAAGCATTTTACTTAATTTATATCGGTAGGCGCTGTATGCCGTAAATATTATAATTACCGCCATCAGCAATATAAACCACCATGTTTGCCAAAACGGGGGCCTTATTATAAAATGAAAAAGAGCGGGGTGACGGCTCCATACCCCATCTGCATTTTCGGCTGCAACTTTAAATGTATAATCGCCCGGTTTCAGGTTGTAGGCTATATCGTTATGTTCAGTTAATGGGCTCCACTCATTATCCTGCCCACTCAAAATATAATGATACCTAACACTTTCGGGGTTTTTCAAACTGATCCCGGCAAATTCAAAGGAGATAAAATGCTGATCATAGGTTAAGGAAATGTTCCCTGTATTAGCAGCATAGGGATCGATCGAGAATTTTTTTAGCCCCTGGATATCTATGCGCGTAAAATATATGGGAGGAGAAACTGTGTCCTTCCTGATATTGCCCGGCATCCACTTCAACACACCTTCATTGGTGCCAATATAAAAAACACCGCCTTCCTTTAAAATACAGTTGGCTTCCCTGTTTATATTGTCATTGTTTATTTTAATCTGTTTTATAAAAGGGTTTTTATAATCGCCCCAAACTATACTGATACCATTATTGGTAGCAAGGTATAATTTATCGTCAGCATCGCAATAGATATCCTTTATCCAGTTCCCATTTAGGCCATTTTGTGTATTTATATGCGCCAACAGCTTATCGTGATTTAGTGAGAATACGAAAATTCCATTTGTGCGCGTGCCCCAAATAATGTTGCCATTTCTATCTATAGCGCTGCTTCTTATCCGCATATCGCTGTACCTGGTGGTTGTTGTGCTATGTTCCTTTACCTTTAAAAGCGTATCATTTTTAATCGTATATTTTACTATACCCTTCTCCCGGTATCCCACCCATACGTACTTATTTCCGGGATGTATCGCAGTTATCATTTCATTAGCAGGATAATCGACTTTTAAAGGCTTTAATACATTGCCTTCATCCATCCATATATGTCCGTTGATATCACCGAACCACAGATGCCCTTCCTTGTCAGTGCCAATCGCCGTTGACTGGATATTGAATTCTTTTTTTATTGAATTGCCATCAGCTTTCAACACCCCTATAGTTGTGCCTGCTAAAAACGAACCGTCCTTATTTTTGTGAAGCCATGTTACATACCCGATTGATTGCTTATCTATGTTACTGTAAAAAGAGTACCGCGAGTTCTTTTTAAGCACCATCCCATTTACAGTACCTATCCATAAGTTGTTTTGCCGGTCTGTAATTAGGGATGATACAGGCTCTTCATTTCTGCCATTTTTGAGGGTATTAAACTCATAATATTCATCGCCAAGCATACTTATTCCCTTCCGGTTTGCAAACCATACCAGGCCCGCATTGTCGCAATATATCTGCTGAATATTTTCGGGCAGTCCATTGCCGGAAGTGTATTGGGTTATCTCCCCATTTTTTATTTTAAATACGGTATCGGTTAATGCCCATATTGTGCCATTATCAGTAAATGTCCATACGGTTCCATCCTTGTCTGCTGTAACGTCCCTTATAGGTTTATTAGCCAAATAGACTTTGGGGGTCTGGGAAAACGATTGAACGCCCATATTATCATAGGATAATAATTTTTGGTTTGTAATTGCCCATAATTGCTTTTTAGTTATTAATACTTTGCCCACTAGCTGATCTTTTAAAGCATGACCTGTCAACTTAAATTTTCCGTTATCATAGCGGTAGAAAAAAATACCATCATCCGTGCTAAACAGTATAGTTTCGTCGGCTAATTGCGTAACATCATTTGTTGATCTTTTTAAAGAGGGATTGGGTGGATCGAATATTGAAAATTTGTGCCCATCGAACAAATAAGCAGAATTATCGCTAACCACCACATATTTGCTGGCGGATACCTGTATCATGTTTGATATGGAATTTTCCGCAGCATTATGCAGCAGTGTATCAACAAGATAATTGGTAAACCGGCCATTTTTATATTTGTATATGCCGTTAAAAAAAGTGAGTGTCCAGATGCTGCCGTCCCTGTCTTTATAAAAGCCATTTACAAAGAGCTGACCAATATTTGTTTTTATTTGCGGCTGGTAGAACCTTTTCCCGTCGAACCAACTGATCCCAAAGTCGGTGCCTACCCAAAGCAATCCACGGTCATCCCTGATCACCGCCTGTACGTTATTGTCGATTAAGCCATCCTTGATCCCGTAGTTCTTAAACGGAATGATCTGTGCCTGCACACCAATATCAATGCACAGCAAAAGAACAATAACGTAAATGAATGATCTTAACATTTATTGTAAATATAATTGATAATCAAATAGATTCAACAACTTAAACATCAAGAGTCAGGCATTATTTGACGATAAATTTCGTTAAATAACTTAGATGCTGAATAGGGTTCGAGCCCTTACGAAGATAGCTTTGTGATAATTATCTAAATTTTAAACAATTGATTCTACCAACAGCTGATTTCCCTTCTTGTCATAGTAAGAGATGGTTGCAACATTAATATCTACTGTCCACTTTTCTATGCCGCTTTCAGCTAAACCGCGAGACATCGTCATATAATCAGTTTTTCTTTCTCCGTGTAAAGAGAGATGTAGCAGGAAGCTTTCTTTGTCACCATTGTCCGCAATGAGCAATTTTTCATGAACAGGGCCTGATTCAATATGGTATCCCTCTGCGCCAAAGTATTGAGAGTGCCCGTCAGTCAAATAAGAGTCATACTTTTCAACACCCAGCAACTTAAGCGCTGTTACATAGCTCAAAAAGTCCTTCATTGTACCCAGCTTTTCGTGTACATCATTTATCTGTTCGATAGTAAACATATCCGTAGTATATCTTTGTTCGAAGTAAACTTAAACAACAAAAATACCAAACAAAATATTGAGTCGTAATACTACGGACAGCTTGAGTGAGTTGTGGCGCGGTGATAATATCGACCACAAACTTAAGGTTTATAACTTCACAAATTTGATTTGCCCAACCAGGTTTTTGTCTTTATTGTTAACCACTCGTATCACATAATCTCCTGGCACTAAGTTCCCTATACTACTTTGCCACTCTGGCTGTGCAACTGTAGCTTGTTTTACCGGAATTCCTAAACTATTGGTAACAACTATGCTATAGGCAGCAGTTGCTGTGGGTTGTCCAACAATCGTTAAATTAATAGTACTTCTTGCCGGATTAGGATAAACGCTGATCAAATTGTTCGCTAATGTGCCGCTGCTTGCTGCATACATTACCACAACTGGTTGCGTATAAGTTATTACCGAATTAAGATCTTCCTGTTTCAAACGGTAAAGGTTTTCTCCGTTCAAAGGATTTCTATCCACGAGGCTATAGGTACCCAGGCCGCTGCCTGTAAGCCCTCCTATTACCTCGAATGTTTTTCCGCCATCCGTGCTTCGTTCAACCGTAAAATTGGTGTAGTTCTGCTCATTTTCCGTATTCCATATCGCCTGTACTCCCGAGCCTGTTGTCAGTTTAATTGCTGTAAAATCCAACAACCGGTAAGCATAAGCCTGATTTTGACGAATAATAAGCTTAAAGCGTTTGCTGCCGCAGGTAGTGGTATCGTTAACGAAAACATTGAAATTGTAGGTTGAATTGTGCCGCATATCCAGCGAGTCCTTTTTATAGGCATCCATCAGCCATATATCATAAAGCTCAGGTATCTCCTTAATATCAACCATGTTTAAACTATAAATACCATCCGCTTTGGCATTTATTTTTAAGCCCACCACCTGTGCTTGTTGTTTAGGCAATGGCAACTGGTTGATCGCTAAACTAATGTTATCAGCTGAAAGGCTTGCCAGGCTTACCTGTCCCTGACCGGTTAGATAGATGGCATCTTCATTTTGATCATAAGCTGCTTTGGCTGTGCTGTTAAAACGGATAAAGATCTCATCGGTATTAACAGAGTCTTTTAACATGCGCAAGCGGAGCATCTGGTTGGAGGCCTGGGCAAGCGGTTGACTGTCCATAAGCAGGGACGGCCCCGTAACCTGGGTGTTTACTTTCGCGGTTTCATTGAAGGTCAACTGGGCGGAAGTACTGGTTGCTTTTACAAAAAAACCCTGCCCGCTGGCAATAATATTGGTGACATTGTTAGTACCAACACCACCTGTCCCGACTTGATAAACACCGTAATTTTCACTCACCGGGTTAAGTGCATACATAAATTGAGTAAGACTCGGGCCGTAAAGGCCAGCGGTACTGACTGTAGTACTGAACGTATCCCAGTTTATCGAGCTTGCATAGGGGTTCCCCATCAAATTAAAACCCCTTACTGTACTATTCGCACTGGTGGTGGTGTATCCCAAATTTGAGGAACCGGGTGTGTACCAATCTATAACAGTGATGGCGCCTGCATTTAATGTCCCTGTTGCCGTTAATGTAGTTGCAATAGGAATGGTAGTAGTTATATAAGGGTTAACTGTAGCTCTGCTGCCCCTAAAAAAGAACAAATAACCATTACCTATTGGGATATTAAATGTTCCGGCATCACCATCAATAAGATAGTTAGGTGATGAACTGATTGTATTGATCCCTCTGAAATTACTGTTTATATAGGTGGTATAAAGGGGTGCCAGATTTTCGCGGAACAGGTATAAAGTGGGATTACCGGCCTTGTCAAAACCGCCACCGGTGCCGCCAGTGCCAGTCAGAAAAGTAGAATTAATCAAATAATTTATGCTATAATCACCACTTCCCTGTGTAACCTGCGACGAAAGCAATCTATAGCTCCGATGACCTGCCCCGCCGGTTATATACCGTTGCACATTTACATTGCCCGTTATGCTTGCCCCTGCCGGTATGGCTGCAACTGTGGCCGAACCGCTTGCATCTGAGTTTAACGTCAAATAGCCGCCTGCTGCAAGGGATGTGCTGCTGCCCATAGTGAGCACCCCGGTACTGGATACCGAAAAATTTCCTGAGTTAATCGTTTTACTACCACCGCTGTTAAATGTAACGAAATTGAATTGGGTGCCATTACCTGAATCGTTTAGTGTTTCGGCAGTGGAGCCGTTAAAAGTAACCATGCCGGTTGAAGCGGTAAAAGTACCGGTATTGGTATAATTACCTGCGACATTTAAAGCGCCTGAACCCAAAGTAAGTGTACCTCCATTCGCTACGTCTACACCGACGGTAATACTACCGCTTCCCTGCTTCAACGTAGTGCCACTGTTTGTAGTTAAATTTCCTCCAACTGTAACTGTCGGGTTGTTGGTAGCAAAATCCACCGTTTCGGTACTTGCAGCTGCCAGAGTAAGGTTGTTGCCTACCGTTAAATTACCACCGTCTGCTTTTTTTGTAAGAGAACCCGAAAATATAAGATTTTGATATACATCAGGGCTTGTATTTAGCGCTGCAGTTGTATTAGTGTAAACTTCCTGGTTGGTTGCCCCGTTGTAATAAACTGTACTTGTGCCAGTCCCCCCCGTATTATTATAAAAATCGATTGTTCCTGCAACGCTTGCCGTATTTATCGCTGCAGCATTAGTAAGTTGCAAAACCGGGCTTAGGGACGAACCCGAAGGCATATCAACGCTAAAAGTTGGCGTGGCAAATGTAGTTGGAAAAAGCCCGCTGTTTGTATTGGCAGTTAATATGGTGCCATCGATCACGGTTGTACCACCCTGTACCGAAAAAGTAGCGTTATTATAGGCGAACCCCAGAAAAAGAACCCCAAAGGTGGTAGAATTAACTGCAACATTACCAGTAATGTGAAAATTGGAGATAGTTGAAACTAAATTGAGATTATTAGTTGTGAAAAGAGATAGAAATACGCTGTTATTCCCTACATTCACTGAAGCACAGGTTATTGAGCCGGCTCCGGCAAGCGTTGTTGTCAAGGTTCCAGAACCCGTTAAAAATGCGTTGCTTGGATTTTGAGTAATACTCCCTGTTACTGCAAGTGTAGATCCGCTATTTACAGTGAGCGTAATGTTTTTTGTGACCCCAAAAGTAAGGCTGCCAATGGTTGTGATTGTTCCGGAGTTTAAAGTTGGCTGATTGGTAAAAGCAACAACACCTATCTGAACAGCATCACCGGGTGCAGGAACCGTGGCAGGACTCCAGTTAGTGGCGGTGCCCCAGTCTATGCTGGTTGTGCCTTTCCAATCGATAGTTGCTGCGTAAATTTTTGATGAATTTAAAGACTGCAAAATACAGATGAGGCAAAGCGTTTTTAATATATTTCTCATGCACCTGTAATTTTGGGGTTATTCAATCTCACTCATCTTAAATAGTTAAGTATACGTTATCCATCTTAAAAGGTTTAATATTTTCCTTAAAATTGTTTAATATTTAATATGAGTTTTAATATTAAGCAATTTTAAGGAAATGCCTGTACAAATAATGAGGTACGGCATGGTAGTGTTGCATGCTAAAAAGCACAAAAAGAGGCTGTTTGTTATAGCAGAACCGGGTATATACAAATTTACGCAACCTATTTGATTAATGTACTGACCCTGTTTTGTCAGTACATTAATAGTTAAATTTTTTAACTATTAATACCATTTCAGTCCGCGGAATCCCTTTGAAATGTGTTCCACCGTAAAAAATGGAATGCCCTGCATAATAGTACTACGGGCTAAAAAATAGGCATTGTTATAAACCCGTCAGGGCCATCGTTTATTTGTATTAATTCTGTTACTATTTTTTTCTTTTAAATAGACTCTCCTATTACAAAAACCACCAGTTAATAGCTGTTTGGAGTGAATAAATGACGTTTTTTATGATATCGAAACGGGTAAGGTTTCATCGCTGTTGAATAATAATATTTTGATAAATCAGTTTAAAAAGTGAAATTGAAATTGATTTAAATAACCTATAAATTATGAAAGCATTAAAAGTATTAGTAATCATTCTATTGGCAACTTTTAGTTTCCAGGCGGTAAACGCGCAAAGTAAGCACTATCATAAATCGTTTAAAAGGCACCACATGATGCATCATCGTCACGCTGTGAGACACTAAGACTTTCAGCAAAAAGGCTTCCTGATGGACCAGGAAGCCTTTTTGTTTAAAATATTTCTTACTGGCCAGGATTTGCCTGCTCGAATCAACAAATGCCGACATCACGGACAAGACATTTTTAAAAATTGTATAAATAATTCGTAATTCTTTTAAAGAATTGTTCACTTTGCAACCTGGGGAATATCCCGGTTCCTGAAATGAAGAAACTATCCGAAAATAATGCAGCGCTATACACCCTTGTGCTGATACTGATCACATTTGTATTGCGCCTTTTGATAGCGGCCTATACAGGGTTGGGTAATGGCGAGGCTTATTATTTCCGTGGGGCTGTTCACCTGGAATGGAGTTACCTGGATCAACCGCCGCTGTTTTTTTGGCTAAGTGGCCTCACGATCAAAATATTTGGCCTTACCAATTTAGGCTTGCGGTTCCCTGCAGTAGTTTTATTTGCCGGTACAAGCTGGCTGATGTTTCTCATCACCCGTAAGTTGTTTAATGCAAGGGCAGGCTTTTGGGCTGTTTTAGTGATGAATTTGAGCGCTATGTTCACAGTGGCGGTTGCCTGTTGGTATCAGCCTGATGCACCTTTAATGTTCTTTTGGCTGGCCAGTGTTTATTTTATTGTTCAGCTGATGTTTGGCCCTGACAACGAGGATATAGCAACCTTGCGACATAGCCGCCGCACCTGGATGCTATGGATCTTAATAGGTATATCACTTGGCTTAGCCACATTGAGTAAATACCATGTGCTTTTTATTTTTGCAGGCGTATTTATTTTTCTTTGGGCCAATAAAGATCAAAGGCACTGGCTTTGGCACCCTGGCCCGTACCTGGCTATACTGATCACTATTATTATCGCTACACCCGTATTATGGTGGAATTATAATAATAACTGGGTATCCTTTGTTTTCCAGGGTTCAAGGGCCGGTACTGGCAGCAAGTTCGCGTTGCATCCTGAGTGGTTTGGGCGCAGTATTCTGGGCCAGGCCCTTTATTTACTGCCCTGGATATGGGTTCCTATAATCGGTCAACTTTACCAGTCTTTTAAATTGCGCAATACTTCAAAGAAGTACAGTTTTTTCTTTTGGTTATCTATACTGCCTATCGTATTCTTCACGGTAGTAACTTTATGGGCCGATCTGCAATACCATTTTCACTGGCAGGCTCCTGGCTATATGATGCTCTTTATCCCATTGGGATTTGCCATTGATAAAAGCCTGAGCAATGAAAGCAAAACACGGGTGCGCACCAGGCGCTGGCTTATCTTTTCAACTTGCTTTACAGTGATCACCATTGGCGTTATAGGAACGCACATGGTAACCGGTTTCTGGCAGTCATACGGGCCAAAATGGGCGGTACACAAATTTCATGGCGACAATGTAGATCCAACCATACAAGGGATAGATTACACAGATATTCAGACCCGCTTTGCAAAGGAAGGCTGGCTGCAAAACAAGAAGATATTCGCGGGTAGCACCCGCTGGTGGCTGGCAGGTAAAGTAGACTGGGCGCTAAAAGGGCAAAAAGAAATTATCTGTTTTAATAACGACCCAAGGAACCTGGCTTTTTTAGTTGACCCGAAAACATTGGTGGGTGACGATGCCGTTATTATCGATCAGGACTATCCCGGTAATGTAGCCAATGATGTAAAGCCGTTTTTTGACCAGGTAAAGCAATTGCCTGATATCGCGATAGTGCGTAATGGTATCACGGAGCTGCACCTGCAGGTATATTACTGTACCAATTTTCATCAGTCGGTACGCCCGCGTAACGATTTGCCGGTATCCAGACAGTTAAACGGGTTGCCGCCGTTTGGGAAATAAATAACAACCACCGCATTATTAGCAACAGGCTCAAATAATGCGGAGGCCCGGCTCAAATCAATTACTGCATCCAGTTATCAGCAGCTGTAGTTTTTCCTTCAATGTTTGAGAACTCTATTTTTTGGAAAGTAAAAGAGACATTCTCATTAACCAAGCTGTTTGGTATTAATTTATCGGGCGAAAGCGTTCCCCCATATTGCGATACCTCAGAAATTGTAGCATTGGTAAGCTGGATAGCCTGGAACAAGGTCAACATCCCGGTAGCTGATCTCTTATAGAAATCGATCTTAACGCTTTTAAGAGATTCATTGGTGTATAACATTTGCAGTAATTGGGGCGTAGATATGTCAAGATGCTTAGTGATAGTAATGGCGCCTTCAACCCGTTTGCCGCTCGGCAGGCCCGAAGCGGCATCGCGCGGACTTTTAACGGTATAGCTAAAACCGATACACTCGATCTGTCCCTCGGTTTCTCTTTGCATACTGCCGCCCTTAATTGTACCGCTCTTTGCACTCTGGATGGTTACAAAAGCGATTACGGGCTGATTAACTTGTGCATAAGTAACTAAAGCTGCGAATTGGCATACTAAAAATAATAAACCAAAACATAAAAAGTGATTTTTTTTCATAACTCGTTGTTTTTAATGGAGATAGGTTTACTTAAATGTAAATACAATAAGTAATATATTAAAATATATTTTTCGCTAAAAGCAAACAAATGTTAAATGAGAAGCAAACGGAATTGTGCCGGATATGATGCTCCAAATGTATCGGCATGGATACTATTGATGGTTATAAAAAGTTGATAAAATAAAATATATTTATCAAGCCATCATTTATCAACACGGTTATGAAAACGATACTAATTCTCGGGGTGTTTTTTATGCTTGCCGCATGTGGCGGGTCAACCAATAACACCGATCAATTACAGGCCCAGGTTGACAGCTTGCAAAAAAAACTGAATGATACTTACAAACCCGGTTTGGGCGAGTTTATGTTGGGTATCCAACTGCACCACGCTAAGCTTTGGTTTGCCGGAACCAACAAAAACTGGAAACTGGCCGACTTTGAGGTGCACGAAATAGGGGAATCATTGGATGATATTAAAAAATATTGTACTGACAGGCCTGAAGTAAAAAGTATCGGGATGATAGATCCGGCTCTAAGCAGCATCAATACGGCGATACAGCAAAAGGATATGCAATTATTTAAGAACGGATTTATCGACCTGACCAATAATTGCAATAACTGCCATAAAACCGTAAATCATGAATTTAATGTGATCACTATACCCACTTCATTACCGGTGGTTAACCAGGATTTTAAACCCCATTATTAATGCTGGGGTATGCTCATAAAAAAAGCCTCTCGAATGGAGAGGCTTTTTGACAGATCAGGCAGGTGACCTGAACAAATTTTATTTTAAAGTTCGTGATGATCAGGCAATTTCTTAGTGAGGTGTTCTAATTGTCCATCTTCATTTACAACCCAATTGCTGATCTCTATAAAGTATCCTTTTTTCTTCTTCCTGGGACTACCTAAAGGCAGCAGCATAACCGCCAGCAGCGCACTTATTTTAAGTACTAAATATATTGTTATCATATGAAGTGTTTTAATGAATAACTGTATAGCAATTTTACTGCCATTTATACGTATGGAATTCAAAAATGTTTATAAATAGCTGATATTGTTTGATATACAGGAATCACCTTAATACAGGAACCGGGCGGTTTCTTTGCAATTATTAGGGATATTCCGTTTTAGTGTTATAAAAATTAAAACGTTACACTGCTATAGATAGCAGTTCATCAAAAATAATAATCTGAGAAAAAAAGAAGGATCGGGATAATTATTCCGTCAGCTAAAAAACATATTTAATTTATGCGGATCGTTCGTGCCCGTTCCCTGTCCTCAAATGCGATCATTATGGAAATATTTTATCAAAATGAAATGCCCAAACCGGCATTTATTTACTCAAATTTATGCCCTTCGGTTACACTTTTCCAGTTATCAGATCTGAAAGGGCTAACCGGGAATCCCTCTTTGTTTAAAAGGTTTGCATCAATGGGGGCGTCGGTCCAGGCATAGCGTACGGCTACAGGCTGTGTAACCTGGTCGCACCATACTTTCACTTTATTGCCACCAACAATAGCTGCCATGGCATAGTAAAATTTATGATCGGTACCTGCTAATTCAAAACCCCGCACATATCCGTACTTGTCTTTTACCATCAGCCCATTATCAGCATGAATGAAGTTAACTTCGGCATAATTATCTTTAAATTCAGCAGAACTGAACAGCGGGCTTTCAGAAAAACCCGGCAGATGATAAGTCATACTCAGCGCTTTAGCTGAAAGCCTGTAGCCCACATCTGCCTTATCCTTTGGGTGGATATTGTAAGCATCGCCGATATCTATAGTTACCGCCATGCCCGTGTTTGGCAATTGCAAAGCCATTGTTTGCGCTTCTCTTAATTCGGCTATACTGCTTCCCATATTGCTGCTCTGCATACCGCCATAAGAAGATAACTGTACAAATAAGAAGGGAAAATCCTGTTTCCACTTACTGCGCCAATCAGTAATAAGCAGCGGGAATGAAGTACGGTATTGAAAAGCCCTGTCAATATTTGCTTCACCCTGGTACCAGATCACGCCGGCCATGGCATACGGAACCAATGGATTGATCATAGCGTTATAAAGTATCATAGCCGTATTATTTGGCAAAAACTCAAAATGGTAGGGCTTAGCCAGATCAGGCATCACGCGCCAGTTATTATCCGCTAAGTTGATGGTGGTATCTGCAAACCGCACATAAATATTGTTCCACTCACCATCGATACCTATACCAAACCAGGATGGATTTTTTTGCGGCGATAAAAGATCGATCAGCAAACTGTTTTCGCCTGCCTTCCAGATGCCAGCTGGCAGATCGAGTTGATAATTACCGCTCAAAGCTTCTTTTCTTATTAGCTTTCCGTTGATATACATCACCAGGTCGGCATCAGTTTGGCCTAAACGGATAACTGAACTGCGATGGGAATAAGAGCTGTCTAACTTTATAGTTCTCTGCATAAAACCATCACCCCGGTACGAATATAATTTACCTATCCATTCCCATGCGCAGGGGGCATTACCATACTGCCAGTTATTAAAAAAGGAGGCAGGCTGATCAGCAAGTTGCTCCACCGTATAAGTAACAACCGGGCCATTTTTAAAGGCATATTCCTTTAGTTGCTTGTCTAACCGTTGTTTTACGCCATCCCAGGTTGTAGGGAGGGCTTTAGTAGCTGCCCCAAGCTCGGGCGAACTCAACATGGATTCTTTACTGATCCAGTCCTCCACCTGTGTGCCGCCCCAATTGCTATAAACTAAACCGACAGTAACATGCAGTTGCTGTGACAGCTGTTTTGCAAAAAAGTAGCCCACTGCAGTAAAATTGCCCACGGTATTGCTGTCCGCTTTTACCCATTGGCCACCTGATATATTATTCTCGGGTTCAAGGCTTAGTTTGTCGGGAACAGTGAATTGGCGAATGGATGCTTGACCCGCTGTTTTTTGTTCCTGCGCATAACCGTAAGCGTCCCTTAAATGGAATTCCATATTTGACTGCCCGCCGCAGAGCCATACCTCGCCTATCATGATATCATTGTAAACCAACTGCTCACTACCCGAAGATATTTTCATCGTATAAGGGCCGCCTTCAGTCATAGGTTTCAGTACAATTTTCCAATAACCCTTACTGTCCGCATTTGCACTTGCCGACTGCCCATTAAAGCTGATAGTAACCTTAGCATTCTTTGCAGCCCATCCCCAAACGGGTACTTCCTTGTTTCGCTGCAATACAGTGTGGTCGCCAAATAGCTTGGCGGTTGTTAATTGTGCCTGGCTTTGAAAAAACAGGCAAGTAAGAAAAAGAGTTATTAAAAAAGATCTCATGTGTAGGTCTTATTTGGAATTGATGTCCAATATACAGTAAATGTAAATCGAAAACAGGCTTCCGTACAAGCATTTGCAGTAATTGAGGACTTTATGTTAAATTGGTATCAGGATCACTTTGGCTTGTTTGCCTGTGTAGCATAATCCAGCGCCTGCTGAAAAGTGGCTACCCAAATATCCTTCTTGTTTTTTTTGAGATAATCCAGTAATTCTTTATGTGCTTTTACAGATGTGGTGATATAATCGCCGCCAATACCGTGAAACATAAAAATACCCATGCCCCCACCCTGCTGTACCAGTTTTACAAAAGCAATAAGCTGTGTGCCGCTGGTGTTATCTTCGAGGCCATAGGCGGGTACCTGCATCAGATCGAGGTGTTTAAAATCGGTGATCACCGCATCCACATCGCCGCCAATACGGGCGTATTTCACCAGGCCGTATTTCCTGAGCGTATCTACATAGTCTTTGCCGCCCGCGAGTGTTTCCGTGCAGGGATAAGCATAGGTGCGTGTTGTTTTACCATCAATAGCGAATAAAAAGTGGTTCATCACGTCGATCTCGCTGAGCATGCCTGGAATAGTATATTTATCAGAAGCCACTGGGTTATCTTCGGTACTTAAGCATGGGTGATAAATAGTGTGGTTTGCCAGCTCATAGCCCTTTTTACTAAGCGCACGCCACCGGGGTATGGTTTGATAGTCGATATCACCTGTCAGAAAAAAAGTTGCGGTTAAATGTGCGGAGTCCAGCTGAGGGACGGCGATATTGAGCTGCGAATTGAGCGCGTCATCATAAGTAAGCACAATAACGGCTTTTTTATGATGGGGCCATTTTATTTTTTCCTGTGCTTGTGCTGCAAAGTTCAGTAACAAAAAAAACAGGGCGATTTTTTTCATTAGGGGGAATAATTGATGCTAACACAAGAATACTAAAAAGGAATAAATTACAAGCAAGGAACCCACGATAATATCAGGCTTTCTTTTCCAGGTCTTTCAAACCCCAATCCTGCAAAACCGAAATCACGGGCATTAGCGATTGGCCATAAGCGGTCATCTTATATTCTACCCGTGGCGGGATCTCGGCATAAATGATCCGTTCCAGGATTTTGTCCTCTTCCAGTTCCCTTAATTGGTTCACCAGCATTTGTTTACTGATAATAGGCAGAGCCTTTTGCAGCTTGCTAAAACGGTTGCAATTCAGACTGACCGCATAAATGATCAGTATTTTCCATTTGCCGCCGATGAGGTTCATGCAATGAGTAACGGGACAATTATAAGGGTTGAAATCTTTGTTTTTTCTGATACTGGCCATTGGTCTAAAAAAATGTACTATAAAGTTTTATACTGACTACTTGCATATATCATACAAAGCTAACAACTTTGTTATTTAAGCGATAACAAAATGACAGCAGAGCAGGTAAAACAATTAAGCGTTGGCGAATGGGTGAGCATTGCTCCCGAAGTTCGTCCCAGCATTTCTAAAGATGCTAATGGGAACATGAAGCCCTTTTATTTGACCAGAACTTTTAAGTATTCGGCAGATGGGAAATTTACACTTCAAATGATCAACTCTGCTGATGCTTATGGTAAAGTGCCCTTGATGAAGATCGTCCTCAAAGGGCGTACTGTTTGGCCGGGCGAACATCCGATTGCCACAGGTGCCCAAAAGATAGATTATATTGCTGATGAGGCTTATGAGATAACCCCACTGATCCAGGGTTTTGCTGATGCAATGAACCAGGCTGCCTCTAAAGGTTTTGATAAATGGGAGGTAAATGCCACGCAAAGCATTTTAGGCAAAGCATTTGCCCCGTTTGGACTTTCAGAGGGGCAGATCTATGGCGAGTTCGACCTGGTCTATATTTTAAACGACCTGATGTTTTGGGGAGCCAAACACGTGGATGGGCGTAGTTTTGAGAAGATTGAAAACCGCCCGGATAACTTGCAAATCCCGATGATGAGGAAAAAATAGCTTTACGCAGTGTTTATTATTACAAACTGTTCCGTATCTCCACACTTGCAAATATCGAGACCCCTTTCAGCACCAATGTTTTATCGGTGTTTTTGGTTTGGTAGATGTTATCGCGTGAATCATCCACTACCGAGAAAAATTGGGTAGCATCTGTTTCAACGCGCCAATCAGCAGGGATGGTTATGGTAGTTTCGCCAAAAGCTTGCGAAATATCAATGACCGCAATACCGTTGAGGTCGGCGTTAGTAAAATCAAGTTCTGTGCTTCCAAACACGTTACTTACCTTTCCGCCTTTGAAATCTTTTGAAAAAATGGTTTTCTTGATCCCGCTAAAAATAGAGGATGCATTGATGTGATCGTTAGGGTTGGGGATAACTGTTGGTTGAAAGTTCATGGCCTTAAATTTTATTGTTACCCAAAACTATAGAAAGACCCCGGTGCTTAAAAGTTAAACCTTGCGGAAGGTTTGAACAAGTCGGTGAACACGGGGATTTGGTCGGTGAAAGAAAGTAGGAGGGACTGAAAATTCCACCCACCAAAAAATGATACTCTTAATTTATTTGTTTAAAATTGAATATTAGTAATTGTTAAACAGATAAATCAGCATCGATATGAGAAAACTATTAATAGCGGCTGTATGCTTACTGCCTTTTATTTCGAAAGCCCAATCACAGGGACCATTCAATTACAAAACCGAAGACCGGTATTTATACTATGGCGATGTAGTGCAGGTGGATACCTCGTTTACCGTTTCAGACCTGTATAAAGATGCTAAGTTGTTTATCACCAAACTGGCTCTCACCAATGTCAAACTTACTGCAGATGATTCCCAAGGCGGCCTTATAATAGCTTCAATTGAAGAACCGGCTACTTTTAAAACCGAAACTGGCGTTGGCGATGAACCAATGACACTGAAATACAATATTAAACTCGAACTGAAAAAAGGCCGTTACCGCTATACCATTGATAATATCCTGATCAACTATGACGATAAAAATGATAAAACCACTAAAAGTGTAGACCACACTTTATATGATGTGGATAAAGGCAAAGGCGGCGGCGTATTAGGCCTGGGCCAAAGCAAACGTGTATTAAAAGCAATGGACGCCCTGTTTTTGCAAAAAATAGACCTGCTGAAAAATACGATGAAGAAGAGATCGGATGATTTTTAAGGATTCTTGTAAACCTTCTAAAATAAAAAGCCTTCAGAAATAATCTGAGGGCTTTTTATGCATTTTTTTATATTTTTAATAATTACTTTGAAGCTATATGCACCTCCACACAGCCGCTTTGGGTGTTGCTCGTTTTAATAAAAGCCAGGTCTAAGCTTGATGTTAAGAGCCAGGCGCCGTCGTTCTCATTTGCAAAAGTGGTGGCTACGTCAAGTATCCTTTGCTGGTAATTGGAAGCCCTTGAGGCTATATGTACCTCAACATGGTCATTCGGAGTGTTGCTCGTTTTAATAAAAGCCAGGTCTAAACTTGGTGTTAAGAGCCAAGTGCCGTCGTTCTCATTTGCAAAAGTGGTGGCTACGTCAAGTATCCTTTGCTGATAATTAGAAGCCCTTGAGGCGATATGTACCTCAACATTGCCATTCGGAGTGTTGCTCGTTTTAATAAAAGCCAGGTCTAAACTTGGTGTTAAGAGCCAGGTGCCGTCGTCCTCATTTGCAAAAGTGGTGGCTACGTCAAGTATTCTTTGCTGATAATTGGAAGCCCTTGAGGCTATATGTACCTCAACATTGCCATTTGGAGTGTTGCTCGTTTTAATAAAAGCTAGGTCTAAACTTGGTGTCAGGAGCCAGGTGCCATCGTTCTCATTTCCGAAAATGGTCGCTACGTCAAGTATCCTTTGCTGATAATTGGAAGCCCTTGAGGCAATATGTACCTCAACATTGCCATTTGGGGTGTTGTTCGTTTTAATAAAAGCCAGGTCTAAGCTTGGTGTCAGGAGCCAGGTGCCGTCGTTCTCATTTGCAAAGGTTGTGACAACTTCAAGTATTCGCCTTTGATATGTACCCATTATTATTGTCGTCGGATTTCTAACCCATGCTTCATAAGTAATTGCTAACATAGAACTCTGATCGATAATTGCGATGGAATCCCAGGTGAATAAAGCATAACCTGTATCTTGTCCATTTACACCGTTGGGCACTTGAACGCCAAATTGCTGTGCCAGCCATGAAAGCGTTCCATATCCGCATAAGCTTACACAATGATCTTCTTTCGGCTCGGGACCGAACCCTGTTGCAAACCATCCGTTTTTTTTACCTACGTTCCAAAATCCATTATGCCAGGCAGTATCGAGCTGGTCTCCTCCAACACCGATTTTTACAGGACCAATTGAAATAGCATTTTGCAATACTGAAGTATTCGTCCAATCAACAGAATTATAACCTCCATCATCATAAGTTACTCCACCCGTCTGGAAGCCATTTGTGGTCATTTTTTCTAATACTTCTGATAAGTTAGCTCCTTCCAACCATCCATTGGACTGGGCCCAGTCAATCGCCTCTTGCTCTGGAATGAAAATTTCCGGGCTATTACAAGCCTTGGCAAAAGCCTCTTCGGCCGTAACGCAATCGCCATGAACGTAGTTGCCCCAAAAGGATAAAGCATTTGGCTGATACAAAAAACTTGCAGGCGTTGCTCCTACCATTTGGTGAGGCATAGCGGCTGCAAGTGCATTTCTTGGAGATGGTTTTGCGCCACGTGGCATTTTACCATCTGCTTGATTTCCTGCATTGTCCATGATTTTTTTGATTTAAATGTTAAGGTGTAGTTTTAACCTTTGTTGATTGGTTAAATGTTTTTGTATATCAAAGCTGCAAAGAAGTTATTCCTGGTACAAGGGTGTTTTTCCCGTTTTTGAAAAGGTATTTTACACGTATAAAAAGGGTGTTTTACACGTGGGCCGTGATTTATAATGCCGACCCATAATACCAGTTTGGGGGACAAGAAAAAAGAGAAAGCGTCAAATCATCTAATTCGCGACCACCCCCGTTGGTCGGGATTTATAATCCCCGACCAATCATACCCAAGAATTTGCAATCCTCGTAATCCGCTCACTCACACTTGAAAATAAAAAGGCCACATGCGAAAAATTATCGCGAAAACTTGTTTCTTCTGTACATTGCGGGAGTCTGCCCCGTTTTTGATTTAAAGATCCTGTTAAAAGCTGATTCCGACTGATAACCGACGTTTGCTGCAATTTCGGATATATTGCTGTTATCCGTCATTAATAGCTTTTGGGCTTGTCTGATGCGCCAGTTGGTAAGGTAGCTCAACGGTGTTTCATGCACTAATTTTTTAAACCGGTTAAAGAAAACAGAACGTGACATGCCGATCTCCGATGCAAGAGACTCCAGCGTCCAATCGTTTTGGGGTGAATCCTGCATCAGTTTGAGTGCCTTGCTGATCCTTGGGTCATTTAATGCGGAAAGAAAACCAGTGCCGGGCACAGCCTGTTCTAAATATGCCCTTATGATATTGATAAACATAATTTCCGATAGACTTTTCAGCATTACACTGCTTCCCGGCCTTTCGTTATTGAGTTCTTCCAACATCAATTGTGTAACCTGCTTTAATAAAAGCTGGTTTTCTGTCACATATTGCCTTATATGAATAATTGGCGGCAGATCCTTTAAAAAAGGATGCATGGGCTTGTAATCAAATTCAAAATGGCCCGCTATAAGGGTAGTTACATCGCCGCCACTGTTAAAAACAGGGATCCCCGCTCTGCGGGCTTTAACAAATTCGGGCGAGGGCATACGTAAACTTGTAGATTTATCTGCTATCCAGTGGGCGCTACCGTGAGGCACAAATACCAGGTCGCCCTCCGCCAATTCTATGATACGACCATCAGGCGAGCCAACAGTACAGCTGCCGCTCACCAGCCGCCAGAATTGCGAATTATCATCCTTAACAACATCCAGTCCCCACGGGGCCGCAAGGGGAAATTTACTATAAACAACACTTCTGAGCCTGGTTGCCTCTAATACGGTACTTAAAGCGTCCATTTTTATAAATTGATACGATTGAGCAAATATACAACACTTTTTGATACTTTAAGTATTGAACGACAAGCTAACTTTGTATTATTAAAAATCAAAAAAATGACAACACAGGAATTAGCCAATCGCTACTATGATCTTTTTCAACAAAGGCAAGTGGCAGAAATCTATCAACAGTTTTATAGTGCAGACATTGTTTGTACCGAACCCGAACATGCTTTGGCCATGGGTGTGCCTACTGTAACTAAGGGTATTGAAGCGGTTTTAGCCAAATCAAAAGCCAGGCAGGAAATTATAGCAGAAGTACACAGCTTCTTCAGCAGCGAACCAATAGTTGGGGGCGACTATTTTAGCGTGGCCATGGGCAGGGACATGACCTTAAAAAATGGCCAGCGGTTACAATTGGCAGAAATTGCAGTTTTCGGTGTAAAGGACGATAAGATAATTTCCGAAACCTTTTTTTATTAGCGATCAGCAAAAACTAATGGAATAATAAACTATTTGCCAGGTGCTGAAAATACGCCGCGTAGGTCGGGATTTATAACCCCGACCTATAATACCTAAGCATTTGCAGTCCTCGTAATCCGCCTATTCACGTTTGAAAACAAAAAGTCCTCAGAAATTAATCTGAAGACTTTTTTGTACTATCTGGGATCGAACCAGCGACACAAGGATTTTCAGTCCTTTGCCATTATTGATTAATCAAAACTTAACTATTCGCCGCTACTTTTCCTTCGGTACTTTCTCAATTTTGCCATCTTTTATTTTATAGCGGTCTCTTTCAAACTCCGTGCAGCTACAAAAATAGAGTTGATTTTCCCCGAAAAACTTTGATGTTTCATATTGTTTAACTACAATTTCCTCATTGTTTGAAAATAGTATGACACATACCCTGCATCCTTGAGTGCATGCATCTGTTTTTTCACATGTTAAAGGAAGATCAGGGATCAAAATAGCATTTTGAGCAGCTTCAGCTGCTTTAAGATCCTTGTCTTCGCTCCGGGCTTTATCTATTGGTTTTTTCGCTGCATCAAATTTGCCTTGTGCGGCCTTATGGCAGGCATCCTTCGCATCTTTTGCGTCTTGCCGCGCTTGTGGTTTATCGGGCCCTTTAATGCCGAGAAATTTACCGGTTCCCTCATTTATGGCTTTTATGGTATCATGATATATAACATCACATTTGGCTTTATCTTCTGCTAAGGTGATCTTAAATTTTGCATCGCTATATTTGGCATTCAATGCATCAATTGTTGCTTGCAATCGCTGTTTTTCTGCCAGGTTATCTCGGTTTGATTTATTAAACTCATCAATTTTTTGAGCTGTGTTCCCTCCGGGGTGATCCTTGTCAAAATTAATATCGCATAATTTATATTTCTTTAAAACATCAATAAGATCCTTTGGAATTGATCCTGGGTTGGCAGGGTTAGCGATAACCTCGCTTTTCCCATTTTTGTCGATATAGATTGCTGATAAGCCCATAGTGTTTAGGGGGTTACTTTTGCCTACTCTTGATCCGCTTTTCGGCTTTCGCGGAATTTAAACTTTTGAGATTAGATATATTACTCATTAATGGCCATAGCTTAATGAGCTGTATTTTAATAGATCAAATAATATGCTTAGTGGTTATTATAATTGAAGAAGTATAATAAAGTTAAGCAAATGTTTTATCAAAATCAAAATGGCATTTGGGTGGGCAAGCCGGAATGCACAAAAAAGCCCTCAGAAATCGATCTGAGGGCTTTTTTGTGATATTAGCCGCGATCGAACTATTTGTATTGATCAATTTTGATTTACTCCGTTTTGAGGTAACCTTAAAGTAAAACAAGTGCTTTCCACTGTAGATTCAACCCTGAGTGTGCCCTCATGGGCAAGAGCGATCTCTGAGGCTATATATAAACCCAGCCCTAAGCCCTGCTGGCCCGGCTCAACTTCCCCACGGGAAAATGGCTGAAAGAGGCGTTCCATTGCAGCATCAGGAATTTTATTCCCAGAATTAGACACCGACAAAATGAATTCGTCCTTACCACTGATCGCCTCAACCCTAACAGGCGTATCGTTTTTACCATGAGTGATGGCATTGCCCAAAAGATTTGAAAAGAGCTGGGCAATACGACTACTATCGCAGAATACAGGTTCGGATAAATTGAATTGCGTTTCAATGATCTTTTTGGGCCATATAACTCTCAATTCTGTAATAACCTGGTTCAATACGTCTTCAAACGATTTGTTGACGCTAAGATTTAAAGTTATACCATCGCCTAAGCGGCCCTGGGCAAAATCCAGGACATTTTCTATCAACCCCATCATCCTATAACAACTACTCTCAATTATATTAACAAGAACCATGGCTTCTTCATCTAAATCCATTTGAAGCATGAGTTGCGCGCTGCAAGATACTGCACCAAGCGGATTGCGCAGGTCGTGGCCTAATATCGCGATAAACTGATCTCTTAATTCAGATATCTTGCGCTCTTCCAAAAGATTTGTTTCTGTCAAAGCCATTTGATCGATCGAATTAAGGTGGAAGGAAATAAGATCTGCAAACAAATTGAACATACCGATAGTCTCCGGGTTATTGAGCTTGGCCGGCTGGGGATCAATTGCACAAAGTGTGCCGAAGAAAGTACCATCTTTAGAAATAATAGGTACCGAAATATAGCTTTGAAAGCCATACATCGCCGGGATCGGGTGGCCGGTAAATGTTTCATCTTTATCAACATGATCAATAACGACAGCTTTTCCACTTTGGCGTATCTTATTGCAAAAAGTTGTTTCGATGTCTAATTCACCACCTGGTGCAAGTCCAAACATGATCTCATCGCGCACTGCACAAGCGATCCATTTATCTTCAGTAACACGGGCGATGGCAGCAAAGCCCATACCCGTTGTGCGACAAATAACCTCAAGCAGATTAGGCACCATTTGGATACTATTTACTGCTGCAACATCTTTCTGGATATCCGCTGCGTTAATTAGCTTAATGAGTTCTACCTCTAATACTTCTGCTATAGTAGCAAGTCTTTCTACGGTGACTTTAGTATAGCCAAGTTCAACTTTACTGTAAGCGTTTTGAGAAATATTAAGTTTATATGCGAGGTAGTCCTGTGAGTAATTTCTATGTAGTCTTGCATTCCTGATGTTGGCTGCTACGGTTTGTGTATTGTACATTAATTGATTGGGTCTGAAGAGCTATTAGGCAACAATGCATTTAGGTAATTGTTTGAACATCATTACCTATATCAGCCTTAACAATACATAGTGTAAATGGATAGTGGCAAGCAATAAAGCTGCCGTTTTGCTTTATTATGGCAATATCTGTCTGAATAGGTTTTTTAGAAGGCAATCGTTACAACTTGAGGTTTTAGTAAGTATTTAACATTTACGCAACGCTTTTGTTAAAACTATATTCAAACTATATAATGACAAAGCGAAGCTCTCCTTTGACCGAAGAGAAACTTATTGAGGCACTTAAATCTAAAAATCGGATCGGTGCAGAGGCGTTGTATGATATGTACTCCAAAAGTCTATTTGGCGTTTTGCTTAAAATGGTTAATGATCAGGAATTAGCTGAGAACCTGCTTCAACAATCCTTTTTGAAGATCTGGAGATCAATTGACTGCTACGACGCGGCAAAAGGCAGACTATTCACCTGGATGATAGCTATAACCAAAAACCTCGGAAGAGATTCCTTACGCAGCAGGATGTATCACCAACGTTTAGTTACAGATCCTCTGGAATTTCATTCGGATCATATTGAAAAGCAAGATCCGGTTGTTTTAAATATGGACACGATAGGTATCAAAGCGTGGGTTGATAATCTTAAGAAAGATCATAAGGACGTCCTTAATCTGATCTACTATAAAGGTTACACTCATAAAGAAGTAGCTGAAGAGCTTGATATACCTTTAGGTACGGTAAAAACACGCTGTCGCACAGCAATATGCATATTAAGGGGTCGATTTGATGATCCCGTTGCCCGGGGTTCGCAATTTAGTTAGCCATGCCAGCAGTCCGGTGATAAAAAAACAAAAAGCCCGCAGAAATTAATCTGAAGGCTTTTTTTGTGGTATCAGCTGGGATCGAACCAGCGACACAAGGATTTTCAGTCCTTTGCTCTACCGACTGAGCTATGATACCATCCCGTTGGGGCTGCAAATGTAGCTTTTTTTTTATTTATGGGGATTTTTTTTTGAAATAATTTAGTTTGAGCCAAGCGTTTGAACCCGGAATGGTGAAATATTTGATATGTATTTGAATAGTAGAACGTTGCTCAATACCCAGATATCACCGGTATTGGAATCTCCCGACTTTTTAACCTTTTATTCCGAATTTAAAACCTTTTTACATTTCAACTTTAAAATTAACTTTGAAAAATACTATGCAAGCATAATGATTGGACAGATCGTATTTATCATCATTTTAGCCGCCGCCGTTTACCTGTTTAGTAAAAACGCAGGTAAAATAAGGCGCAATATACTTTTAGGCAGAGATGCTGACCGGTCTGACAATCCAGCCGAAAGATGGAAGGTAATGGCCAAAGTAGCTTTAGGGCAAAGTAAAATGGTTAAGCGGCCCTTTGCCGCAGTGATGCACTTTTTTATCTACGTGGGCTTCGTCATTATTAATATCGAAGTGCTGGAGATCATGATCGATGGTATATTCGGTTCGCACCGCATATTTTCACGCCCTTTAGGTAGCTTATATGGCTTGCTGATAGGTGGGTTCGAGGTATTGGCTGTTTTGGTACTGGTGGCCTGTGTTACTTTCCTGGTGCGCCGTAATATTGGTCATTTAAAGCGTTTCAGCGGGGTGGAGATGACTTCATGGCCCAAATCAGATGCAAACTATATCCTCATTATCGAAATACTACTGATGACCGCCTTTTTAACCATGAATGCCGCTGACCATAAGCTGCAGCTATTAAATTTTGGGCATTATATAAAAGCGGGCACTTTTCCGGTAAGTACCTTGTTAAGTCCTTTGCTGCCGGATAGCTCGTCTTCATTAGAAATGATCGAGCGCAGCTGCTGGTGGTTCCATATTATCGGCATTTTGGCTTTCTTAAACTATTTGCCTTATTCCAAACACTTCCATATCCTGCTGGCTTTTCCTAATACGTATTATTCAAACCTGAATCCTAAAGGAGAGTTTACCAATATGGCGTCGGTTACCAATGAGGTGAAAGCTATGCTTGATCCTTCTTTCGTTCCGCCGCAGGCAGAAGTTTCCCGCTTTGGCGCCAAAGATGTAACCGATCTTACCTGGAAAAACCTGATGGAAGCTTATACCTGTACCGAATGTGGCAGGTGCACCTCTGTTTGCCCGGCTAATCAAACGGGTAAATTGCTATCGCCCCGAAAGATCATGATGGATACCCGCGACAGGGTGACCGAGATCGGCAACAACCTGGATAAGCATGGCAAGGATTTTAAGGATGATAAATCCTTACTGGATAACTATATCAGTCGTGAAGAATTGTGGGCTTGTACCACCTGTAATGCCTGTGTGGATGCCTGCCCGGTAAATATCAACCCGCTGGAGATCATTACCGAAATGCGCCGCTATATGGTGATGGAGGAATCGCAAGCCCCAGCAAGTTTGAATAATATGTTCGGTAATGTGGAGAATAACGGTGCCCCGTGGAAATACAGCCAGGGGGATAGGTTTAACTGGAAGGAAAACAGTTAGCAGTTTGCAGTTTTGAGTTTGCAGTTAAGGTTTATTAAAATTATCTAAATCCGAGATGGAACATCCGAAATCCGAAATAAAAATATTAACCATGGCCGAAATGGCCGCGCAAGGCCAGGAACCCGAAATACTGTTCTGGGTGGGCTGTGCAGGCAGTTTTGATGAGCGGGCGCAGAAGATCACCCGTGATATTTGTAAAATACTGAACCATGTGGGCATCAGCTTCGCGGTTTTGGGTACCGAGGAAAGCTGCACGGGCGACCCGGCCAAACGCGCAGGGAATGAGTTCCTTTTTCAAATGCAGGCAATGGTGAATATAGAAGTGCTGAATGGCTATAACATAAAAAAAATAGTGACTGGCTGCCCGCATTGCTTTAATACCATTAAAAATGAATATCCTGGTCTTGGTGGCAATTACGAAGTGATCCACCATTCGCAGCTGATACAGCAATTAATAGATGAAGGCAAACTAAAAGCCGAAGGCGGCGAAAGCTTTAAAGGGAAAAAGATCACTTATCATGATCCCTGCTATTTGGGTCGTGGCAATAATGTTTATGAAGCGCCGCGTAAAGCTTTAGAAATATTAGATGCCGAATTGGTTGAAATGAAACGCTGCAAATCAAACGGATTATGCTGCGGTGCAGGTGGCGCGCAAATGTTTAAAGAACCGGAAAAAGGCAATAAAGACATCAATTTAGAACGCATGACCGATGTGCTGGAAAGCAAGGCGACTGTGGTAGCAGCTGCCTGCCCGTTTTGTATGACCATGTTGAGGGATGGCGTTAAGCATATCGAAAAAGAACAGGACATACAGGTGCTGGATATCGCCGAGATAACCGTGAGGGTTAATGGTTTATAACCCTTTCGATTTAAAAAAGATCAGCGCGTTGCGCAGGCTGTCCAATCGTTCGGGGCTCATAGTTTTTACAGGGAGGTTTAGCACGGTAGCCATGGAATCAATATCACCTTTAGGGTCTTCATAAGTTTGCACGATGATATCATCCGCAACAGTTTTTAGTTGTAAGGTGTCAGCCGGGCCTGTACTATGCAGGTAATTTACATCGGCGAAACGCTGCAGGTTAAAGGAAAAATATTCCTGCCGGTCATGTTGATAAGTTTTTCGCAAACGTATAAAATGGTCGGGCGTAAGGGCTATCTCCCATTTCTTTAATTTGGCGTCAGTTGACGGGTTGTAGGACTCCGACAGGCATTTATTGCTCCAATCCAGCCATTCCTTTTCACCCATGCCGGTACCAAAACCATAGCTAAATACAATTGGAAGTGCAATTAACAGCGTAATTAGCCCTCCTTTCGCCTTAAGAAGAATTGATTTTAACATGACAAGTTCTTTTACGTTAAAGTTAATAAATTGGATATTTTTGTAAATGCAATTTTCTGAACAATCAAGGGTATGGGTATATCAATCAGATAGGGAACTGTCTGATGGACAGGCGGCGCAAATACTACAGCAGTTGAACAATTTTACGGCTGAATGGACCGCTCACAACCACCAGCTTAAAGCCAAAGCCGAGGTGAGGTATAACCGCTTCCTGATATTGATCGTGGATGAGAACCAGGCTGGTGCCAGCGGATGCTCTATTGATAAGTCGGTAAATTTTATGAAGAAAATGGAGCAGGAATTTGGCATCAACCTGTTCGATCGGTTTAACCTGGCTTACCGTGACGGAGAGTATGTACTATCGGCACCCCGCCATGATTTTGAAGAATTGCTGAAAGCCGGGAAGATCAATAGCGATACGATCGTATTCAATAACCTGGTGCAAAACCTGCAACAACTGGATACCAAATGGGAAGTGCCCTTTAAAGAGAGCTGGCATGTGCAGCTGTTTGGGGACCTGGTTGGTTCATAGTTCATAGTTGATGGTTCATAGAAACAGCTTTGCCCAATTGTTAAAACTAATCTCTAATTAACTAACCTCTAATCTCTAGCCCCCATGTTCATCATCGATATTAACTACATAGCCCCGATTGAAGAAGTTGATAAGCACATTGAAGGCCACACGGCATATCTGAAAAAGTATTCTGAAAATAATACCTTCATCATTTCAGGCCGCAAAGTGCCCCGCACCGGCGGCATACTCATTGCGAATGCCAGCTCGAAAGAAGAGGTTGAAAAGATCATTATGGAAGATCCCTTTTATCAGTACAATGTTGCGGAAATTACTATTAGCGAGTTTTTACACGCAAGGCATAACCCGGCGCTGGATGGACTGCTGGGTAAAACGGTTTAGTCCCGACAGGCTTATGAAGTTTTAAAAACTTAATAAGTGTTATTATATTGTCTTCCAAATTCAGCATTATATGGGACAATACAATGAAAGGGTGGATGCGTACATCGCTAAATCACCCGACTATGCCAAGCCTATCCTTGTACACATCAGGGAGTTTGTTCATCGCGCAGCGCCAGAACTTACCGAAATTATAAAATGGGGCTTCCCGTTTTTTGATTATAAAGGCCCTGTTTGCCAGATGGCCGCTTTTAAGCGCCATTGCGCTTTTGGTTTCTGGAGAGAAAAAATGCTGCAAGACCCTAAAGGCTTCCTGAAATGTGATGGTGAAGAATCATCCGCAGGCAGCTTCGGACCGATCCTGAGTATAAACGACCTTCCACCTGAAGATGTCCTGATCGATTTTATCCATCAGGCCATCGCGATCAACGAAAAAGGGGTAAAGGTTGAGAAGAAGCCTGCCGCTCCAAAACCTGAGATAACCATGCCCGCCGAATTTGAAAGTGCACTAAATAGCAGCCCGATAGTAAGGGAACAATACGAAAGATTCAGTCCAAGCGGCAAACGGGAATACCTGGAGTGGTTTGCCGATGCTAAAACTGATGTAACACGCGAAAAGCGTATGCAACAGGCCTTGGAATGGATAGCCGAGGGGAAGACAAGGAATTGGAAGTATAAGTAAAGCCCCCAACCCCTAAAGGGGAGCGATAAGCTTTTAAAAATTCCCCTTTAGGGGATAGGGGCTAAAAATCCAGCGGCCCTAATCTTCGCATATTTTTCCTGATCAAATATTGCCGGTGCCTCACATAGTCGCTTGGATTAACGGGCGACCATTTCAACGGATCGGGCCAGATAGAGGCAATGGCAGCTGCCTGGTAAGTGCTTAGGTTGGATGCTGATTTACGAAAATAAGCTTGCGAGGCAGCTTCCACACCATAAATGCCATCACCCATTTCAATTTCGTTGAGGTAAACTTCCATGATGCGTTTTTTGCTCCAGAAGGTTTCAATGAGTAAGGTAAAATAAGCCTCAAAACCTTTGCGTACGTAAGAGCGACCCGGCCACAGGAATACATTTTTAGCAGTTTGCTGGGATATAGTGCTGCCACCTATTAGTTTGTGGCTGTGCGAGTTTTTATCAATGGCGCGCTCCATCGCTTTAAAATCGAAACCAAAATGATCCAAAAACTTCTGGTCCTCGGCAGCAACAGCGGCACGTTTCATGGGGTCGGCTATATCATCAAAGTCTATCCATTGTTTATCAATTTTCCAGTCTTTGCCATCTGATCTGCGTTCAAATCCCCGGGTGACCATCAGCCAGGTAACAGGAGGGTTCACAAAGCGGTACAGTATCACCCATAAAATGCTGATGCCGAAGAAAAGTATAAGGAAAAGCTTTACAATTCGCCAAATCAACTTAGGGAGACCTCTCATGTTCATGCAACGAAAATATCCTATTTATTTCGGATTTCGGAATTTCGATTTCGGATTTATTTATGGGTTATTATTAACGATGTCATTTCGAGCGTATGCGAGAAATCTTAAACATCATGCATGTCCGTCTGGTATGTCGTATAAGATTTCCCTCTTCGTTCGAAATGACAATTTGGGTTAAATAAAAAAGGTGCTTAGCTTTCACTAAACACCTTTTATTTCTAAATACGAAATCGAAAATCCGAAATCCGATATTCGTTACTCCGCTACCACTTCAAACGGAACTTTCACCTTCACTTCTTTGTGCAGGTTTAAGTTTGCGATGTATTCACCAACAAATTTTGGTTCAGCATCAAAAGTGATACGGCGACGGTCAACTTCAAAGCCTTCTTTTTTCAAAGCGTCAGCAATTTGAATAGTGTTGATTGCGCCAAATATTTTACCGCTTTCGCCGGCTTTTGCACCAATGGTTAGCTTAACGCCTTCCAGTTTAGCTGCAATTGCATCAGCGTCTTTACGGATCTTTTCTTGTTTGAATTGTGCCTGTTTCAGATTTTCAGCCAAAACTTTGCGGGCAGATTCAGTAGCCAATTGAGCAAATCCCTTAGGGATCAGAAAATTACGGCCATAACCTGGTTTTACCTTAACGATATCGTCTTTCTCACCGAGGTTCTTTACGTCTTGTTTTAAAATAACTTCCATTGTTTAAACCTCCTGATTATTTTAAAGAATCTGTTACATAAGGTAATAAACCGATATGGCGGGCACGCTTAACAGCCTGCGCTACCTTACGCTGGAATTTTAATGAAGTACCGGTTAAACGGCGTGGTAATACTTTACCCTGATCGTTTATGAACTTTAATAAAAAGTTAGCGTCTTTGTAATCGATGTACTTGATACCGTTCTTTTTGAAACGGCAGTATTTTTTACGGTTATCGTCCACCTTGGGAGCGGTAACGTATTGGATCTGATCGTTAGCCATTATTTTGCTGCCTCCTCTGCTTTAACGGGTTTCTTCTGGTTGAAGGCACCACTACGTTTTTTCTCATTGTAAGCAATGGCATGTTTGTCCAGTGCAATGGTCAGGAAACGAAGCACGCGTTCATCACGTCTGAATTCGACCTCCAATTTGTTAATTAAATCACCCGGAGCCCTGTATTCAGTTAAGTGATAGTACCCTGTAGTTTTCTTTTGAATAGGGTACGCTAATTTCTTCAAACCCCAATTATCCTCCTGGACAATTTCGGCTCCGCCATCAGTTAAGATCTTGCTGTATTTGGCCACGGCCTCTTTAGCAGTTTCTTCTGACAGCAACGGGGTTAGAACGATCACGGTTTCGTACTGTTGCATTATTATACTTGATTTTTAATTAATTACCCGCTATTACGGGGCTGCAAATGTATTAAGAATTTTTCATTTTTTCAAGAGGATATAAATTGTAATTTAACGTTATCAGAAAATTGAATAATTTATAGCATTTTGCAGCCATATTTAGAAACCTTATCATGAGAAGAATTTTATTTCTGCTTGCCGCTTATTTTCTTTTTGCTCAAAATTCATTTTCACAAACTGCGCACGTTCCTGGTCCAACAGAACAAAAAATGGCAGATAGTCTTTGTAGCTGTGTGGTTAAATTGGATATGTCAAAAATTAAAACGAAACAAGATGCCTTAAATGCCTATACCAATTGTGTAGGACAGCACGCTGATATTTTAATCGCATTAGCTGATGAACGAAAGGTAGATATTGGCGATCATGATGCTATGCTAAAAGTAGGGGTTGACCTTGCAATGAATTTAATGAAGCAGAATTGTAAGGGATTTAGCCAACTTGCTGTTATAATGGGACAGAAGGAAAGTAATGATGGTGAGTCATTAAAAACGGTTTATGGGAATTTTAAGCGAATTGAAACCAAAGGCTTTAACTATTTGATTATTAGTGATGACGAACATAAAGAAACATCTTTACTATGGCTGCGGCAGTTTCCCGGTTCAGAAAAATTTATCAACGGCGGCACAAATTTTACAGGTAAAAAAATCAGCATAAAATACCGGGAAATTGAAATTTATTTGCCCCAGGCTAAAGGCTATTATAAGGTTAAAGAAATTATAGAGTTAACTGTTGAATAAAAATTTGTAATTTAGATAACGTATCCAGTATCAAACTTCATACTAAAAACATTCCACTATGCTGTTTAACAATAATAATATCACAAATTTCGATGATGAGGTATTAGTACTTAGTACAGCAACCTCATGGAATCCCGACGATGATGCACCTGTGGAGGGCGATTGGGACGATGAAGATGATGAGGATTTTGATGACAGGATAGCCGACCTCGACGATCTGCACGAGATACAGGTGGATGAAGACATGGGAGAACCCGCCATTGACGACGATGATCATTTCCCGGAAGAGGATGATGAAGAGGACGATGAATGAGCTACAGGATATTATCAACAATCATTTATTGAGTCTTTCACCTAAAGCATATTCTTGCTAACTTAGTGCCTGTGGAGAATTTTATTGTTTCGGCACGCAAGTACCGCCCAACTACTTTTGAAAGTGTTGTAGGTCAGCAACATATCACTAATACGCTTAAAAACGCTATTAAAAATAATCAGCTGGCGCAGGCATTTTTATTCTGCGGTCCGCGTGGCGTGGGCAAAACTACTTGTGCCCGTATCCTGGCTAAAACTATCAACTGCGAAAATTTACAACCCAATGGCGAGGCTTGCGGCGTTTGCGGCCCGTGTGTTTCTTTCCAGAATGGTAATTCATTTAATATCCACGAACTGGATGCGGCTTCCAATAATTCGGTTGATGATATCCGCAGCCTGATAGAGCAGGTGCGCATACCACCGCAAGCCGGGAAATATAAGATCTATATTATTGATGAGGTGCACATGCTTTCGCAGGCGGCTTTTAACGCTTTTTTAAAGACGCTGGAAGAGCCACCGCATTACGCCATATTTATATTAGCTACGACTGAAAAGCATAAAATACTGCCTACCATATTATCCCGCTGCCAGATATTCGATTTCAACCGGATAAGGGTGGATGATATGGCCAGTCATTTGGCAAGTATTGCAGAAAAGGAACATATTGGTTATGAACCCGACGGTTTGCATATCATCGCCCAAAAAGCCGACGGGGGTTTGCGTGATGCCTTATCCATGTTCGATCAGATCGTCAGTTTTTCTGACGGGAATGTTACTTACCGCACGGTAATTGACAACCTGAACATCCTGGACTATGATTATTACTTTAGTATCATCGATAGCTTACTGAAAGAAGATACTGCCGGAACTTTACTGCTTTTTGACGAAATATTAGCCAAAGGCTTTGATGGCTCTCATTTTATATCCGGCTTGTCTGAGCATTTCCGTAACCTTTTGGTGAGTAAAGACACCACTACTTTAAAGTTGCTCGAAGTTAGCGAGGGCATTAAAACAAAATATTTACAGCAATCGCAAGCGTCATCGGTATCATTCCTGCTATCGGCCATGAATATTGCTAACCAGTGCGACATCGGTTATAAGCTAAGTAAAAATCAAAGACTACAGGTAGAACTGGCTTTACTTAAAATGTGCCATCTGCCCTCGGCGTTTAATATGCTCACAGCGCCCGCCGCTGAAATGTCTGGCCAGGCCGGACAAATAAAAAAAAAACCTGATACCCCAGCAGTAAACAAGCCTGTAGAAAGTAAGCCGGTTGAGGAAATATCTATTTTAAGCGAACAGCCTACAGTTTATAATAAAACAAAGCCACAGGCACCGGAGATGGAGCCTGCAAAAAACGGGGACGAAGCACTCGTAGCCGAAAAACAAAAAGCATTTACCCCTAATTTACATTCGGCTTCTACATCGGTTAAAATACCATCGTTAAAGGACCTCAACAATACCTCCGCCGCTGCTATAGCCGAAGAGGAAGACCCTTATATTAAAGGGGATGCCAAAGAGGATTTCACGATAGATAGCTTCCTGAAACACTGGAGCGATTACGCCGCCAAAATAAAGGCCGAACGTAACATGAGCCTGTTCACCATTTTTATAGACAACGCCCCGGTTATGCTGGAACCCTATAAGTTTGAAGTTGTTGTGGGAAATAAGTCGCAGGAAAACACATTCCGGGATGAGAAACCAAAGCTGTTAAATTTTTTGCGCACCAGCCTCAGAAATTTCGATATCGATGTGCAAACCCGTGTCGACGAAATAAAAGCATCAAAAAGGCCTTATACCACCTCTGAAAAATACCAGCACATGGCCACCAAAAACCCGCAATTAGCTGAATTGAAAAGAAGGTTTAACCTTGATTTGGATTAGCCTTCCAAAGATGTCCGTGAGATATATCCTGTGAAACAAGGGTAGAAACTTATTTCACGCTTATTTGTTAAGCTTTCATAAAAAATGATGATATGAAAACATTAACAATCCCAGGCGATCCGCATTCTATAACCGCTATAGTGGTGCCTAAAAAAAGCGAAGAATTTCATGATCACGAGATAGTTCGCATCAATTCGTCGAACAGCGATAAAACGGTAGAAAAGAAAATCTTTCGTATCGTAGATGGCGGAGAAGACAAGTGGGAATTGCAATTTGAATAGTAGCCTATCTCACAAACGCGGTAGCCACTCCCCCATCCACATTCAGCACATTGCCGGTTGATTTATTCAGCAACCCACCCACAAATGCGAAACAGGCATTGGCAATATCAGCAGGCAAGATCATCTCGTTCAGCAGCGTGCGTTTAGCGTAATAAGCAGGCAATTCTTCAACCGTGATGCCATAAGCTTTAGCCCTACCTTCGGCCCAACCGCCTGCCCAAATATTGCTGTCGCTGATCACCGCGTCCGGGTTAACCACGTTCACCCGTATTTTGTCACCGCCTAATTCAGCAGCGTTCAGCCTGCTTAGATGTAATTGAGCGGCTTTAGCGCTGCCATAACTTGCATTATTCGGGCCGCTTACCAATGCGTTTTTGCTCACGATGTTAATGATGTCACCACCTATATCCTGCTTTTTCATTATTTCAACCGCTGCCTGTGTTACCATGAACTGACCTTTCACCAATACATCATATAACAAATCCCAATCCTTTTCGGTATGATCACTGATGGATTTTGAAATAGATAAGCCCGCGTTATTTACTACTATATCGACCCCGCCAAAAGCTAAAATAGCCGTGGCCAATGCTTCTTTTATTTGATCGGATTTAGTTACATCTAATTGTGCGGTAGTGTAAGCGTCCTTACCAAATAGTTTTTTAAATTCTTCACTTGCGCCTTGTAAACGATCTTCATTCATGTCATTCAGAACAACTACAGCGCCTTCTTCTACAAATTTTTTGGCGATGGCTTTACCTATGCCACCCGCACTGCCGGTGATGAGTGCGATGCGACCTGATAAGGCCTTTGGCTTCGGCATACGCTGCAATTTGGCTTCCTCCAGCAGCCAATATTCAATATCAAAAGCTTCTTGCCGCGGCAGCGAGGTGTATTCAGAAATAGCTTCAGCGCCCTTCATCACATTGATGGCGTTGATATAGAACTCAGCTGCTACACGTGCAGTTTGCTTGTCCTTGGCAAATGTAAACATCCCCACACCCGGATATAAAATAACCACCGGGTTAGCATCGCGTATACCAGGGCTGTTTGGGTGCTTGCAGGTGTTGTAATAATCCTCATACATTTTGCGGTAAGCCTCAAATGCAGGGGTTAGTTTTTCTTTTAATGCTGATACGTCCGAAAGGCCGTCACCTGCATCCAAACTCAATACCAGCGGACTGATCTTCGTCCTTAGAAAATGATCAGGGCAGCTGGTGCCCATTGGGGCTAATCTATCTAAGTCGTTTGAGTTGATATACTCCAACACCCTTGCATCGTCTGTAAAATGACCGATCATTTTTGTTTGGGATGAACAGAACCCACGTAGTACCGGTGCTAAAGCTACTGCCTGTTTTTTACGATCAGCCTCAGCTAAACTCTGTAATTTCTGACCGCCAAAAACAGGACCTTTTTTGCCATAATTTTGTTCGAGATATTCAGCGCATTTCTCTATTACTTCCAGGGTATTGATATAGCTTTCGTAAGCCGTATCTCCCCAGGTAAACAGGCCATGAGAACCTAACATAATGCCGCGGATGCCGGGATTGTTATCTAAACATTCCTTCAATTTAAGACCCAGATCAAAACCGGGCCTTTGCCAGTCCACCCAGCCAATCGTTCCGCCAAAAAGCTCATCGGTTATTTTTTTTCCATCTTTTGCTGCCGCGATGGCGATTGCTGCATCAGGGTGCAGGTGGTCGATATGCTTAAAGGGTAAAAAGCCATGCAGAGGTGTATCAATGGATGGCGCTTTTGAATTGAGGTCGAAAATGCAGTGGTTAAATAGCTCCACCATTTCATCCTCATGCTCAAGCCCACGGTAAACGTTTTTTAAACTTCTTAATCGATCGGTATACAAAGCCGCTAACCCGCTTTTTTTCAGCGTGCCAATATCTCCGCCCGAGCCTTTGATCCACATTACTTCGGCATCCTGACCGGTTAAAGGGTCTTTTGATACCACCTTGCACGAGGTATTGCCGCCGCCGTAATTGGTAAGGCGCAGATCGGCGCCCAATAGATTGGAGCGGTATATCAATAAGGCGACCTCATCACCGGCCAGTTCGGCGGCTTTAGCATCGTCCCATAAATAGCTTACATGCTTAAATGATTTGGTATTGACAGACATATTTATTTTTTCTTATTTGATCGAGTTTCCGTACCCCACAACAATAACGGATATAATGATGGTTACAATACCCATTATCACCGTAAAAATAGCTTTCCTGCTCACGCCTTTCCACTCCCGCAATAAAAGCCCCCAAACATTGGCAATTAATATGATAAATGCCATGTGCAGTATCCACGAACTGGCACCGTTACCCAATTTACTTTCGCCCATGCCGTAAAAGAAAAACTGCAAAAACCACGTTGTCCCCGCCAGTGCCGAAAACAGGTAGTTTTTGAGCAATGGCTTTTGTGTATTGGTATAATCGCCAAACGTTTTGTTGCGGGCATTTAATACCATGCACCAAACAAAGTTAGTGGTTAATCCGCCCCACAGGATCACTACATAAGTAACATTATTGCGGAAAAGAAAATTTCCCGTGCCGGGATGCGTCGCTTTCCAGATATCATTAGCATGATGGGCCATATCTTTTCCGGCCTCGATACCAAAATTAAAACAGGCGCTTAACACCCCCGAAACAATGGCCACAAAAATGCCCAGGCCGAAACGGTAATCCTTGTTATCCTCGGCAATTGCGCGGCTTTTTACCAAATCTTTTTCTTTAAGCGTCCCCGCCCTGCCACAAATAATGATGCCGATCACACAGATCATAATCCCCAATAAAACCATTTGTCCCCAGTGACTATGGAGCATCATGCTAAAAGTATCTTTACCTGCCTGCGGGAAAAAGTTATAATAAACAGATGGTATAATGGAACCAAACACCGCGCACAAACCCAAAATAATGGTGCTGCCTAATGACACACCCAGGTAACGTACGCCTAAACCATAAGTCAAACCGCCGATGCCCCATAATAAACCAAAAAAATAGGTAAGCAATAGTATTTTTCCATTAGTGGCACTTATGATGTCTGTAAAATGAGGTATGGTTAGCCAGGCTGCAAGCGGGGGCACAATGAGCCATGAAAATATGCCGCCCACTATCCAAAAACTTTCCCAGGCCCAGCCTTTTACCTTTTTAAAGGGAATGTAAAAACTGCCCGAAGCAAAACCACCGATAAAGTGGTAAATGATACCAAATATTACCTGCATAATTTAGAATTGGATGGGTTTATAATAATCCGCCTTTAATAAGGCTGTGCTAAATTTAGGATTATTTTATTGGTGTTAAAGTTATTTACGGTGAAAGTTTGATTAGGTATTACATTGAGATTTGGATAAACAGTTGTGAGTTTTGTATATTTGTATAGCGCGTATAATTAAACAAGATGGTTTATAAACAAGTTTTAGTTCCCGATAAAAAGAATCACAGCATTGAAATGCCAGAACACTTTTTTGGCAAGAAGGTTGAAGTAATTGTTGTGGAATTAAGTAATTCCGCTGAAGATACCCGCCACGCTTTGCCCCCCGGCAAAGAAATTTCAGTAAATGAGTTGTTTGAAAGTTTTGGTACTGCCCCTAACTTCCCCTCTATTGACGAAATAAGAGCTAAAGCTTGGCCTTCTAAATGGTAATTTTTGACACCAATATTCTTATCGAGATTTACAGAGGAAATCCTGCGGTAAAAGAAGAAATTGAACACATTGAATCTAATGTCTTTTATATAAGCAGCATTACTGTCGCAGAATTTATGGTTGGAGCAAAAGATAAAGTTGATTTAAAAAGAATAGAACAGCAACTGAGTAAATATACCCCACTTCCAATTAATGAAGATATAACTGACATTTTTATTGATATTTTTAAAACACTTACTTTAAGCCACCGACCAGGTATAGCTGATAGCCTTATCGCTGCTACAGCATTATATTATCATCTTCCTCTTTACACGCATAACAAGAAACATTTTCAATTTATTCCTGGTATTGAACTGGTCTAATATCCATAAACTATTTACTCAAATCCCAACAAAAAAGCGAACAACAATTACTGTCATTCGCTTTTGCAGATCTGGTTGTTATGATTAATACATTAATTAAAATAGGCATTGGCGACAATGTCGGCGGCCAATTTATCGTTAGCATTTGTTGAGGCTACAAGGCCATGGAACCAAATAGTGTAAAGAAAGCCATTGTTCAGGTTTACATCTGATAGCGTTGCCAATACGGTAGTGCCTTGCAAAATCTGAAAAGTATAGGTAGTGTTTCCTGCGACCGGGATAAACGAGCTGAACCCTTTGTATGGCTTATTGGTAGTCAGCACGCTTCCGCCCTGGATAGCGAGGGATACCGCAGGCGCATCAGGACTCAGATTAATAAAGCGTACGCCTGCCATGCCGGATGCAGGCTTGTTGAGTGTGTCCTTCAGTATAACCAGCTCCGGGTTGCTTACTTTATTAGCCAGGAACATAGAGTAAACCGCATTCTGAACTAATGTGGCTGTATCTGAAAAGACTGTGGTTAAAGTTCCCTGGTTATACAAATTAATAGTCCGTTTGCCTGCATAAGCCCTAAAGTAATCAATGTCAGTGTTATAATAAACCGGGTATGAGTTAACCCTGTTACTATTGAAATAGAGGTCTAAAGCCGGTTGATCCGGCGATGCCTGGATAAACGTTACTAATGCCGCTGGAGGATTATAATACGTATTGTGGTCTTTTAAGCAAGATGAGAATAATAAGGATAGCAAACATAACGCACCGAGCCCTGCTGCCGATCTTTTTGAAATGTTTTTAAAGTTTTTCATATTACGGGTATTTAAGTACAACTTATACTACTAATAACGTATTTGATATGCGTTTCGCTACAGTTAAATACAAATTTATAGCTATTTGCTTCAAAATATTTTGGTAATTTTATTTTTTCTCACATACACGGTTAATCCGCAATTCCTATGAAACAGAAATTTCATTATGCCACCGTATCCGAAGCTATTGAGCAACTTCATAAGCAGGGCTACACCTTAGATTTTAACCTGGCAGATGGTAAATTGATGGTTGCGGACAAAGGATATGCAGCCGATGACTTTATGATAGCTGACCTGTACCGTTATGAAGGCCCTTCCGACCCGGCAGATGAAGCGACCGTCTATGCCCTCGTTTCCAAGTCTGGTTTAAAAGGAATACTGGTTTCGGGGTACGGTGTTTCCTCCGATTCAGCTTCAGAAGAAACGCTGAAACAATTACACTATAAATACCATCAAACACAATTGTAATCAAATGTTCTGGTTATTTTGCTCAATGAGCATTTTTGGGCTTATTGCACTAAAGGCAGTGTAAACCAAAAGGTACTGCCTTTGCACAATTCGCTGGTTACGCCTATTTGCCCATTATGCTTTTTGATGATCTCTGCAGAAATATAAAGCCCTATACCCAAGCCTGAATATTGGATACCGCTGGTATCAACCCGATAGTACCTATCAAACAAATGGGCCAGTTTATCAGCAGAAATGCCTGGGCCTTCATCAGTTACTGATACTTTGGCCATGTCGTTTATTTTTTCAATATGTATCCTGATCTCTTTAGATTGGGGGGCATATTTAATAGCATTATTAATAAAGTTGATCAATACCTGGTTTATGCGTTCAGCATCTGCATGTATCTCAAGTTCCATATCCCCTTCAATGAGTATGGTGTATAAGGCTTCAATACGTATATCAGTACAGCACTCATCAATCATCTTTGACAGATTAAATGTTCGCAGATTGAGGTAAAGCCGCCCTTCATTTATCTTACTCGCATTTAACAGATCTTCAATCAGTACGGTAACTTTATCTAAGCTTTTATTAGCCTGTGTAATAAGGATAGGCAGCATTTTAGCAGAAGGATCATCCTTCATTTTGTTTAAAAGCTGCAGGGAAGCTTTTAGTGCTGTGACGGGGGTTTTAAGCTCATGGCTGGCAATACTGATAAAATCATCCTTTTGTTGCTGTAATAATCTAAGTTCGTGTATATCAGTGGCCGTGCCCACCCAAAGCTGCACTTCACCTTCTTCATTCTTAATTGGCATCAGTCGGCTTAAATGCCACCTGTAAGTGCCATCAGCGCGCTTACCGCGCACTTGAAATTCACCACCATCATTGGTTTCACGAATAGCCCTGTATTGATCTAAAGTATATTGCAGATCATCAGGATGAATCACAGCCCCCCAGCCTTGTGTTTTAGTTTGCTTGTGATCAAGCCCGGTATAATCATACCATCGCTTGTTGAAAAAGGTTACTTCACCTTCAAATGTGTTTGTCCACGCTATTTGCGGGATGGTTTCCATCATGTTCCGAAAACGGTGTTCGCTTTCTGCTAAAGCCTTTGTACGATTAATCACCCGTTCCTCCAGGTCGAGGTTTAGTTGCAGCAAATCATGGTTAATTACTCGTACTTGCTCTTCCTGCTTAATAAGCAGGAGCGCTTTTTCATAAAGCTCATCATTTGCTATCCTTAATTCATCCTGCTGAATTTTCAGATCACCGGATATAACGCTCAGTTCTTCGGCCCGGGTTTCTTTTTCATCATTTTGGAAGAGAAGTTCCTTATTAGCTATCACTAATTCTGCAGCCCTGATCTCCTTTTCTCCATTTTGAAAAACAAGTTCTTTATTAGCAATGATCAGCTCTGCAGTTTGTATTTTTAACTTCTCATCAATGAATATTTTTTCCTGTCTTTCTTTTGTATCCTTTAACGCTCTTTTGATTTTATGGGGGAGTGTAAGTAATTTATCTTTTGGCGCGTAATCGGTAACCCCGATCTTAATAAGCTCAACAGCATTTTCTTCGCCGATGATACCTGAAACTATAATAAAAGGAATGTTAGGGAATCTGTTTTGTTTAATGCGAAAAGCTGTAACCCCATCAAACGAGGGAAGTGAATAGTCAGATAATATGATATCCGGATGAAAGTTTTGGAGCGCGTTTTCAAATCCCTCCCTGGTTTGTACAATTTCGGAAGTGAAACTCAATCCTGATTTCCTTAACTCGCGATGAAGCAGATCAGCGTCACTTTGATTGTCTTCAAGAATAAGTATTTTAAGATTGGGCACCATTATTTGTCAATATTTGTATCTATGCGGTAGATCATTATATGTTAATGCGGAGGCTGACTCAGTATCATCCAATATAGCCCGATCTCTTTTATAGCATGGAAAAAATTATCGCTGTCAACAGGTTTTACGATATAGCTATTTGCGCCCAGGGCATAGCATGCCTCTACATCCGGGTCTTCTTTCGATGAAGTAAGTATTACTACGGGAATGGCTTTTAGCTTTGGATCTGACTTTACCTTTTCCAGCACTTGTATTCCCGATACTTTTGGCATCTTAAGGTCAAGTAATATCAGCTTAGGATTTTCATTGATATTCCGCGAAGCATAAATCCCTTTGCCGTAAATAAAATCAAGTGCCTCTGCTCCGTCTTTAACATGGAGGAGCTTGTTAGTAAACCCGCTTTTTGTAAGCGCGCGAATGGTAAGTATAGCATCGTCTGCACTATCTTCAGCAAATAAAATTTCAACGTTATTGTAGCTCATGTTTTTTCGACTTAATGATTAATGGCGGGTAAGCTGAAATAGAAACAGGAGCCTTTGTTAAGTTCTGATTCCGCCCAAACTGTTCCGTTATGCCGGTATATTATTTTTTGGACGATGGCCAGCCCAATGCCGGTACCTTCAAATTCTTCCTGCGAATGTAACCGCTGAAAAACCCCAAAAAGTTTATCATAGTATTGCATATCAAATCCTGCACCTTCATCTTTTACATAATAAACAACCAGGTTGTCCTTTTCATAAGCGCCGATATCGATATTTGTTTTAGATTTATACTTAGAATATTTGATAGCATTAGAAATTAGATTGATCCAAACCTGTTTAATGAGCGACTGATCGCCTTTTGCAGGCGGAAGCTCTTCCATCTTAAACTCCGGTATGTTCTCGTCATCCTCAAATAATAATTCCTCTACTACCAGGTTAACAAGATCATTCATATTTATTTCCGAAACTGTTACCTGTTTTCTTCCCAGTTTTGAAAATGCAAGCAGGTCATCGATCAGCTGCCCCATTTTTCTTGAATTATGTATGATTGAAAAAAGAACTTTTGTTCCATCGGGATCAAATTTCTCTGCATAATCTTCCATCAAGATCCTTGTATATCCATTAATGGCCCTGATAGGGGCCCGCAAATCGTGCGATATGGAATATGAAAATGATTCCAGTTCTTTGTTGGCAAATTCCAACTGTGCAGTGCGTTCAATTACTTTTTGCTCTAACTCATCATTAAGTTTGCGGATATCATCTTCCGCGTGCTTAAGCTCCCTGTTAGCAATGATCAATTCTTCAGCCCGTTTTTCTTTCTCTTTGTTTTGAAAGGCGAGTTCTTTATTGGCAATTATTAATTCAGCCGCGCGTTTTTCTTTCTCTTCGTTTTGAAAGGCAAGCTCTTTATTAGCAATTACTAATTCAGCCGCACGTTTTTCTTTCTCTTCGTTTTGAAAGACAAGTTCTTTGTTAGCGATCACTAATTCAGCTGCGCGGTTTTCCTTCTCAGCGTTTTGAAAAGCAAGCTCTTTATTGGCGATCGCCAATTCAGCTGCGCGATTTTCTTTTTCGTCGTTTTGAAAAACAAGCTCTTTGTTAGCGATCACTAATTCAGCTGCACGGTTTTCTTTCTCTTCGTTTTGAAAAAGCAACTCTTTATTAGCAATAACTAATTCTGACGCCCGGTTCTTTTTCTCTTTGCTTTGAAAAGCAAGTTCTTTGTTGGCGATGACTAATTCAGCGGCCCGGTTCTTTTTCCCCGCTTTTTGAAAAGCAAGTTCCTTATTAGCGATGACCAGTTCAGCTGCGCGGTTTTCTTTCTCTTCGTTTTGAAATGCAAGCTCTTTGTTAGCGATCACTAATTCGGCCGCACGATCTTTTTTTTCTGAATTTTGAAAAGCAAGTTCTTTGTTAGCGATAATTAGCTCTGCAGCCCTTTTTCCTTTTTCTGAATTTTGAAAAGCAAGCTCCTTTTTCGCAACGATTAACTCGTCCAATTTTTTTCTATCCATGTCCTGCTTTTCTTGCTTGGTTTGAAAAATTAACGGGATTATGAATTGCTTTTTTAGTCATTAATTGAGGGATTTATTTTTTTGACAAGCAGCCAGGGCACCAATAACGGTGACATGTCGGCTTTCGTTGTGAAAATTACTTTGGTTTGAAAAATCAAGATTATTGGTATAAAAACCGGGTAGTGGGGGTAAAAAAGACTATCAAATATACAACAATTATTGAATATCGGATAAGTTATTTGATCGAAATAAAATGGCAATCGTTTATTGCTGCAAATGCGCCGCAGTTGTAGCATAATGGCTGAAAATCACACCTAAGGGAACGCTGTAGTACCTGGAAAATTTAATGGTTGAATTCTGTTTTCCTGGCTGATCTTTTTTGTGCTTTTAATTTCACCAGCTGGTATATTACACCTACAAAATACAAAAGCACCAAAGCACCCAATCCCTTTTGTATAATGGGTGCATTTGCATCCTCAGCCAGTGGGTGGCTTATGGGCAACCTTGTAAATGTTTCAACAATTGCAGGTACACATGAAAGAAATATCGTTGTTGACAGGAAAATAACCTGGATATAATCAGCTAATTTCCCGAATATACGAAGCGAATGTACATATATCCCCAGCGGCAATAATATTAAAATGATTATGGCAAGATAATGACCGGGTGTAAAATGCCCTGTTTTCATAATTGGGAACCCGGTAATACAGGTGATCACGGTTAATAGAATATATAGCCTTCCGTAGCCGGTTGCCGGATCGATCTTTCCGTAGCGAAGCAAAGCAAATATGGCGATAATAAGCGCGAGTACACTGATGGCGGTATGAATGATCCCCAGCGTTGAAAGGTGATTAGGCATGGCTGTGATTTTTAGGTTAACTTACAATTAATTATCAACATATAATATTAGGAAAAAATGCCGATAAAAAGAAATGTGAATAACCCCCAAAAATCATTTTAACCCGGAGCCTATTTTTACCTGCTCGAATACAAACCAGCCATGAAGTAAAAGCGCAAAACCGGTTTCTTTATTTTGAAATATTGATGTGATTATGGATTGGCCGCAGTTGCATCCTGTGCCAGTTTTGCATCATCAGGGGTTTTCCCAAGTTCGCTATCCAGTACAAAAAGTGCATCATTTTTGGCATTCGCGCCACCGGCAACTTTTATTTTCGATAGCAGATCCATAGCCAATGTTTCTTCTTCAGTTTGTTCTTTAACAAACCATTGCATAAAGTTCCAGGTTGCCCAATCCTTTTCGGCCATGCTCATGTTTACGATATCATAGATCGAAGTTGTATTTTCCACTTCCGACTTAAAAACTTTTTCGAAGCAGTCGTTTATGCTTACCGGATCTGGCCCGGGGGCTGGTATGGCACTCACCACTACTTTGGCACCTCTTTTTAAAATGTATTCCAATATTTTCATCATGTGGTTGCGCTCTTCATTGGCATGCCTGAAGAGGAAGTTAGCAATACCATCATACCCGCCATTGCTGGCCCATGAAGCATAAGCCAGGTATATCTGTGCATTATGAGCCTCATTCGTCATTTGCTGATTCAGTGCTTTCGCAAGTGTCTGTGATAACCTGTTAGTGTCCATAAAAGCTTAACTGAAATTGATTAGAATGGTTTTAAGAACGTTGATTTTTTTATAGAATAATATGTTTATCAATTTTATGTGTGAAGTTAAATTTGATAAATGATCAGGTCAGGCAAAAGATAATGCCCTCCACAACCCTTTTAGTTTCATCCGGGTCGCGCACCTGGATACAATCCACCCCGGTTGTTTTGGCCGGGTGATCGTTACCGCCATCAAAAAGCGCATCGCCTATAAAGATCATTTCTGAGATTTTGATCTTTAGCGTTTTATGCAGCTTATGAATACCATACGCCTTATCAATACCAGGCTTGGTAATATCAATAGAAGTAGCCCCACCCATCTGAACGGAAAACTCCGGCAGTGTTTTATCCAGTATGGCTTTTATTTTTTTCCGCTTTTTGAAGTCAGGGTCCCACTTTTTCTTGGCATCAAGCGGCGCCTGCTGGCCCAAGCCCGAATAGGTAACCTGGCTTCCCCTGTCCTCAATTTGCTCACCCCAAATCTTTCCCGCTTTAACACCAGTTTTCTCAACGGCCTCGTTCAAGTTTTTTATGATCTTCTTTTTTTCGTCAGTAGTAAAATCTTCCGCATACAATTTTTTCCAACCTGCTTTATAATGATAATACTTGGTGCCGCAGGTAGGAAGGATAGACAAATGCTTTAACACCTGTGTTTTTGGAAGTTTAGATAGTACCTGTTTCTCAAATTGGGGCCAATCGCCGCCAGAAATAATTGCCACCTTTGCTACCTCCAGCAAACGGGTGAGCAGTTTAGCCATTTCCACATCAAGCGCAGCTTTACTTTCAGCAAGCGTGCCATCAAGGTCAAATACAATTAGCTTTTTCATGTTGAACACCGGGTTGGAGCAGTGGGCTATTGAATAGCAATTTATAAGGTGGATTGTTTGTTTGATGAAGTGATAAAATGGGTGAGATTGTAATCTGTGAGAAGCTTAGAGCCGACAGATTAGGGATGTTGATGGATTTATTCACCGACAGTTTATCAATATTAGCCGACTACATACTGCCAACCGCCAATTTGTGATTGCCGTATCTAATTGATCGCTATACTTTTGGGTAAGATTTAAAATTCAAAACAATGGAAACGATCATAGAAAACCCAAAAGCTCCGCATAAAGGCAGAACAATAGCTGGAGTGATCATATTAGTAATTGGCGGTATCCTGCTTATTGATCAGCTTGATCTGGTCTTTATCCCCCACTGGCTTTTTAGCTGGCCCATGTTGGTTATAGCCTTCGGTATTTACACCGGCGCTAAACATAATTTCAAAAACAAATCATGGCTTATTTTCGTGCTTGCCGGCTTCGCGTTTATGCTGGAAAGTGCAGGCCTGGTCACCGGCAATTTGATATGGCCCGTAATGATCATCGTGCTGGGCATATACATGGTGATGAAGCACAATTTTTATCCTGAACAAAAAGGTTGGAACAACAAAAGCTGATATATCTATAGTTCATAATAAGTGTATTTTTAGTATAAAAAGGGGAATATTAATATCTCCCTTTTTTTGTGTAATGACCTTCGATAATCCTTCTATAATATCAAGCGGACTTATGATTTTATCTATTTGGTTAACTTAACTACGGCAGTTGTACCACTCCAAAAGCCTCCACTCAGATGTAAATCATAGGTCCCTTTTTCGGGTACCTCAAAACATAAAAGACCTTCTTTCTGAATATTAGGGTTACATTGCTTGAGAAAAAGCGTTTTACTTCCTCCCATCTCAAGTGCAGTAGTGCCGTCGCTTGAACTTTCATATTCTTTCCCGCTTTCATCTGTAAGTTTAAATAAGGAGTTGTCTAATGTATGCTCTTCTTTATCCACATTCACTAACGATAGATCTATAATTAAATATATCCCATCTGCCGTTTGACTGGAATATTCTCCTCCTACGGTCTTTTTATATTTGATCCAATTTACTCTATAATTAAAATTATCAACACTGATTTCATCTCCAATCTTTTTTTGTTCGATTTTTCCCTCTGAAGAATTTTGTGTAGAGTCGGCAGAGGCATTATCAGAGTTAGAGGAAGAACCGTTCGATTTTTTATCATCTCCACTACCAAAAGCAATAAATAAAAAAAACACAATAGCTATAATTGAAAGAGCTGTTTTATACCTTGTCATAAAGTGCGGGTTTAGGTTTGATAAATATATACTTAAATAAAATAATCGGTGATAAAGTTGAAAATAAATATACTGCTATATCATTGAAATCAAATGTGCCAGGGACAATCTTAAAAAGCTGCCCAAACTCAGACAGTATAGCAATAGCTGGTATAATAAAAATCCAAAAAGCAGTAGTTTTTGAAATTTCACATCCCCAAATTAAAATCATTAAAGAAACATATGAAAAAACCCACAATCCATCTGGCAAAGAATATTTAATCCAGTTTGGAACTATTGTGGCTTTTATAAAAGCAGTATTTCTTAAAAATATCACAAGTTGGTTTATTCCAATTATTTTAAACCACCGAAACATTAATAATTTATCACTTCGAAATAGAACATATATTAGCCCACCCATTATTATTGGGAATAAGACAAATAAGAAAAAGTGATAGGCTTTAGAAATCATTAGGTTTAACAAGAAGCTAATATAAATATTTTAATCAATGCTTTTTAAGTCTTTACTACGCATTATAATTCAGCAACCTAATTTTTCACCGACAATTTATCCATACTTACCGACTTGTTTAATTATATCGCCAATATTTGATAGGTTCGCCTTTAGTATTACCTTAGTTTTGGATAAGAATATAATATAGAAGATAACGTCATGATTAACGATATAGAGCCTCAAAACAAACCCCGTAACAATAAGGCACTTGCCGGGGTAATATTACTGGTAGTTGGAGCAGTGCTGTTAGTACACCAGTTAGATGTTTTTATTTTCCCTTTCTGGCTGTTCAGGTGGCCAATGATATTGATAGCAATAGGGTTATACAGTGGTGCGAAACATAATTTCAGAAATTCGGGCTGGTTGATCATGGTGCTGGTGGGCACGGTTTTCTTATTGAACGATGCCCTGCCTGGTTATAATGTAGAACGTATTACCTGGCCGGTAGTGATCATCGTATTTGGTTTATGGATGATCGTAAGGCGTAACCATCGCTGGGATAAAAAAGACTGGGAAAAGAAATGGGACAATAAATGGGATTGGCGCAATCCTAATACAGCTCAAACCCCGCCCGATCCTAATGCAGCTAATCCATCATCAACAGTTCCCCCAAGCGGCCCCTTCAGTGCACCGCAGTCTTTAGGCGATGATTTTCTGGATGCTGTATCCGTATTCGGGGGGATTAAAAAAACCATCCTTTCCAAAGACTTTAAGGGTGGCGATATCGTAAATATTTTCGGCGGCGCCGAGCTTGATTTTACCCAGGCCGATATCAACGGTCGCGTAGTCATCGACATTACCCAGATATTCGGTGGTACTAAAATCGTTGTTCCATCCAACTGGCAGGTGGTCTCAGATATGGCCGCTGTATTTGCCAGTGTGGACGATAAAAGATTACGCAGCACCGCAAGCGCTACCAATGATAAAGTATTGGTACTGAAAGGGGTTTCTATCTTCGCCGGAGTTGATATACGCAGCTATTAATCACTGGACACATCATAAATCAGCACTCATAGGCGTTAAAAATTAATAAAATCAAACCAATATCAATTTTGGCTAATCCACAATTAACATTTTCAAAATTGCGCATCGCATTTTTAACAGGCGGCCTGGTATGGGCAGCACTGTTAACTTACCTGGTGCATGGTTTCGGGTTTTCGTGGATCATCGCCTTGTCTGATGGTGTTATCAACTCTGTATTGCTTGGCGCGGCTTGCTGGCTCATCAATAATAACCTCCGCTATTTTCAACCCGGTAAGGGTAGTTATATCAATATTTTTATCTGGTGCGTTGCCTTGGCGGGTGCCTGTACATTAGGCTGCCGGTGGATACTGCCTTATGTAAATACCAACCAGGTTTACAGCAATTTCGTTATCCAATCGTTAACTATCCGTTTCTTCACCGAGTTTTTAGCTATCGGCTGGATGGCCATGATCAGCATGATCTGGTATTCGCAGCAGGATCAGAAAGAAAATGAAAAGCGCAAAGCCGAAGCCGAAAAATTAGCCCGAGATGCCGAATTATATAACCTGCGCCAGCAATTGCAACCACATTTCCTGTTCAACAGCCTTAACTCCATCAATGCTTTAATAGGCTTTAAACCTGATGAAGCGCGGAAAATGATACACCAATTATCTGACTTTCTTCGTGGCACGTTAAAAAAGGACGACCAGCAACAGGTTACTTTGACCGAAGAACTAGCTCACCTGCAATTATACCTCGATATTGAAAAAGTACGTTTCGGGCACCGGTTAATGACAGAGATCAGTTGCGATAAAAAATGCCAGGATTGTACCTTACCCCCGATGATATTGCAGCCGATAGTTGAAAATGCGATCAAGTTCGGGTTATATGATACTACCGAAAGCGTGACCGTAAGCATCAGGGCCGAATGGGATGATAACTACCTGACACTTATGGTGCAAAACCCCTACGACCCAAAAACTGCCAGGCCACGCAAAGGCACCGGTTTTGGCCTGAGTGGTGTGCAGCGCAGATTAAATTTACTTTTTGCACGCAACGATTTGATTGAAACTCATGCAAATGATAATATATTTACAACAATTATTAAAATTCCACAAATATGAAGCATGCACTTATAATTGATGACGAGCCTTTAGCCCGGATGGTTGTATTGGAGTATTTGCAGAGTTTTAAAGATGAGATAGAAGTTTTACAGGAATGTAATGATGGTTTTGAGGGCCTTAAAGCCATTCAGCAGCACCAGCCCGACTTGATATTCCTTGATGTACAAATGCCAAAAATAAACGGCTTCGAGATGCTGGAACTGGTGGAGCAACCTCCGTCGGTGATATTCACCACCGCTTTTGACGAGTATGCCATCAAAGCTTTTGAAACCCACGCTGTTGATTACCTGATGAAACCCTTCAGTAAGGACCGTTTTAATAAAGCGGTTGAAAAATTCCTGTCTCAAACCCCCGCTCAGGCTAAAAAACAAACTGAAACGCTGCTGGATACCGCTTCGCAATCACCTGCCCAGCATGAGCGCATTGTGGTGAAAACAGGCACCAAAGTAAAGATCATCCCGGTAGTGGATGTGGAGTATTTAGAGGCGGACGACGACTACGTAAGTGTGCACACCAAAGAGGGCTCGTTCCTGAAAAATAAAACCATGAGCTTTTTTGAGCAGATGCTCGATCCAACCCAGTTTGTACGTGTGCACCGCTCCTACATCATCAAAATACAGGATATCACCCGTATAGACCCATACGAAAAGGACGCCCACCTGGCCATCCTTAAATCAGGTGCAAAGATACCGGTAAGCAAAACCGGGTATGTGAAATTGAAGCAAGTGTTGGGGATATAGTGATTTCGGAAGTCGGATTTCAGATGTCGGATTTATTTTTTTAATAATATCCTCTGTGAGCTTCGTGCCTTTTCTTTGTGATCTCTGTGGTAAAAATTTAACCACAAAGGGCACGGAGGATTTCACAAAGAGGCACAGAGCGATGTATCGTGTCTCTCTATACATCACCATCCTGTCATTTCGATGCGTAGCGAGAAATCTTAAACAATATGCAGGTCGCCAACATACATAGCCCGCTTTTCGCTTGTACAAGATTTCTCCTCGTACCTCGTTCGAAATGACATTGCTTTTTATGTCTCTACGAAATCAACAACACCTTCCACGCCTCCTCTACCTTGCCATCATCCAATAATTGTTTAGCTTTCAGGTGCAATTGCAGTTCCCGTGTTTGGCTGTCACCGATGGTGGCATCCAGCAGATCTTTGAGTTCTGGTGATTGGGCGTAGTGTTCGGTTTCTTCATCGGTTGGTAATACTTCTACATTGCCCAATTGGCCGAGGTTGTTTCCAGTCAATACTTTTGAATTGCGGATAGCATAAGGCAGGGCATCCACTCCGATACCGATGCTGCGCACAGGTTTAGCTACTTTAAACAGGTTATCTTTAGTTACCCGGCAATACCAGTCACCGCCGAGGCGCGCTACGAGATCTATTTTCTCCTGATCAATTTTGCCATCGGCATCTAAAATAGCTTCGTTGATATGGATCAGCTTGATCTCGGCAATGATCAGGTTACCGGCACCGGGGCCGTTCCCTAATGGTTTCACCTCGTTCACCACGCACTCCAATTGCACAGGCGCTTCGGCAACGCGGGGCGGTCTTACTAATTCAGACGCAAGCGGCGTAAAGCCCGATTTGATAAATTCGTTTATTCCTTTCGGATATTCCACACTGGCCAAGGAAGTTTGCTGCACCATGGCATAATTCACAATATTGATCACACATTCAGGCACTTCATGTATATTTTCCAGCGTGTGCTTGGTAGTATTATCCCTCACCCTGCGCGATGGCGAGAACACACAAACAGGCGGATTGGAGCTGAACAAATTAAAAAAGCTGAAAGGGCTCAAGTTCACATTGCCATCCTTATCTACTGTAGATGCAAAGCAAATTGGTCGCGGTGCAATGGCGTATTGCAGGTAAGCGTGCAGCTCGGGGATGGAAAGGTCAGATGTTTTGATGCTCAGCATACTAATAAATATGTCATTGCGAGCGCAGCGTGGCAATCGCGAATATGATTGGTGTTTACTCGTCCTTTGTGATTGCTTCGTTCCTCGCAATGACAAACAGGCTTATTATTTCTTCAAATCCAGTATCGAAAAATCACTCTTTGCCTTTACGATCACATTGCTCAATATACCCAATCCCGTAACTTCCATCTCCACCAGATCACCCGGTTGCAGCCATTGGGCTTGATAATTGGGATCATTAAGTAATCCTGTACCGTTGAGTTCAAGAAAACAACCGGTACCTACAGTACCTGAGCCAATCACATCGCCAGGTAACACATCGCAGCCATAGGCGCAACGCTCAATGATCTCGGCAAAGGTCCAATCCATATCAGCCATGTTACCGCTTGATACTTCCTTGCCGTTTACATGGCATTTCATGGCGAGTTTGTAATTATTACCCGTATGCCCTTCTTTTGGCGCTACTTTATATTTTTCCAGCTCATCAGGTGTTACCAGCCAGGGGCCTATTACGGTTGAAAAATCCTTCCCTTTTGCCGGGCCGAGATTGAGCAGCATCTCCTCCATTTGCAGGGTGCGCGCGCTCATATCATTCATGATCATATAACCGGCTATGTAGCTGTCAGCCTCTGATGCTTTTATATTTCTTCCTTTTTTATTGAGTACTACAGATACTTCCAGTTCAAAATCAAGCTTTTGGAAATGATCCGGCATACATTCTATTTCGCCGATGCCCTGTATGGCATTATGATTGGTGAAATAAAATATAGGATATTGATCAAATTGCGGTATCATTTCTGCCTTGCGGTTGCGCCTTGCCGCCGCCACATGCTGACGAAAAGCATAGCCATCTCTGCATGATGTTGGGTGCGGCACAGGGGCCAGCATTTCAAAAAACAACTCCTCTTTAGCTTTCAGTTTACCCGAAGCAATATCATTATTTACCTTTTTGGCCCGGTCCATCAGTTCATCGCCACCCCATAAAAAATCGTTCATATTATCGGGCAGCAACTTGTGGCACGAGTTTAAGTTGTAGATATGCCCGTTCACAAAAATTCCCAGGTGCTCCCGGTCTTCGGTTCTGTAGGATACTAATTTCATAGAGTGGTTAATTGGTTTTCAAAGCTAATTATTTTTAGTTGATTGGGTTAGATTGTGTTGATTAAGTTAAGTGGTTGATTGTATGATCGATCATTCAGTTTCATTGCCGTCCCATTTATGGGGCGGGATAAATAATTCGACAAATCTGGCTTTAGCCTAAAAAAGTTTGGCTGAAGCCTTTATTCCTTGTTATCTATCATCCGTTGGCTAAAGCCAACGGCAATGAATGTCGCCTTACTAACTTAATCTAACCTATCCAACTTAATCGACCAACACTATGCTTGCATATTAAATATATAACCTTAATTTTGTATAATAATAATGAGCATACAAAAACATTTTCTATTCTCCCTCGGGCTCACTTCTATGAGTGATGCTTCTTCTTTCAGGGATGCCGTGCTCGCAAAGATCGTTTTGGCGCAATACTAATTTTTTGTTGGAAGATTGTAAAGTTGGTCCCGATAGCTATCGGGAGTTGTAAAGTTATTGCCTTATGGCAATTTATTACAAACTATTCCAACCCTGCAATCGTTTTAGTTATGTAACTTTATATTGTAAGTGATTGATAATAAAACTTTTCAACCTTACAACATTTAAACCAAATTATAAACCATGTACCATACATTAGGAAAAATTCCGCCAAAGCGGCATACGCAATTCCGTAAGCCCGATGGCACTTTATATGCTGAAGAACTGGTATCTACTGAGGGCTTTTCCAGCCTGTACTCGCTGGTGTACCATGCTTATCCGCCAACCATTGTTAAAACTTTGGGCGAGCCGTATTCTGTCGAGCCTAAAATAGCGCGCGAAAAACATTTAAAACATACCAGCCTCATCGGTTTTAATATTAAGCCGGAAGATGACTATTTAAAAAGCCGCAAACCGGTTTTGGTGAACAGCGACCTGCATATTTCATTGGCCGCACCCCGCAAATCAATGACCGACTATTTTTACAAGAATAGCCAGGCCGATGAGGTGATCTTTGTGCATGTAGGCTCAGGTACGCTGAAAACAGGCTTTGGCAATATCAAATTTGAATACGGCGATTACCTCATCGTACCACGCGGTACTATTTACCAGATGGAATTTGACAGCGAGGACAACCGCCTGTTCATTGTAGAAAGCTTTAGTCCTATACGCTCGCCAAAACGTTATTTGAATCAGTATGGGCAGTTAATGGAGCACTCACCTTATTGTGAGCGCGACTTGAAGTTACCAACTGACCTGGAAACGCATGATGAAAAAGGCGATTTTAAGATCCTGATCAAAAAGCAGGGATTGATCTATCCATATATCTACGGTACACATCCTTTTGATTTCGTAGGATGGGATGGCTATCATTATCCTTATGGCTTTTCGATACATAATTTTGAGCCGATTACGGGCAGGTTACATCAACCCCCACCGGTTCACCAGACTTTCGAGGGACATAATTTTGTGATCTGCTCGTTTGTGCCGAGGAAATTCGATTATCACCCCCTATCTATACCGGCGCCATACAACCACAGCAAT
>JABDFM010000011.1 GCA_013286565.1 Bacteroidota bacterium
TGTGAATCAAGTTAATCCATTTAATCGTGTGAATCATGGTTCAGACAATATTACACCTTAGCACCCAAAACCCGCCGCCAGGCCCAGCGGGTAGCTTTATTGAATCCACGCCAGCTATCCACAAATTCAATAATATCATCCAGGCATTTTTCGCTGAATTTTTGCTTGAAGTTTTTGGCCGCGACTTTGAATACCTGGTCGGGGTTCTCCAAACCTATACGTTCAAATATCTCTTTTTTCACATACATGGTGCGCACGAAAAGAATATTGAACAGGATCACATAGCTGTATAAAGTGCGCTTGATATATCCTGCTTTGGCAGCATAAGTTTTTAACAGGCTTTTGGTGAAAATGATGTGCCGGGCTTCTTCAATACTATGAAGGTCGAACATTTTTTTTAATACCGGGTAGATATGGGGCGACTTACGTGCATAATCACCATAAACATCTGTCACCAGTTCTACAGACACACTGCCCATGAATAGATAATCAGCGGGGAGGTATTTATTGCTGAAATGCCCTAAAAATTTATGCAGGCCTGTTTGTTTGATGGGTTTACCGCCTAACTTATTAATGGTCTGTCCAAACATTTCCTGGTGCCTGAATTCTTCGATCAATTCCCTCAGCAGGAAACGGTGTTCCACGTCATCAAGCGGCAAAGTAAGGATATGCCTGGTCATAAAAAGGCAAAACAGGCACTCGCCCCAGGCATAAGATGCAATCACCTGCACCAGTTCGTGCCTGCCAAGTTCTAATTTTTGGGTAGCAGTTAAAGTATTGTAAATCTCAAGGCCATGCAGTGAAGTGAGCATTTCAGGCAGGAAAATATCATCAGCTTCCGGCTCCTGGTGCCAGGGGATATAGGTTTCCGGCATTAGCGGTCGTTCCTTGCTGATCTTGATCAAACGCTCTATTTCCTGTACTTCCATATTGATCTATCCGAGATGTTTTAACGTAATATCATATTAAAGTAAAAACACAATATCAGAAAACTACTTAACATTATTTCACGTTAATAGTTTGTGATAAGGTTTAGGTTGGCCCTGATCTGATAAATCAGGGCTAAGCCCCTCGCCGCCTGGTGAGGGGCTTTTTTATTAATTAAGGACGGGAATCGATTTAAAAGGTTGCCTTTAGTTCAGCAAATATTTTACAACCCTGTGCACCGGATATATAATAATAGGGGCAGCTATAACATCAATGGTATAATGCACATGCTGCACCAGTAACAAGCAGGCTACAATAATGGTGGCAACGGTGGCTAATATTTTGTCAGACTTTTTCTCCAGGCAAAGAATCAAAAGAAACAGGATAGAAGTATGACCCGAAAAAAACAAGTCCTTGGTAATTGTGCTCCTGCCGTAAAAAACTGCTGTAAGCGGATCAGTTAAAACGATCAGCCCGGGAGGGGGATTTAGTGGTATCAGGCTGATCGCCAGTACCCTCAGGATAGTAATGAATATAAACGTCCACAAATAAGTGATATAGATGGTCGGCTTCTCCATGGCACGATATAGCGCATAAAATCCCATACCCCATATCACTGCAAAGATAGCCACCGAAACATTATGCGGTGGTATTGCCGCTAATACCCAATCATTTAGTACTGGGCCGTTCCTTTTCTGTATCAGGTTAAAAAAGGGCGGAAGCATGAACGTGATAATAAGCATCAACACGGTGCCAATGAGTAGCTGTGCCCGTTGCAAGGATGAATTCCAAGTCTGTTTCCAGTTATTTCTCAATGTAAGTGCAATAGATCGGGCCACTGTATAATGTATATATGTTTATCGGGGTGCAAAACTAACAAATAAATCAAATGTTAAATTTTCCTTAAGCTTAAATTAAATTCCCGTGACAATGAAAATATTTTATAAGACCATGCTAACATTCTAAATGTTACAAGCGTCTTGATGTTATATTTCATATTAAAGATAAAAAATCTAATCAATTAGTTGTAATACTAATTGATTAGTATTACTTTGGTTTTATAATTGATTACATCATGCAAAAACTGGCTAAAAGAGAAGAACAAATAATGCAGGTATTCTGGAATTTGGAAAAGGCATTTATCAAAGAGATCATCCCCGAATTGCCCGACCCAAAGCCTCATTACAATTCAGTAGCAACTATGGTGAAGATACTGGAAGACAAAGGTTTTCTGGCCCATGAGCCCATTGGCAACATTTTCCGTTATTATCCCATCATAGCAAGGGACGAATACCAGGGGCACGCCATGAAGGATATTGTGAGCCAATATTTTAATAACTCCTATCCAAGTATGTTGGCCTACTTTGCCAAACAAGAAGCGATATCTGAATCGGAACTGAACGAAATAATAGAAATCATTAAATCAAACAAAAAATGATACCCTATATCCTGCACGTAGCATTGCTCATATCAATTTGTCTGCTGTTTTATAAGATATTCCTGCAAAGGGAAACTTTTTACCGCTTAAACAGGCTGGTACTGGTTATTTGCCTGGGGTTGTCATTCGCTTTGCCATTGATATCTATCCCGCAAAACTGGACATTACGAGGTTCAGCCGAAGAAACGAAAGTAACTACTCCAGCAACTGTAACACCTACGGTATCGCAGCAAATTACAGCGCAGATACAAAAGCAAACTCAGCAGGCTGCGATTAAAAAGCAGCAACAGGTAAACGCGCAGGCTGCCCCGGTTGTTAAGACACTACAACCTGAGGCTGTAAAACAGCAACCGGTGACTACACAGGATAGCTTCTTTAGTGGCCAATTTATTCCGGTCGCTATGACATGGTTATTCTATTTATACTGGGCAGGGGTAGCAGCTTTTGGGTTGAACCTCTTATTACAGGTAGTGGTTTTATTGATCCGCGCTTATACCAATCCAGTAATACTGGATGGCAAATTCCGCATTATTGAAGTGACAGGGGATAAGGCCCCATGCTCATTTGGGAATAATATTTTCATCAACCCCGAGAAATACGAGTGGGAAACCTACAACCAGATACTCCTGCATGAGAAGGTGCATATACAGCAGGGACATAGTTTTGATATTTTATTGGCCGAATTGGTGCTGGTATTCCAATGGTTCAATCCATTTGCCTGGCTTTATCGTGGCGAACTGGAAAACAACCTGGAGTTTTTAACAGACGAAGCCGTGCTTGACGATAATACCGTTGAAAAGTCAAGCTATCAAATGAGCTTATTAAAAGTATCGGCGCCGCACCTGGCGTTGAGCGTTACCACCAATTACAATCAATCACTCTTAAAAAAACGAATAGTTATGATGAATGCTAAAAAATCAAACATCCATACGATGTGGAAATATTTCATACTGGTGCCATTAATGGGCGGCCTGGCCTGCGCACTGAACCAAACCGTGGCCTATAGCCAAACAACGGCCAAAACCCATGCTTCAAAAACGCATAATGTGGTACATCACGAAAGGGACATGAGCCCGGAAGGATCGTGGTATGCAACTATAAAAGGCGAAAAGATGCGCATGGAGTTCAGGAACGATGGCGATGATCGTTCATGGTCAAGCAATGATAATTACCTGGTGAGCGAATTCTCTCCGTTGCCAAAGGATAAAAAAGGCGATTTTACGCTAACACGTGATGCAGGAACGATGCTATTTAACGGCAAGTTTGATGGCGATCAGGGTTATGGTCATTATAAATTCACCCCTAATAAAGAATTTAGCGATAATTTGCGCCGGGAGGGTATAGAAGATATAACTGAAAATGATGAGTTTGCATTCTTCGCGATCAACATCAAAAAGGACTATATGGGTATGTTAAAGGCAAATGGGTACGGTCACATTTCAAAAAACGACCTGATATCGATGGGTGCACTTGGTGTTGATGCTCCATTTATCAAATACTGGAAAGAAAGCGGCTATCATTTAAGCGCTAACGAGCTGGTATCAGCTAAAGCACTGGGTGTTGACGGCGAATACGTGAATGAGATAAAAAATGCCGGATATAAAGATCTCACCTTTAACCAATTGATCAGCTTTAAAGCGCAGGGCATTAACGGGCAATATATTAACAGCATTAAAAAAGCCGGTATAGTTAAAAGCGGGAAAGACAATGCTCCGTTGCCCTCGGCTGATGAATTGTCATCCTACAAAGCCCTTAACGTGGATTCGGAATATGTGAGTGGACTTAAAAATGCTGGTTATGATAATGTACCGATGAATGACCTGACCAGCATGAAGGCTGTGGGTGTAACCCCTGAATATGCAAAAAGCATGGCCGCATTGGGATTAAAGGATATTTCGGCAAATGAATTGGTATCATTAAAATCATTGGGCATTACCCCCGAATATGTAAAGGAGTTTAAGAATAATGGCTACAAGGATATTTCGGCCAATGAGTTAATGTCAGTAAAATCATTGGGCATCACTCCGGGTTATATTAAAGGCTTTGAGGATATCGGATATAAGGATCTTTCTATTAACGACCTGACATCTTTAAAATCATTGGGTGTTACCCATGAGTATATCAAAAGCTTTGAAGCCGCAGGCTATAAACAGATCCCTGTAAATGATCTGTCTTCCCTTAAAGCATTGGGCGTCACCCCAGGATTTATCAAAGGGTTTAAAGATATGGGTTATAATGTATCGCTTGAGGAGGCTACCTCGTTGAAAGCAACGGGTGTTACCCCAGCTTATGTAAAAGAAATGAAAGCTAAAGGGTTTAACTCAAAAGACCTGAACAAATATATACAGATGAAAAGCGCTTTCAACTGATCAAAATTAAAAGCGAATAACAAACTTACGAAGTCTTAAAGACTTCGTAAGTTTTCGTCCACCTTCCACAGTCTTAGTATAATTTAAAATTATGTGGGTTTTACTTGCTGTTGTTATACTGATATGCGCTGTGGTTACGATGATCACCATGCAAAATGCTCGGCATTAATAGTCCAGCTCCTGGCAATTAAACCCTGCTGTATGCAGCAATGATTCCACTGAACCGGGGTTCAGGTCAGTAGCCACAATACGCAATACTTTATCGCAATCGTCCAGGTCGAAATTCCATTGCTGAATAGTTGGGAAAGAAGTCAGTAAAGGACTAACCTTACTGACTTTTCTCTTACTGGTTACATTTGTTTTGAAAACTAATATCTCCATTTTTCTTTTTGTAATGTTTAAAACCTAATAACTATCGACAATGGTCGAATTGGACAAATTGCAGGATTTTTTATTCTGCAGGCTTCGAAGTTTCATCTGCAGGCTTCGAAGTATTGCCTGCTGGTTGTTCCCACTCGAAACTACCACGATGCCTGCCCCATTTGCCGCAGCGTGCCTGCATTTGTTCCCTGAACCGTTGTTTTTCTTCCGGGCTCATGTTATTGAAACGTTCCATACGATGGCGCATCCATGGGGCGCCCCTATGGCCGCCACCCCGGCCAAAGCCGAACAATATTTTGGCTAAAACAAACAGCCCCATGGCTTGCCAGTAGTCAATGGTGCCGGTGTGCAGGATATCCGGAAGTAAATGGTTCCATAACTGCATCACGATGTAGCTTACAAGGGCTAAGGCGCCTGCTGCTAAAACTGGTATAAAAATAATTTTCTTTCTTAAGGTGAACTTATGCCTATAAGCCTTGTCACCAAACTCTGTATCTCTCATATCTTTAATTTTTAATAATCTGTAATTTCTTCATACAATTGTTTAAGCCGCTTACGCAGATGAAGTACCGCGTAACGCTTTCTCGATACCAGCGTTTGCATATTTTCGCCGGTTTTTTGTACTATTTCACTAAAAGGAATATCGTCAAGCTCGTGCCAGATAAAAACCTGCTTTTGTTCGTCGGGCAGTTCGTCCAGCGCCAAAAACAGCTGCTCCCAAAATAGGTTGCGGATGTATTCGGTTTCTGGTGTAGTGCCTTCGGTGAGCAGGATCGCCCTGAAATCGGGGCCATCTTCGTCGTCATCACCGTTATCGGAGAGGTTCAGGTCAAACAATTCCTCTGTTTTTTTCCTGTTTTTGTCGATGATCTTATTAGTAGCCACTTTGTAAAGCCACGCGCCGGTTTGCTCTATCGGTTCGGCGTTGACAACGGCACTGAGCTGGTACCAAACATCCTGCAGAATGTCCTCGGCATCGGCGTCGTTATTAACCCTCCGGCGAATAAAGCCCAGCAAGCCCTTACCATACTCTTTTATTGATTGTATGATGTGGTTGCTTTTATCTTCGGGCATTGCAGCGGTGATCAATTTATTTCTCCTTTAAAGGTAGAGACGATTGACCGAAGAAAACATTTTAAAAAAAATAAAAATTGTTTTGGGGAGAGAGGGGCCAGTGTATCAAGAGGGGTGTCATGCTGAGCCCGTCGAAGCATGGTGCGTATGGCCTTACCGCACATATCCTTCGACGGGCTCAGGATGACAACGCACAATGTCACCATAATCATCACTTTGATTACCTGATTTTAATTTCTAATATTGATCTGATTAATAAAGATTGATATGATGACCAGCCAGAAAAATCTAAATAGATATTATACATTGTTCCTCTTCCTGTTTCTTTCTGCTTTCGCCATACAGGTGAAGGCGCAGCAGGGGGCAGATGCCCATTCAAAGGAAGCCGCGATCATTGCCGCAATGAAAAATTCTGCAAATGACTGGAACAAGGGCGACCTGGATAATTTTATGAAAATGTACACCGACTCGTCAACCATGATGATGCCGACAGGCCCTGCAGGGTTAACCGTGATCAGGAATTTATATGCAACGAAATATTTTAACGGGAAGATGCCCAAGCAGAACCTTTATTATGATGAAATGAAAGTAACCCTATTGGGTGAAAATTATGCGCTATTAACAGGAAAATTCACTTTATCCGGCAATAATTTACCTGAACGCTCGGGCCGTTATTCCCTGGTGATGGTCTACACAAAAGATGGCTGGAAAATTTTGCACGATCATTCAGGTTAAGAATAAGCAAGATAAAGTAAGGCATATAAAAACTTATCTTCAAATGTAGGGGAGGATGTGCATGGTTCGTTCAGGAATCAGTAGATGATAGAAATGTAGATTTGATAAAATGATATGAGCGGGTTTTGATACATAATCTAATCCAGTTTTTTATAAAAACATTATTATATTCGTATAAATCAAGTAGTTTGAAATAGTTTTACTAAACCAATTAACCTTATCACACTTTTATGGCCTCAAATTACAGTTTGCGTAATAGATATACCATTATTGTATTAATTCTATTACTATTTTTAGTTTTTATCCCAATTGTGTTTTCATTAACTATTGATAAGACATTAGAATCCAATAATGAAAAGGCATTATTTGCCTTAATATTCGGCGTTATAATATTTGTTATTTTAATAGTTTGGGTTCTTGGGAGTATTAGAAAAATTGGTCCAGAACGTATTGGATGTGTAATAGAGTTCGGACGCCCTATGTATCAAATAGGCCCAGGACTGCATTTTGTTCCTAATATGTTTTGTGAATTACGATTAGAGAGCAAATTAGCAATAGAGGAACAAATTCCTGAAGACACAAAAAGTAATCCCATAAGAATAACTCATGGAATTACATCGCAACCGACAGGCGACCCACTTGATACAAGATTAACAACTTCTGTAAATTTTAAGTATCGATATAAAATAAATGACTATGTTTTGTTCATTCAAAATGTTGGCAACAGATGGGAATTAAAACGTCAAGTACACGATATAATAGTAAATACGGCAGCAATTGAATGTGCGAAATTTACATTAGCAATAAATCTTGATAGAAGAGGTGAATTAAATCACTTGTTAAACAAAGCTGTAAAAGATTGGACAAAGGATTGGGGTATTGAATTTATTAATATACAACTTCAAGAAATTGATTTAGGAAATGAAATTGACAAAGCACAAACAAATGTCTCAGTAACAGCAATAAATATAGCATCTAATAGAAATAATGCACAAAAAATAATTTTTGATGGATCTGCAGAAGCTCAAGTTCATAAGATGTTTCAATATGCAAAAGCGGAAGGGATTAGAGAGATTGCTGACAAACTTGGTGTAGATGACAAGACTGCTATATATCAAATAGAAACATTAGCCAATGTTTGGAGAAAAAGTAATGCGGATTTGAATTTGTATGGAAATGACGTACAACAATTATTTGGGATGCTTATGTCATTTTATAAAGAAAAAGAAAGCAATAATGTCAAGCTACCATAATTAGCTATATCATTTTAACAACATATCAAATTAGAAAGTAAAAATCTTAAAAGTAAATAAAGCCTTAGATCACAATAGCATAAGAGTTAACACTATGTGTTAAATATCCTTCGCCAGCGGAAAATCTATAGGGATATGCGTCAGGCGATAGGTATAATTGGTAAAGCTCATTACGTTGACGAGCACCATCAGGTCAATTATTGCAGCTTCCTGGTAACCTAAGGCATAAAACTCATCCAGCAATTCGTCACTTACCAAGCCTTTCTGCTCAATTATAGAGTGGATAACCCGGTAGATTACCTCCCATTTCTGATCGACAATCGTACCCGCGCGCAAAGCAAGAGTTTCTTCTTCCTTCCATCCATTTTTTATAGCCGAAAGGGTATGCGATGCCAGGCAATATTCGCAGCCATTCAGTTGGGATACGATGAGGTAGATTGCTTCCCGGTCTTTCGCATGAAAAGTTCCCCTTGCCTGCTCGCTAACATAATGCAAATAGGAGTTAAGCGCATTGGCCGAATAACCGATGGTCGCATACAGGTTGGGCATTTTCCCCATTAATCTTTTAAACTGGTCAAAAGCAGGCCGGGCATCTGCCGGTACTTGCTCATAGGTGGGTACGGTGAAGGGTTTCATAGATGTAGATTGGAGGAATAAATTTAGGGAAATTAAATTCACTAAACCAAGCTTATTCATCGTCCTAAAACCACCATCATATACAATCCCCAATCATTTATCTATTAAATTTTGGATATATCAATTATATGCCTACTTTTAGTTGTGTCATAATTACACAATAGATAAACCAATTTTAATCTCTTTCCAGTAATCCTAATATGAAAAGAAACCTAACACGCCCAGCAATTTACTTTATCGGCTCTTTATCGTTGCTTGCTTTTGCCGTGACGATCATCAGCAGCAATCAACCCCAAAAATGGACAGCCACAGATGATGGCGATGGTATTATATTGGTTAAAAACCCAAACGGGCCTACTTTGGGCTATTCGTCCGGTTCAGGTGTGAGAATATTGACGGTTGATGGCCTGGCTTTTAAAGACTTGAACAAAAACGGTAAATTGGATAAATATGAAGACTGGCGCCTGCCGGTTGATCTACGGGCTAAGGACCTGGCATCGCAGCTTTCGGTTGATCAGATAGCCGGGCTAATGTTATACAGCGCCCACCAGGCTATACCTGCTGCTGCGCCTGGACCTGCGGGGCCATCTACCTATGGCGGAAAGCCATTTGCTGAGAGCGGCGCAAAAGCTTCTGATCTCACAGATCAACAAAAAACATTTTTAATAAAAGATAATCTGCGGCATGTATTGGTTACTTCGGTTCAAACCCCTGAAGTAGCTGCACAATGGAATAATAATGTACAGGCATTGGTTGAGGGCGTTGGTTTTGGTATTCCGGCTAATAATAGTTCCGATCCACGGCATGGCACCAATTCTGGCGTAGAATATACTGCCGGTGCTGGCGGTAAAATATCACAATGGCCCGATCAATTGGGTTTAGCCGCTACGTTCGATCCGGATGTGATCAAAGAGTTCGGTCATATTGCCGCGCAGGAATATCGTGCTTTGGGTATTGCAACTGCCTTGTCGCCTCAAATAGATATGGGTTCAGAGCCACGCTGGGTACGCATCAATGGCACTTTTGGCGAAGACCCGCTACTGGACGCAGATATGGCGCGTGCCTATGTAGATGGTTTTCAAACATCAGATGTAAACAGTGAGATAAAGGAGGGCTGGGGTTATCACAGTGTTAATGCGATGATAAAACATTGGCCAGGCGGCGGTCCTGAAGAGGGTGGAAGGGACGCCCACTATGCTTATGGTAAATTCGCAGTGTATCCCGGCAATAATTTTGATGAGCATTTAATATCCTTTGTTGATGGCGCACTTAAACTGGATGGAAAAACAAAAATGGCCGCCGCTGTGATGCCTTATTATACCATATCTTATGGCCGGGATATAAAGAATAAAGAAAATGATGGCAATGGCTACAGTCAATACCTCATCACCGACCTATTGCGGAAAAAATATCATTATGATGGTGTGGTTTGTACGGACTGGGGCGTTACAGCAGACGAAGGCAAAAAACCGGATGTTTTTATGGGTAAGTCATGGGGGATGGAAACAAAAACCGTGGCTGAAAGACATTACAAAATACTGATGGCCGGGGTCGACCAATTTGGCGGCAATAATGATTCGGGCCCGGTGATCGAAGCTTATAAAATGGGCGTTAAGGATCATGGCGAGGCGTTTATGCGTGCCCGGTTTGAACAATCAGCAGTAAGATTGCTGACTAATATTTTCAGGACAGGACTTTTCGAGAACCCATATTTGAATGTGGAACACTCCAAAGAAACAGTTGGCAAACCTGAATTTATGACCGCGGGCTACAATGCCCAGTTAAAATCCATCGTATTGCTTAAAAACAGTCAGAATGTTTTACCGCTTCAAAAAGGGAAAACGGTTTACCTGCCAAAAAAATATACGCCATCCTTAAAAGGATTCTTTGGCCCGCCATCAAAAGAGAAATGGGAAGAAGCTGTTAGTGCCGAATTATTAGGCAAATATTTTAAATCAACAGACGACCCGGATAAAGCTGATTATGCCATCGTATTTGTGAGCAGCCCAAGTGGCGGCGCGGGTTATGATAGTGACGACGTAACAAAAGGTGGGAATGGCTATGTTCCAATCACCCTGCAATACGGCGAGTATACCGCTACCAATGCAAGGGCACATAGTATTGCAGCAGGCGACCCGGTTGAGCCAGGCGTTAATGACCGGTCATACAAAGGCAAAACCATCACCGCAGCAAATTATAACGACCTGAAAACGATAAGGGAAACCAAAGCCGTGATGAAAGGTAAGCCGGTAATTGTGATAATGACCTTGTCAAAACCCGCTATTCCGGAGGAGTTTGAGAAGGATGTTAATGCCATCGTGGCCAGCTTTGGGGTGCAAAACCAGGCCATACTGGATATTTTAAGTGGCAATGCAGAACCTTCTGGTTTGTTACCCTTCCAGATGCCGAAGAATATGAAAACTGTTGAACTGCAGGATGAGGACATCCCGCATGATATGATCTGTTATAAAGATGCAGACGGAAATACTTATGATTTTGGTTTCGGCATGAACTGGAAAGGGGTGATACACGATGCCCGTACCGATAAATATATGGATGTGATCAAAAAGCCGCGGATCATCATCAAAAACAATATGGTTATCATTACTTGCCCAACACCGGGTGTGAAAATCTATTATACTACGGATGATTCCACGCCTGCATTTGTTGAAGGCAACGAATACACTAAACCATTCCCGGTTGCTAAAATCGCCATTATAAAAGCTATTGCTAAAAAGTATGGCTATGATAACAGTAGTTTAGTTGAACGGCAACCTTAATATATACAGAACAAATATTTAACCCGCTTAAAACCAAATCCCTTATTTGCTCTTGCTATATTTATAGCAAAACAAATAAACTATGAATTCATACTCATTACAGGGCCAAATAGCATTAGTTACCGGTGCGGATAGCGGTATAGGCAAAGGCGTGGCAATGGTATTGGCGCAAGCGGGTGCCAAAGTGATCATCAACCATGTGGATGCACATGAGGTTGCAGAACAAACAGTGGATGAAATAAAGGCTGCAGGAGGTGATGCTTATGCCATCCACGCGGATGTAAGCAACGAGGACGAGGTGAAAGCCATGTACGCCGAAATGTTTCAGCAATACGGCACGATAGATATATTGGTAAACAATGCCGGTCTGCAGCGTGATTCGAAGTTTGTGGATATGACCCTGGAACAATGGAACACCGTTATAGGCATTAACCTGACAGGGCAATTTTTATGTGCCCGCGAAGCTGCAAAAGAATTCATCCGTAGGGGAGTGGTAGCAGGAGTGAGCCGCGCCGCTGGAAAAATTATCTGCATGAGCAGTGTGCATGAAGTAATTCCATGGGGAGGACATGTTAATTACGCTACCAGCAAGGGTGGGGTAATGATGATGATGAAAAGCATGGCACAGGAACTGGCCCCGCATAAGATCAGGGTAGTAAGCATCGGTCCCGGCGCTATACAAACACCTATCAACCACGGTGCATGGGCCACACCGGATGCCCTGAATAAGCTACTGACACTCATACCATATAACCGCATTGGCGAACCCGAAGATATCGGGAAACTGGCCGCCTGGCTGGCCTCAGACGAGGCGGATTATATCACCGGGACTACCATATTTATGGATGGTGGGATGACACTTTACCCCGGTTTTGCTGATAATGGGTAAGCACTTATGTAACTTTTACGATAGGTAAAAACCTCTTCTATCATCAAATTGCAAAGAAATTGTTAATAAATTAACTTATTGTATAAAATACACTAAGCGTATCAAAATTTAATTAACATAATGTAAAAATCAGGCTAAAAATCTTACTACATTTTGCAAAACTCAAAAAATAGGGCTATTGTTTATCAAATAATCATAAAAGTTATCTTAAAGTTTAAAACTTAGCAACGATACCATATTTTTGTTGCGGATTTAAAATTTAAAACAACATGAAAAAATTATTTATAACTGCCGCTATTGCTACAATGTTTAGTGTTAGCGCCTTTGCCGATGGCACCAAAAAAACAGATGCTAAAGTAAGTGTTTCTTACGGCGTACTAAGTCAGTTCAACGCGGATTTTGCTGATGCAAAAGATGTAACCTGGTCTGTTAACAAAAATTTCCAGAAAGCTGATTTCATCCTTAACAATGCTAAACTGACTGCCTTTTACAACTTAAGGGGCGAGTTTGTAGCTGTAACCCAGGATCTGGATGTTAAGGCTATCCCTGCAAAAGCACAGGCTGAAATTGCTGCAAAGTACAAAGGTTATGATGTTAATGAAGTTATCCTTCTGCAAAACAACACTGATCTGAATGCTGATGCTGATGAAACCGCTTATTTTGTTGACCTGAAGAACGATACTAAAGAAGTATTGGTACGGATCACTCCTGAGGCTCACATTGTATTTTACAAACAAGTAAAGTAATTTAAAAAGAATTCAATTTTTCAAGCCATCCCATTTTACCGGGGTGGCTTTTTTATTTTCCTAAAAACCTGTTGACATAGGGTTGTCATCTGCCCTGCTTTTCTTTGTTATCAAATCATTTTAAATTAAACAGACAATGGAAAACAATCTAATCAAACAGGAAACAACCGTGGCGGTTTTGGGATTCACCTCATCTGATGCCATATTAAAACACTGGCAAGGACACCGTAAGTTAACGAGGAAAGTAATTGAAGCTTTCCCTGATGACAAACTCTTTAACTATTCCATTGGAGGGATGCGCCCTTTTTCGGAGATGGTAAACGAGATAACAGACATAGCTGACGCGGGTATACGCGATCTTTTTAAAGATGAAGCTACACCAATAGCCGAAATGGGACATCATTCTGGAAAAACTACTGTGACTACAAAAGAAGAAATGCTAAGCGCCTGGGATAAAGTAACCCACCAGATCAACACCCTTTGGCCGTTGATCCCGCAGCAGCGTTTTCATGAAATGATGAAAGCCTTCGGCGCGTATGAGGGGATAACCTCCGACATTATCCTCTATTGGATCGATAACGAAATCCATCACAGAGGGCAGGGTTATGTTTACCTGCGGTCGTTGGGGATTGAGCCGCCAGCGTTCTGGGACAGGTATTAAGATTTTCAAATGCTTTCCTTAGATGGCGATCTCGAAGCGAGTGATCAGATAGGTCATTCGCTTTTTTATGGATTTTATCCTGATTAATACTATCTAAATATCATCAGTAAAGTATTGTATATTAAAACCTTATGCATTACCTTTATTTGATTAAACCAATTAAAACTATGAGAAAGCTTATCACCGGCATGGCCATAGTCGCCTGCTTTTTTGCTGCCTGTAAGGGTAATTCAGGTTCAGCCACTACTAATGGAAGCGATAGTACCGCAACCGCATTAAAAAAGAATAAACAAACTGCTTTAAACTCGGACATGGGTTATAACAATAAGAGCGCGGATGCAGTTTGCAAAGATTACGCACCTGATTTTATTGATTATGGGAGCGGGGAATACCCACCATCAAAAAACCTGGACTCCATTAAAGCAGAAACAAAAAGTTTTATTGCCGCTTACCCTGACATCAAAGGGGAAAACCTGGTAGCTGTTGCGGATAGTAATACGGTTATTGTAACAGGCACCTGGAGCGGAACTTTTAAGGGTGAATTCATGAAAATAAAACCAACCGGAAAATTATTCAAAGTATCTGATGCTGACATTTTCACCTTTAATAAGGATGGTAAGATAGCTTCGCACAGATCTATACAATCCCTCACAACCATTTTTACCCAGTTGGGTATTCCGCTGCCGAAAAAAATGTAAGCACTTAAACAGGTGCTGTTAAGTTCTGTTTGATGAACGAAAAAGCGAATGATCAGATAGGTTATTCGCTTTTTTATTCCCGTATTTCATATATACTAAACTCATCTTTTAGTCATAAAAAAGCAGGTAGCGATCTACGTTACCTGCTTTTGTGCATTTAAATTTATCTTCGTTCAATGAAAATTTTAGGGCTTATTGGGGGCACCAGTTGGGTGTCGACCATTGATTATTATAGGATGATCAACGAAGGGATCAACGAGCAGCTTGGCGACCTTAACTTTGCCGAGTGCATCATTCATTCGTTTAATTATGCGGATATCAAAAGAAATAATGACGCCAACGACTGGGATGCTAATTTAAGAATGATGACCGCCGCAGGGCTGAACCTGAAAAACAGCGGTGCAAAAGCCATTGTAATTTGTGCCAACACCATGCACAAAATAGCCGACCAGTTGGAGGAAAACATCCAGCTGCCTATTATCCATATCGCAACTGCTACCGCCAATGCAGTTAACGCCGCCGGGATCAAGAAAATAGGGCTTTTAGGTACTAAATTCACCATGGAGCAGGCGTTTTACCGTGACAAGTTTACTGCATTGGGCATTGAGGTAGTTATACCCGATGATAAGGAGCGCGACTTTATCCATTACTCCATATTTGAGGAATTAGGCAGGGGATTGTTGAAACCTGAAACCAAAAGCTATTATATTGATGTGATCAATAAACTGGCCGCAGATGGCGCCGAAGGCATTATCATGGGCTGCACCGAGATACCTTTGCTCATCAGCAGTGATGATGTGGATATCCCTCTGTTCGATACCGCCCGGATACATTCAAAAGCGGCGGTGGAGTTTGCTTTGAGCTGATATAATGCCCCTATATTGTTAACAAAATACCGCCAAAGTCATACTAACATCAATTTAAATTTTGAACACTATAATCTGTATCATATCCTGATATATTTGTCATAAGGTAATCCAAATCAATAATCATTCTCTCATTAATCCATACTACCATGATTGAAACTAAAGCTTATGCTGCCCAGGATGAAAATACGCCATTGGCCCCCTGGACATTTGACAGGCGCGACGTAGGTCCGCATGATGTACAATTCGATATTTTATTTTGCGGCGTTTGCCACTCAGACCTGCACCAGATCAAGAACGATTGGTTCCCGGGTATATTCCCGATGGTACCCGGTCACGAGATCGTAGGCCGTGTAATAAAAGTGGGCGACCACGTAAAGAATTTTAAAGTAGGTGACCTGGCCGGTACCGGTTGTTTGGTTGATTCCTGCCGTGTATGCGAAAACTGCAAACAGGATCTGGAACAATACTGCTTAAACGGCAATTCGCAAACCTATAACGGTTTGGAGCAGGATCACAAAACACCAACTTACGGTGGTTATTCAAACACCATAGTGGTTAACGAGAATTTTGTGCTGCACATTTCTGATAAATTGAACCTGGCTGCTGTTGCTCCCTTATTGTGCGCTGGCATTACTACCTATTCCCCGCTAAGACACTGGAAAGTAGGCAAAGGACATAAACTGGCCGTGTTAGGTTTAGGCGGGCTTGGCCACATGGCTGTTAAATTCGGTGTAGCTTTTGGTGCCGAGGTAACGGTATTAAGTACCTCGCCAAAGAAAGAAGAAGACGCCAAAAAACTGGGCGCGCATCATTTTGTAGTAACCTCAGATCCGGCACAAATTAAAGCTGCAAAAGGCACTTTCGATTTTATTTTAGATACCGTATCAGCGCCGCATGATTTTAATATGTACCTATCTTTATTAAGGACAAATGGTGTACATATCTGTGTTGGAGTACCTCCAGAACCGGCAGAAATTGCCGCGTTTAGCTTACTGGGCGGCAGAAAAAGCCTGGCAGGTTCGGGCATTGGCGGCATTAAAGAAACCCAGGAAATGCTGGATTACTGCGCTGAGAACAACATTGTTTCGGATATAGAAATGATCGACATCAAAGATATCCAGGCTGCTTATGACCGCATGGTGAAAGGCGACGTACGCTACCGTTTTGTAATTGATATGGCTACTTTGTAATTGCATTCTATCATTTATATATATGAACAAAGGGATAATCATTGATTATCCCTTTGTTATTTTAACTCTATTTTGCTGAATTTCTATTTAGCATCCCTCGGATCCAACTTAGTTTTTAACTGGTATTCTTTGGGCGTTTCGGCGCCTGATAAATTCTTCACAAAATAATCCCAGCGGCGGCGCATCATATACAGAGAATAGTCACCATAACCGTGCGCACTGTTCGGGAATACTACCAGGTCATAATCCTTTCCGGCTTTTTCCAGCGCTTCAACTACCAGCAGGGTATTTTGTGGTGGTACATTGTTGTCCATCAGGCCGTGAGCAAGCATGAGTTTACCTTTGAGGTTTTTGGCGTAGTTCTCGTTGGCCTGTGCATCATAATTAGAGTTAGCTACTAAACCATCATAACGTTCGCCCCAATCGTCCTCATAGTTGCGGTTATCGTGGTTGCCTGATTCAGAGATACCTACTTTAAAGAAATCCGGGAAACGGAACATAGCCGCTGCAGTTGCAAAACCACCACCTGAGTGCCCCCAGATACCTACCTTATTGGTATCGATATAAGCATATTTTTGGGCAAGCTGGCGTATACCGGTTATTTGATCAGGTAGGGTATTTTCGGCCATGTTGCCATAGCTCATATCATGAAAGCTTTTTGAGCGGAGTGGATTGCTGGTACCCTCAATGGCTACTACAATAAACCCTAACTCGGCCAAAGCCTGGTTATCGCCCCTTGAAGCTGAGAACGACCAGCTACCTACGCTGCCACCCTGCGGACCAGGATAGATATAATCAATGATTGGGTATTTTTTGTTAGGATCGAGGTTAGTCGGTGTGAACATCAAACCATAGATATCAGTTTTGCCGTCATTAGCCTTAACTGAAAATGGAGTTACCGGTTTCCAACCTGTTGCAGCAAGTCTTGAAACATCCGTTTTTTCTAAAGTGGTGATCAATTTACCGTTTATATCACGGAAAACAATAACAGGGGGAACATCAGGCTTAGAATAGCTATCAACAAAATATTCTTTTGATGGTGAGAATGTGACCTGGTGGTTCCCGCTTTCAGGGGTTAGCACAGCGAAATGTTTTCCGTCAAATCCTATGCGGCAAAGTTGACCGAAATAGGGGTTTTCTGATTCAAGCCCGTCGGCCATAAAATAGAGCAGTCGTTTTTTTTCATCCACTTTAAGCAATTGTGTTACTACCCATTCGCCTTTGGTTACCTGGTTTTTCAGTTTACCGGTTGCGGCATCATATAAATATAAATGGCCATGGTTATCGCGTTCAGAGAACCAGATGATCTCGTTAGATTTGGCCAGGTAGCGCCAGTTGATAGCTCCCCATCCTGATTCATATTGGGTAGGTACTGTTTCTTCAAAAACCTCGCGTACAGCGCCGGTTGCAGCATCAGCAATGCGTACTTTCTCAATCTTATGATCGCGCGAGGTGGATACAAAAGCTAATTGCGTGGCGTCATCGTTCCAGTTTACATCATCAAAAGTGCCGCTGCTGGAGATATTATCACTCAATGTGGCACGGTGCGGGTCGGCAGGGATCTGGAATTTGATCACTTTGGGATCATCTACATTGATGATCACACGTTCGATCATGGGGATATCCTTGTCACCAGGCAGGGGATATTTCCATTCTTTTAAAGTCGGTTTGCCTACATTGGTGCTCACCAGGTACATATTGCTCACCTTACGCTGATCCTGTTTAAAGGTGGCGATCTTTTTAGAATCAGGCGACCAAACCAGGATAGGGTTATCGCTTGATGTCCAGCCTGCGTTATCAGTCGCATAGCCGTAATCTTTTACACCGTCCATTGTCAGTTGGGTTTGCTGGTTGGTTTTAACATCACGCACCCATAAGTTATAATCTTTTATATAAGCAGTTTTTTTGCCATCGGGTGATAGGATAGAAGTACCCCTTGGGCCCCGCCTGCCCATGCCCGGAGCAGAAGCGCTTTCGTGTGAGGTATCCGGGCTCAACTGGTAGGTAGTATTATCAAATTTCCATTGTTTATCTTCCGCGTGGAAAATAATCGCCTTGTTATCCAGTGTATAGCTGAAGCTCTGGAACGGCAGCATAAAACCATCATATTTTTTTCCTGTAGCTGTGGAAAGCGCCGCTGCCAGTTTTTCCTGGTTAAAAGCAGCCGAAAGCGATTTTTTAGTGGGGTCGACCAAAATAAATTCGCTGCCATGGGAATTCAGGTCGCGGAACCAAAAACGGTCGCCGGGCAGCCAGTTGGGCCGCACACTGCCGTGATCGATCAGTTTTTGAGTGTTGTAGCTCATCATGCTTTCGGCATGTTCGTAATCCTGCGTGGTTAAGGATCTGCCCTGTTGAGCCTGTGCAGCCAATGCCATGGAAAGCGGCAAGGCGGCCAATAAAAATTTATTCATGATCGGTTAAAATTGAGAAGCCAATTTTAACTTAAATTAATGTTTTCTACAAGAGGGTATGGGTCACTTAATGGTTACATAGTAATTCTCTTTTTTGTAATAGATAATATAAAACAGGCAAGGTTATTAATTTTGATTTTTGTATTTTTGGATATGGAATCTATTTTGATACACCCGGAAAGTGCAGAGCAATTGAAAACGGTCAAAGCTGTTCTCAAAGCGTTAAAAGTTCCATTTGAGCCGCAATCGGCAACATTACCCCCTCATATTTCTCAAAGCATAGAGAAAAGTATTAAACAATATGAGAATGGACAGACCATTTCCCTCCAGGAATTTAAAGAAAAGCACTTTTCTAAGAAATGAGTTTTGAGATACGGTTTACTCCTGAAGCTGAGGAAACTTATAATGCTGTAGTAGATCAACTCCGTGAAAGGTGGGGTGAGCGATTTGTAACTAAATTTGAAGACAAAGTTTTAAAATGCCTCGATACGCTTCAGAGTACGCCATATATTTATCCGGTTGCTGAAGAAAATACAGAAATAAGAAAATGCCTTCTTCATAAAAATTGCTCAATGCTTTACAAAATATATGATGAAGACATTTTAATTGTTTGCTTTTGGGACAATCGCCAGGACCCTCTGATAATTTCCTGAGTTTTATTAGGTAAGAACAAAAATTTCTATACTTTTAGCTTGCAATGGAAGCTAAAAACAACAAACGTACCATACGGGCCTGGGCCTTTTTTGATTGGGCCAATTCGGCATATAACCTGGTGATCACTTCAACTATTTTCCCGGCTTATTATGTGGCTATTACTGATAAGAAATATACCGGCGGGCATGTCACTTTCTTCGGGCATAAATTTGTTAATACCGCCTTGTCTGATTATACTTTGGCGGCTGCTTACCTCATCATCGCTCTGCTGCTGCCTATTCTTACTTCCATAGCCGATTATCGTGGCAACAAAAAGATATTCATGAAGTTTTTTACCTGGCTGGGGGCCATATCCTGCTGTATGCTGTATTTTTTCAAGCTTGATACTTTGGAGGTTAGTATGATATTTTTTGGGCTTGCAGCGATAGGATATAGTGGTGGATTTGTATTTTATAATTCCTACCTACCCGAAATTGCTACCCTGGATATGCAGGATAATGTGAGTGCTAAAGGTTTTACTTATGGGTATGTCGGCAGCGTAATATTGCAACTTATTTGTTTTGTTTTTGTTCTGTTACCAGGACCATTCGGTTTGACCAAAGCTAGCGCATCCCAATTGTCATTTTTATTGGTCGGGGTATGGTGGATAAGCTTTGCCTACATTCCTTTTACCATATTGCCCAAAGGAAGCCCGAATGCCAAAAGCCATACCCAGGATTTGATTCGCGGTGGATTTATTGAACTGGGAAAAGTATGGCAGCAGGTAAAAAACATGCCTATATTGAAACGTTATTTGCCTGCTTTTTTCTTTTACTCTATGGGCGTGCAAACTATAATGCTGGTGGCTGCCAGTTTTGGCGCAAAGGAGTTGAAAATGGAACAGACGTCATTGATCGAGATCATCCTGATCATCCAATTGGTTGCTATTGGCGGTGCCACGTTAATGTCGCGCCTCTCAGATAAGTTTGGCAACGTCAAAGTGCTTGCCTGGGTGGTGCTCATCTGGATAGGTGTTTGTATAGGGGCCTATTTCACCACTACTCCCACACAATTCTATATCCTGGCCATCGTAGTTGGTTTGGTAATGGGTGGTATCCAATCGCTTTCGCGTTCCACTTACTCGAAATTTATACCACAGGATATACCCGATTCAGCCTCGTTCTTCAGCTTTTATGATGTGACGGAAAAGTTGGCAATAGTAGGGGGTATGTTTAGCTTTGGACTGGTGGATGATATTACCAACAGTATGCGCAACTCGGCATTGGTGCTGTGCATCTATTTTATAGCTGGCTTGATTTTACTAATTTCGTTATTGGCGTATCAGAAAAGAGTGGTAGCTGCAGTTTGATCAATACCATTGAACATATAAAAACTTTAGTTATGCTTACAAAAACCAGGTTTAGGATCATTGCGATCATCATCATTTCAGCGATCGCTTTGTCATTCACTATTGATCTTGAATACAGGAATATGATTGACGGGAAATTAAAAATTCTTATCCCTAAGAATTTTATTCACGTTCCTAAAGGATCATACAAGCTTCATTACGAGGGCGAACCTGCGCCTGATGATTTCTATTGTAATAAAGATACTTCGGAATCGGTGAGTTTTCTAAAATCGCCCCAATATTTGCCAGACGTTAGTTCATGCAGGCAGTTCAGCAGTTTATTACAATTAAATCCTACTTTCAAAGTGCACTTCAATGATACCATTACCGTCAATGGCAATAAAATGTACCTGATAGATATGGAAGCAATGGATGTAGGTAAGTTAAGGTATGGCAAAATGTTTTTTATCAATATTAAGGATGCAACTTACATTGGCGAAATTTCCTGTAACGTCGCTCTTAAAAAAACCTGGCTACCGGTAAGCGACCGGATTTTAAAATCAATTAAGGTTAACTAAATCCAAATGCTTTTATCTTTAAACTGTAATTCAATAAACTAAACAAATTTTTATACTTTTAGCTCCCGATGACAGCTAAAAACGATAAAAGAACCATCTGGGGATGGTGCATGTTCGACTGGGCCAACCAGTCGTATAATATGGTGATCACCAGCACCATTTTTCCGGCCTATTACGTAGGGATCACTGCGAATACCGTGTATGGTAAGAATATGGTTAGTTTTTTTGGTCACAAATTTGTCAACACGGTATTACAGAATTACATTTTGAGCGCAGCCTACCTGCTTATTGTGATCTCCTTACCTATATTAACTTCCATAGCTGATTATCGCGGTGCGAAAAAGCTTTACCTGCAAATGTTTACCTGGCTGGGTGCCCTTGCCTGTGCCGGTTTGTTTTTCCTGGTAGAAGGCGGTCCGATAGAATTTGGGATGATCTGCTTTGGTTTGGCCACCATTGGTTATTGCGGCGGCTTTGTTTTTTATAACTCCTACCTGCCACAAATAGCCACAATAGATAAACAGAACGATGTAAGCGCAAAAGGCTTTATTTATGGGTTTGCAGGCAGTATTGTAGTGCAGCTGGTTTGTTTGATAGCTATAATGGGGCACAAATTCTTTAACATCACGGAAGATTTCGGTGCCCGCATAGCCTTTATCATCGTGTTTGTATGGTGGATAGGTTTTGGTATCATCGCTTTCAGGATACTGCCCAAGGGGGAACCAAATGCAGGATCGCACAAGTTTAATGTACTGACCGGTGGCTTTAAGGAACTGGCGAAAGTGCTTGGTAAGATCAAAGAAATGCCTTTGGTAAAACGTTTCCTGCCGGCATTCTTTTTTTATTCGGTAGGTGTACAAACTATTATGCTGGTAGCTGCCGAGTTTGCTGCCAAAGAACTGCACATGAAGGATGACGACCTGATCACTATTATCCTGATCATCCAGGTGGTGGCTATCATAGGCGCCTGGCTTACATCGCTGGCATCAAACAAATATGGCAATACCAAGGCGCTTATCGTGCTGGTTGTTTTCTGGACGATCACCTGCTTATGCGTTTATTATATTACTAACAACATGCAGTTTTATATAGCTGCCTTTGCAGTGGGTATAGTGATGGGCGGCGTGCAATCGCTATCACGCTCTACCTATGCTAAAATGCTGCCGCCAAATATTACGGATACCGCCTCGTTTTTTAGTTTTTATGATGCAACGGAAAAGCTTTCCATTGTAGTTGGTTTAGCCGTTTTTGCTGTAGTTGAGGATTGGACCCACGAGATGCGCGATTCCGCACTGGCGTTAGACGCATTTTTTATCATCGGTTTGCTGCTGCTGTTTGTGCTGCATTTCGCTGAGAGGAAAAGTGCGAAACTGGAGCCGGTGGCTGTGGAATTGTAAGTAGTGAACCCAAAACATAATTAATGCTGACCTGTTTTATTAAAATGATGAAAAAACTCATATTTACCCTCTTATTCTTAGCGCCTATTATTGGCTTTGCACAAACACTTAAGGAGTATCGTGCCTCAAATGGGAAAACATATCATCCCGGTGATACGGTTAAAGTTGGGTTGGGCTCAATGCCCGACGGCAATTTTAAATATATCCAGATCAACGAGCTTATTCCGGGGCCGCCACGCCGAAATAGTAGTTCTTTAAGTGCCCGTAAGGATATGTCGGGCAGTAATTATGTGATCAAAAAGATCAAAAATGAGAAGCAGATGAGCAGCGGCGCAGAGAAAGTAATATTCACCATCAGAACAGGTGGGTTGCCCACTTGCGATATCTGGATAGAGGAAGCCATCGCTGCTTGCGAAGTAACCCCATGTGCTGATCAAAAAGCGAATACATCCCCCCAGTCAAGTGTTGCGGATGAGCTGCTCAAATTTAAAAAGCTGCTGGATGCAGGTGCAATTACGCAAGCCGAGTATGACGCCCAAAAGAAAAAATTGCTGGGGCAGTAATTTTCATTTCAACGCTGTTTTGCTCATTGGTTGGGTTTTCAATCCCGCCCCATCGGCCATTTAATATGTCAAAGAACGATTTAATTAGTTTCACAACTAATCAGATATCATGATATATACAAATTTACGCAAGCGAGTTGGTTAAAGTACTGACACTGTTTTGTCAGTACATTTAAAAAAAAGAACATCTTAAAAAGTGGTCAACTTAAATCAACTCAAAACTTATCCCTTATAACTCACAACTTTTTCTCAAATTAGCGACCAATGAAAACAGAGTTGTTTATCCCTTGTTTTGTTGACCAGCTTTATCCGGATACGGCCTGGAATACAGTAAAAGTTTTAGAGAAAGCTGGCTGCACCGTAAGTTACGACCCGGAGCAAACCTGTTGCGGCCAGCCGGCGTTTAACGCGGGTTTCTGGGACGATGCTAAGGTAGTGGGCACAAAATTCCTGAACGGCTTTTCGGACGACAGCGTGATCGTTACCCCATCAGCTTCCTGCACCGGGATGGTTAAAAACTATTATAACGACCTGTTTACCAATACCGCGCTGCACAATAAATGCCGGGCCATACAGGGTAATATTTATGAACTATCGGATTTCCTGGTGAATATCCTGCAATTCGACTATTTCGGCGCCGAACTGGAAGGACGTGCAGTTTATCACGACAGTTGCGCTGCCTTACGTGAATGTAAGATCAAAGAAGAGCCGCGACAGCTATTATCCAAAGTACTCGGCCTGGAATTGGTTGACCTGGTGGACAATGAAACCTGCTGTGGTTTCGGTGGTACTTTCGCCGTTAAATTTGAGGCCATCTCCACCGCCATGGCACAGCAAAAGGTGGATAACGCCCTGGCTGCCGGGGCAGATTATATTATATCAACCGATGCATCCTGCCTGCTGCACCTGCAAGGCTATATCGATAAAAACAACCTCCCCATAAAAACTATGCACCTGGCCGATGTGCTGGCGCATGGGTGGGGGAATGTTTAGCCCCTAAATCCCCTAAAGGGGACTTTAAAATCTGGGAATCATTCACATCCTTTTAAACAGGTTTTTCTCCACCCGATCCATCACTGCCTGGCGGTAGCTTTTGCTGATGGGTATTATGTGGTCGGCCAAGATCACTTCGTTGTTATCAATGGTTTGTATGGCATTTACAGCCACTATGAATGATTTATGTATTTTCAGGAAGTAGTTTTGGGGTAATTGGCTTTCCATCCCCTTAAAACTCATATAAACAATGTGCTTTTTGGTTTTAGTGTGCAGGATCACATAGTTTGACAGGGCCTCGAGATACAGAATTTCTTCGATCAATATTTTTTCGAGCTTTTGGTTGGATTTGATAAAGAAATAAGGACTGGTATTTGGTGAATCCTGTTTCACCCTCAAATTTAAATAAGCCTGCGCTTTTATAACCGCTTTAAAGAAGCGCTCAAAACTGATCGGTTTTAGCAGGTAGTCGAGTATATTCAATTCGTAGCCTTCTATCGCGTATTCGGGAAAGGCAGTTGTGAAAATTACAAGGGGAGGCTCGGGCAAGTTCTTTAAAAAATCAATCCCGGTTATCTTAGGCATTTGAATATCTAAAAAAATAAGGTCAACCGAACTGTTTTGCAATGCAATGCTTGCTTCTATCGCGTTTTTGCATACCGCAACCGGGTTCAAAAATTCAACCTGCTCAATATACTCCAACATACCGTTACGGGCTATCGGTTCGTCATCTACCACTAAGCAATTAATCATTGTACTGCAATTTAAGAATGGTTTGGTAAGTTTCCTCTTTTTTATTGATATTCAATTCGTGCCTGCCGGGATACAGCAATTCCAATCTCCTTTGCAGGTTTTGTATCCCCAAACCGCCTGATTGTAATAAATGCGTCTGGCCGTTTGACTGATCGTAAGTATTGATGGCCTCCACCAAAAAAATATTTTTCTCGCCATTTTTAACGGTGAGGTGGATCTTGTTTTTACCGGAATCTTTAAAATTAGAAACGTGTTTGAATGCATTTTCCACTATTGGCAATATCAATAATGGCGCTATCAGGAAATTTTCCATTTCAGTGTCTATAAACAAGCTGATATCCGATCCCTTCTCCATGCGCAGGGTTTGGATAGCTACATAGTTCTGTATGTAAAGCAGCTCCTTCTGTATCTGTATCTTGTCGGTTGTACATTCATAGAGTTGATACCGCAGCATTTCAGAGAATTTCTCAATCGAGAGCCTGGCATCTGTATTTGTTTTTTCTATCTGGAAATAGATGGTATTCATCACATTAAATAAAAAGTGGGGGTTCACTTGCGAACGCAGAAAATTGAGCTCGGTGCTTACCTTTTCCTTTTCAATTTCCAATAGCCTTTGTTCCATAAAATAGCGGTCGGCAATGATCTTAATAATACAGTTAATAGAGATCATGCTGATATTGATTAGTACTGTTTCAAAAAATAAGGAAAGCAGGCGTAGCATAGAATTAAAAACAGATATACCAGTAACAGCCTGGTAAATAAGCATAGTGAAAAGAAAAGTGCCGATCGCATTTCCGACAGCGCAAAGTAAAAAATACAAAATATAAGCACTTATTTTTCTTGAATACAAATAGCGGGGAGTGAGTTTGTAAGCGGTGTAATAACAGACCGGAATAGCCGACACGAGGATGACCATATGTCCTATCCACTGTGGCACCCAGGGCGTGCGTGGATTGTAATTGATAAGCATTATAACGAACGAAGCGATCATCCCGGTTAGGATGTAGTAAAATATTCGTTTGGCAGGCCACCTATTATTTTTTTCGCCCATTAATATCCTTCATTTAGTTTACTGCAAGTTACAACCAATATCCAAACTGTCAATTTCCTTACGTCAAGTATTTGTGTCAGGTTGTCAAGTATTTATGGCAGCTTATATAAAGTCAGAAATAGCATTTGGTAATAAGTCTATTTTAGTTATCAAATTCCTGATCGATAATGAATTACAGAATAATATTAATCCGAAGAAAAATGAAAAGCTTTAAAATCCCCTTATTATTCCTGGCAGCGATAGCTATTGGGTTTTCATCCTGCTCAAAAACAAGCACTGTAAAACCAACAACTCAAAAAGTTTTAACCGTTAATACCCTTGCAGGAAGTACTACTATAGGTAACCAGAATGGCATTGGTGCAGCAGCGGGTTTCAACAATCCTTCTGACGTAGCTATTGGCAGCGATGGCGCCCTGTATATAGGCGACTGGGCGAATAATCTGATCCGTAAAATTAATATAAGCACAGGGGCTGTTACCACATTTGCGGGAACCGGCGCAGCGGATTATTTCAATGGAACTTTGCTGACATCGGAATTTAACGGCACGGCACATATTGTGTTTGATAAATCAGGCAATATGTTTGTTGCAGACGAAGAAAATAACATGATCCGCGAGATAACCACAGCGGGAAATGTAGTAACCATAGCCGGCAGCGGCGTACAGGGAGGTGCAGATGGCATTGGGGCAGCAGCTTCTTTTTATCATCCCGAAGGTATGGTGCTTGATGCCAGCGGCAACATGTACGTGGCGGATAACAATAATACGATACGCAAAATCAACCTGGCTACCAAACAGGTAACTACTTATGCGGGCACGGGGGTACGGGGGTTCAATGACGGGCCCGTTGCCAGTGCAATGTTCAGCAGCCCATACGGCTTAGCCATGGATGCTAAGGGCGACATCTATGTGGCCGATATTGTCAACAATCGCATACGCAAGATAACCGTATCGACCGGTATGGTAAGCACCTTCGCAGGCACAGGGACACAGGGGCTATCCAACGGCCCTGCAGCAAGTGCAACATTTTATTTCCCAGGTGGAGTGGCCTTTGATTCTAAAGGCAATCTGTTTGTAGCCGAGCTTAAGAACAATACCATACGCAAGATAGCCACAGACGGCACGGTAAGCACTTATGCCGGAACCGGTCAGGTAGGATCTGCAAACGGCCCTGCAACAACGGCCAGTTTTTCGCAGCCCATAGCCATTGCAGTGGATGCCAGCGGTAACGTATTTGTAGCTGATGAATATAATAATGAGATCCGAGAGATCAGCTTAAAATAACGCCTTGCAACAGTATTAACACCGATAACAAAATAAGAAACTATTAAAAACCAGGATTACTAATTGAATTAAAACATTGTAAAACAATCTCAAAAAAACTCATCATGAAAAAAATCTTACTGTTTTCCGCATTACTGTTTGGATCTGCATTTTTAGCAAATGCACAATCAACAATGTACAAGGCATTCAAAGTTGATGTCGACTTCGGGTATGCCATACCATCATCTGGTTCAGGCACAAAAGCAGGTGTTACTTTTACCATTGAGCCGCATTATCGTTTATCTGATGATCTGGCCATAGGGCTTAGATTTGAAGGCGCTGGGCTGGGCTACGAAACAGCCGGCACTGGCAGCAAAATCAAAGTTTCATTATTAACCTCTTATTGCGCCACTGCTGAGTATTATTTGATGAAAGGCGGCTTCAGGCCTTTTCTGGGGGCAGGGGCTGGCTTCTTTTCCCAAAGCAATGTAGTAGCGAATAAGCAATCCCAGGGTTCCATAACCACAACAGCAGGCGGAACAAATTTTGGCTTCGTCCCAAGGGTTGGTTTTGAAGCAGGGCATTTCAGGCTTTCAGCCGCTTATGATGTGGTTGGCAATAGCTCCAGCTACGCAGCCATTACGATCGGATTCTTTTTGGGCGGAGGGAAAAAATAGCGTTGCCCTGTATCTGCCAGTATAATCAAGACAAAAGTTAAGCATATAAAATACGTTAATAGGTTAGTTGATTGGTTAAGCAAGGCACCCGCCAAAAGCGGGTGTTTTTTTTGTTGTATTTATTTCCTGTCGATATCAATTATCTCATCATTTTTGTTCATTTCAATAAGTTTTGATTTTGATAAACCATAAATCATACTCGTATCAAATTCTTTTGCAGAAAGATCACTTAAACCTGTTTCCTGGTTGGTTTGATATTTATTTGCGAAGAAATATGTGGTATCACCAACAACCATTTGCACTTTATATAAAGTGTACTCGTTATCTTTTAATTTAATTTCGAAAACATCGTCTTTTTTAGGGGATAGTATAAGTTTACTCACTTTTTCATCCTTCTGCTTTTCTGAAACAATAATGGCAATTACGCCTATAGCTACCAGGATGACACCTGCAAAGGTCCATATAGGTATCCGGGTATTTGTTTTTATGTTATCATAGCTTAATCTTAATGAGGGGGGCATTTGATCAAGTTTCAGTACTTGCCTGCAATTACTGCAAACCGAAACACCTGTTTTACCTATAGGAAAGAATGGAATCCAGAATACATGCGCATATCGCTGGAATACACTCATTTGCATACTGTTTGCAGTGCGGCAATTGGGACATGGTTCAAAAATATATTCACTTTTACATAGAGTTGCTTTTGTGCCGTATATTATCATTATTGTGATTTAAGGTTACGTAAATCTAAAAAATAATCTGTTGAATTAGTTAAAGAACTGAATTTATAGAAACCCAAAAATCATAAAGCTATGTTAATAAAACAGGATATTCCTTTTTATGATTTTGGTTGAAAATTAATCGTAAATTTGCACTTCAAAATATATGGTCACTTAGTAGGTGACTGTTTTATTAAGTACTATTTTAAAACATAAATCATAGTTGTAGATGATTAACATTACACTTCCTGATGGTTCCGTTCGTCTGTATGAGAAGGGAACCTCATCTATGCAGATCGCGATGTCGATCTCCGAAGGCTTAGCTCGAAACGTATTGGCTGCCGAAGTTGACGGCCAGGTTTGGGATGCCAGCCGCCCCATTGAAAACGATGCAAAAGTAAAGCTACTGACCTGGAACGATACCCAGGGCAAGGCTACATTTTGGCATTCATCGGCACACTTAATGGCCGAGGCGCTGGAAGCTTTGTACCCAGGTACCAAGTTTGGTATAGGTCCGGCTATTGAAACAGGTTTTTATTACGATGTGGATTTCGGCGACCGTGACTTTTCCTCAGATGATTTTAAACAGATCGAAGATAAGATCATGGAACTGGCAAAAACCAAAGAGGAATTTGTCCGCAAGCCGGTTTCAAAGGCTGATGCAGTAGCATATTTCACCGAAAAAGGTGATGAGTACAAGCTGGACTTGATCAAGGACCTGCCCGATGGCTCTATTACTTTTTATACTCAGGGCAACTTCACTGATCTTTGCCGCGGGCCGCATATACCCAACACAGGCTTCGTAAAGGCTGTTAAGCTGATGAACGTTGCCGGTGCCTATTGGCGGGGCGATGAAACACGTAAGCAATTAACCCGTATATACGCGGTTACTTTCCCTAAACAAAGTGAGCTGACTGATTATCTTCATTTAATTGAGGAAGCCAAAAAACGCGATCACCGTAAATTAGGTAAGGAACTGGAGCTGTTTGCTTTTTCTGAAAAAGTAGGCATGGGCCTGCCATTGTGGCTGCCAAAAGGCGCCGCCCTGCGCGAGCGTTTAACAAACTTCCTGCAAAAAGCACAGGTTAAGGCCGGTTACGAGCAGGTCGTTACCCCACATATTGGGCATAAAAATTTGTATGTAACATCCGGCCATTATGAAAAATATGGTAAGGACAGTTTTCAGCCTATACAAACACCGCAGGAGGGAGAGGAGTTCTTCTTAAAACCGATGAACTGCCCGCACCACTGCGAGATCTATAAAACCAAACCGCGTTCGTATAAAGATCTGCCGGTTCGCTATGCCGAGTTCGGTACGGTTTACCGTTATGAGCAAAGCGGCGAATTGCACGGCTTAACCCGTGTGCGTGGCTTTACACAGGACGATGCGCACTTATTTTGCCGACCTGACCAGGTGAAGGACGAATTTAAAAAAGTGATCGACCTGGTGCTGTATGTTTTCGGCGCTTTAGGGTTTGAGGACTATACTGCACAGATATCGCTTCGCGATCCTGAAAATAAAGCAAAATACATTGGCTCAGATGAAAACTGGGCTTTGGCTGAGATCGCTATTATTGAAGCTGCTGCTGAGAAGGGTTTACGCACCGTTGTAGAGTTAGGTGAGGCCGCTTTCTATGGCCCTAAGCTCGATTTTATGGTAAAAGATGCCCTCGGACGCAAATGGCAGTTGGGAACCATACAGGTTGACTATAATTTGCCCGAGCGTTTTGAGCTGGAATATACCGGAAGTGATAACCAAAAGCATCGCCCTGTAATGATCCACAGGGCCCCATTTGGCTCATTAGAGCGGTTTATTGCCGTATTGATCGAACATTGTGCAGGTAATTTCCCCTTGTGGTTATCGCCTGAGCAATTTACTATTCTGCCGATCTCTGAAAAATATGAAGATTATGCAAAAAAACTTTCAGAATCATTAAAAGATTCGGATATTTGCGGGCTTATTGATTTCAGGGACGAGAAAATAGGGCGGAAAATACGCGATGCTGAAGTCAAAAAGATCCCTTATATGCTGATAGTGGGCGAAAAAGAAGCCACCGAAGGACTGGTTTCAGTTCGCAAGCATGGACAGGGTGATTTGGGAAGCATGACGATTGAAGAATTTAAACAACAAATAATAAAAGAAATTACAGTATAACTTGGCATTAAATAAACCCAATTTTAACAGAGGACCAAGGCCTCCCTTTAAGAAAAAGGAAGCCGAACATAATATTAACGAGTTCATCAGGTCTCCGGAAGTCCGCTTAACCGGCGACAACGTAGAACAGGGTATTTATAGCTTAAAAGATGCTTTGGCTATTGCCAGGGAACAAGAGCTGGACCTCGTTGAAATTTCCCCAAATGCAGTACCTCCTGTTTGCAAAGTAATAGACTATAACAAGTTTATCTACGAGCAGAAGAAGAAGCTGAAGGAAATAAAAAGCAACGCCAAACAAACTGTAATTAAGGAGATCCGTTTCGGACCGAACACGGACGACCATGATTTTGAGTTTAAACTAAAGCATGCTATCAAATTTTTGGAAGCGGGCGAAAAGGTGAGGGCTTATGTACACTTCAAAGGCCGTGCGATTGTTTACAAGGAGCAGGGTGAAATACTTTTGCTTCGTTTTGCACAGGCATTAGAAGAAGTGGGTAAAGTGGAGCAATTACCAAAACTGGAAGGCAAGCGGATGTTTTTAACCGTGGCCTCAAAGGGAGCTAAGAAGTAGAGATTAGAGATAGGTGATTAGAGATTAGGAAAAACCTTTCTCCTTTGGCCTTTCAACTTTAACCTCTCAAAACAGAATTAATTAAGTAAATATATATAAACACGGTTATGCCAAAAATGAAAACCAATTCCAGTGCTAAAAAGCGTTTTAAGCTTACTGGAACCGGTAAAATTGCAAGAAAGAACGCATACAAAAGCCACATCTTAACTAAGATGTCGACTAAACGCAAGCGTAATCTTACTCACACCAGCTTAGTTTCTGATGCTGATATGGGTAATGTAAAACGTATGCTTTGTATCGGGAAGTAATTAACAAATTTTAAAACCAGGTATTAGAGTTTACAAGATCAGCTAACCAGCTGACACTCACTACCAAAAAGACAAAAAAATGCCACGTTCAGTTAACGCAGTCGCGTCGAGAAGACGCCGGAAAAGGATCATGGACCTTGCAAAAGGTTACTACGGTTCACGCAGCAAGGTTTATACCGTTGCGAAAAACACAGTTGAAAAAGGTTTACAGTACGCTTACCGCGACCGTAAGACCAAGAAAAGAGAGTTCAGGGCTTTATGGATCCAGAGGATCAACGCCGGAGCACGCCAACACGGAATTTCTTACTCACAATTGATAGGTAAGTTAGCCGCTAAACAAATTGGTTTAAACCGTAAGGTTTTAGCTGATTTGGCGATGAACCACCCGGATGCTTTCAAAGCAGTGATTGACGCTGTAAAGTAAAGACCTCCAATCAAATATTAAAAAAGACCTGCATTTATGCGGGTCTTTTTTTTGTCTGAACCATGATTTACATGATTAAAGGATTTTAGGATTAATATGATATTTTAAGAAAAATCAAGGCAATCATTAAATCCTATAAATCACGGTTCAGACAACTTATTCAACCTATCCAACTATCCCCTTGCGTTTCTTGAATACTTAATCTACATTTGCATCGCTTTAGGTTCCTGGTGAATAACCGGGATTAAAAGGGAATCAGGTGTATAATCCTGAACTGTCCCGCAGCTGTAAGCTCCATAACCATAGTCCATTCATAGCCACTGCCCGCTAACCGGCGGACGGGAAGGCCGGGCGAAAGGGGAGTAAGTCAGAAGACCTGCCAGAGCATTTATATTATTCATAGCTTTCGGGGATTGAAGCTTGAATGTGAAACTCATCCATCGGTGTTTCCATTCCAAACTTTCCATTTCTGTATGCTGTGGGTTTAAACTCACAACAACATGAAAAAAAATTACGTTAACGTTGTAGCAGGCCTGGGGCTTGTACAACTGGCCTTGCTCAGTACAGCGGCCCATGCCCAGCAAACCAGCCGGGCGCTAGACACAGTAGTGGTCACAGCCACCCGTTCACCAAAAAAATTATCCGAGATCGGCAGGGTAGTTACCATCATTTCTGCGGATCAGATCAACAAGTCGCAGGGTAAATCATTGCCCGAACTGTTAAACACCATTCCTGGTATCACTTTTTCCGGGGCCGAAAATGCGCCGGGAATAAGTTCGTCAGTATTTCTTCGTGGTGCATCTACCGGTAATACGCTGATCCTTATTGATGGTTTTCCGGTAAACAATTCTTCCGGTATTGATGGAAGTTACGACCTGAATGCGTTTCCGCTTGACCAGATCGACCACATCGAGATTTTAAAAGGAAGCGGATCTACCTTATATGGGTCAGATGCTGTTGCCGGTGTGATCAATATCATCACCAAACACCCCAAAGAACAGGGTTTAAAAGCCAATGTACAGGCAAGCGGAGGAACTTATAATACTTTTAATGAATCGGCAGGTTTAAACGGAAAAATAAACAATACCGGAATTGCTATCAACCTGTCAAATACCGATTCAAGAGGATTTCCGGCTGCTACAGATACCACGGGCAAGGCTGGATTCAGGAATGATGATTTTCATCAGCGCGCAGTAAGCGTAAACTTAAATCAGCAGGTTTCTCAGAAATTTATACTAAACGGCAATTTTCAAACAACCTATAACAAAGGCAACCTGCCTTACGGAGCTTTTACAGATGATAAAAACTATACGTACGATAATACCTTTTTATTTGGCGGCTTAGGTGGCAAATTACTTTTGGATAAAGGAAGCCTGAATGTTAATGTGAGCCAGAATGATGTCCGAAATGATTACAATGACCTTAATTCCTCCTATGAGAAAAACACGGGTCATATCACCAACGCCGAAGCCCTTTTTAATTACAGCCTGGCAAAGTTTCTTGACATTACCAGCGGTGCCAGTTTCAAATACAGCAACACCAATCAATACAGTACTTATGATACCATTAAAAGCAGTGAGGCGCACAATAGCATAGCCAGCGTTTATACTTCATTGTTTCTGAAATCGGGGATATTTCACATGGAAGTGGGTGGCCGCTATAATCACGATAGTAAATACGGCAGTAATTTTACTTATACCATTAACCCGTCGGTACTTTTGGCAGATCAGTTTAAAATATTCGGTACGATCGCTTCTGCATTTAAGTCGCCTACCTTGTATCAGTTGTTCTCGCCTTATGGAAACATCGGTTTAAAACCCGAAACAACAACCTCCTATGAAGCAGGCTTTGATTGGGAACTGATTAAAAACATGCTTTCATTTAATACGGTATTTTACAAGTATAATACCAAGCAGGTAATTTACTTTAAGGATGAGTCATCCTTTCCATATGGCGTTTACGAAAACGGATCATCACAAAGCGACAAAGGGTTTGAAAGCGAACTTAAATTAAACCTTGATAAATTTGCAGCTTCCGCTTATGCGGCTTATGTAACAGGCAGGCTGACCGATGAAAATGGAGCGGTTACAAATGGCTTACTCCGCAGGCCAAGTAATACGTATGGCGCTAATTTTAGCTACCAGGTTATCAAAACCGTATCTGTCGGCCTAAATTATAAATATACCGGCGATAGGGGTGATACCAAATTTGACCCTGTCACATTTGCAGCATCAACTGTTACTTTAAAACATTATAACCTGGTTGATGCGCATCTGCAATGGCAGGCCTGCCCAAAACTGCTAGTATTTGGTGATTTTAAAAACATATTCGACGCCAAATACACCGATTGGCTGGGCTATAATACCCGTGGATTTAACTTTATGGCCGGTTTAAAATATCAGATCAATTAAGAGTTTTATTTAAAGGGATAAATCAGTAATTTTACTGCATAAATTAGATCATGACACTACAAAAAATAAACACCCGCAACGCAGTACTCATCTTAATGATAGTTGCTGCCGGCGCGTTTCGCCTTTTTGCTTATAATTATCCTTACGTTTTAAGCAATTTTAACCCGGTTGGGGCTATTGCTTTATTTGGTGGAGCGTATTTTACTGATAAATGGAAGGCCTACCTGGTGCCACTATTGGTTCTTTTTGTGAGCGACCTGTTTCTTAATCACCTTTACAGTGGGCATTGGGAAATTATGGATAAAAGTTCGATCATGGTTTATGTATTTTTCCTGCTGATGGTTTTTATTGGCAGCCTGATCAAAAAGGCCAATGTATTGAATGTTTTTGCAGTTTCATTACTGGGCGTTGTTTTACACTGGTTATTAACTGATATTCCTCTTTTTGGAACACTGTATCCGCATACATTTTCAGGTTATATGCAGTCATTGACCGCTGCGATACCGTTTGAAAAGAATATGCTTTTTGGTGATATCGTTTTCTGTGCGATATTATTCGGAGGTTTTGAACTGGCCAAAAGCAAGTACACCTTTTTACGTACGAACAGGGAAGTGGCTGTTTAATCAGATAAATAAAGATTTGAAAAAGCGATCGGCCAATGGCAGGTCGCTTTTTTTGTTGAATAGTAATCATAATGAAACACATCGTAGTATTAACCGGTGCTGGCATAAGCGCTGAGAGCGGTTTAAAGACCTTCAGGGACAGCGATGGCCTTTGGGAAGGCTACAACATAGCCGATGTAGCCACTCCCGAGGCGTGGGACTGGAACCCGGTGCTGGTACAGGAGTTTTACAATATGCGGCGGAAAGCGGTGTTGGAAGCCAAACCCAATGATGCGCATTATGCATTAGCCAAACTCGAAGAAAAATATAAGGTGACCATTATCACCCAAAACATTGATGACCTGCACGAAAGGGCGGGTTCAACTGATGTGATCCACCTGCATGGTATTATTACCCGGTCGCAAAGCAGTAAAAACCCAAACCTCACTTATCCAATTGATGGATGGGAGTTAAAGATGGGTGAGCTATGCGAGTTAGGATCGCAATTAAGGGCGCATGTAGTTTGGTTTGGCGAAGCTGTACCGATGATAGAAGAAGCGGCACGTATTTGTACCACTGCTGAGCTGTTTATTCTCGTAGGCTCGTCACTGGCTGTTTACCCGGCTGCTGGGTTGATCAACTATATAGGCCGCAGCGTACCTAAATACATCATAGACCCTAAAATTCCTTATCTGCCATCTGATAATTTCATTAAGATAGAAGAAAAGGCCACTGTAGGCATACCCTTATTAATTAATGAATTATTGAAGGATTGATTTATTGAATACTATTATAATAATCAAATGAATCTTTCAATTCGATAAATTATGGCTCAGACAAAAACAATCAATAATTCAGTAATTCACTAAATCAATAATTAAATGAAATGCATATTTAACTGGAGCGGAGGTAAAGACAGCGCGCTGGCCCTGTACCACTGCCTGCAAAACCCCGACCTTGATATTAAATATTTGGTAACCACCATCAATGATGCGGTCGACCGTATATCCATGCATGGCGTACGTACCGAATTGCTGATCAAACAGGCTGAAAGCATAGGCATACCATTATACCAGGTACGTTTGCCCGAAATGCCGGGTATGGCCGAATATGACGCGATAATGCGCACTACTATGGAGCATTTTAGAGCAGAAGGGATTACTCATTCCATATTCGGTGACATCTTTCTGCAGGATCTGAAAGATTACCGCGATGCGCGTTTGGCGGAGGCTGGGATGGCAGGTATTTATCCATTATGGAAAAGAGATACCAATGAATTGATCAACGAATTCCTGGAACTGGGATTCGGGACGGTGATCGCTTGTACGCAAGAACGATTAGAGCGTATAGTAGGGAAGGAGATCACTGAGGAACTGATCATGGCTTTACCGGAAGATGTGGATGTATGCGGAGAGAACGGCGAGTTCCATACCTTCGCTTTTAAGGGGCCAATTTTTAAAGAGGAGATAGCTTACAAAACGGGAGAGAAGGTGTTTAAAGAATATAACGCGCCGAAAGATTTGAATGATACTTGTTTCTCATCAGCTCCCGAAAAGAGGGCGGGGTTTTGGTATTGCGATTTACTGGCCAAATAGCCTAAATCGGGTCTTTTTAGGCGAAATTTACAGGCCAAATATAATTTTGTTCAAGCATTTTATAATTTATAAATAATTATATATCAATAAATTAACTTAATTGTATTAAACTAATAATTTAATATAAATTCAATTTGAGTTCATGTGTTATAGCTAATTAGCGCCAAATAAAATTTGGCTGTGTGATTTAATTAAATGTAATGATCTGCAATACAGTTATTTATATAGATCAACTTTATTAATAGTTGTATCGATAATAGGCATCCATATAATCTTTGCGCATTTCCTTAAAACGAGCCGAAACGGTTTTTAAAAACGCTTCATCAAGCACTTCAAATACGCTGTTCACGCCATCGGTCAGATCCATTTCCGATAGCTTGTAACTCTGTTCCAAAGTATCCTGCTCGATCTTGACGATGTATTTCTGGTTCATGTTCAGGATCGATATTTTAAAATCGGGGTGTGGTAGTTCGGCAATAATTCTCATTTTACTTTATTTTTTAAGTCCTCTCCTCCGGAGAGGGTTTGGGTGAGGTTTGATCATCAGGACGAAATAAAAGATTAAATATGAGATTTAAGTTATTTTATTTCAAAGCCTCCTGATTACCTTTGTTATATGGCCGAAGATCTGACAATCATCCACTCAACCAATAAACAGGAGCAATACCAGTCACTCATACCCCAAATAGATGCTTTGCTTCACGGTGAAACCGATCTGGTTGCAAACCTTGCAAATGTGGCTGCGGCGCTTAAAGAGCAATTCAAATGGTTTTGGGTAGGCTTTTACCTGGTAAAGAATAATGAATTAGTTTTGGGTCCATTCCAGGGCCCTGTTGCATGCACACGTATAGCTAAAGGAAAGGGCGTTTGCGGTGTAGCCTGGGAACAGGCAAAAACATTGATCGTCCCTGATGTGGATGCTTTTCCGGGTCATATTGCGTGCAGTTCAGCTTCGCGCTCAGAAATAGTTATCCCGATTTTCAAAAAGGACGAAGTAGTCGGCGTGCTTGATGTGGATAGCGAGGAACTGAATCAGTTTGATGAAACCGATGCTAAGTATTTGGAGCAGATCATTAAACTATTGAAGTTTTAATGAGCAAAATATTCTTAATACCCGGCTTAGGTGCCGATCACAGGATATATCAACACATTGACCTGCAAGGTCATGACGTAGTAAATGTTGAATGGATCGAACCAGAAGGCACTGATACCTTAGCTTCTTATGCTCAAAAGCTTATTGAACATTATCAAATACCCCCACAATCTATTGTTATCGGCAACTCGTTAGGTGGGATGATAGGTATTGAAATAGCTAAAAAGATCGAACTGGATAAAGTTATCCTTATTTCAAGCATTAAAACTGCAGATGAAGCTCCCCGGTATTTCAGCTTTTTCAGACTTTCAAAACTGCATCATCTTATACCTCAAAAAAAGCTAACTTCTCTCGAATTTCTGATCGAATACGCATTTGGCAGCATGTCAGAAGAAGATCAGCAACTATTTAAAAGTATGCTGAGAAACACATCGCCCATATTTATGCAATGGGCACTTGATGCTATATTGCAATGGGATAATCATATTGTCCCAAAAAACGTTTATCATACCATCGGAGATAAAGATCGTGTGTTTCCTTATCGAAGAATAAAAGACGCTATGATTGTTAAAGGCGGTACGCATATCATGATATTTGATAAAGCAAAAGAGATCAATACCTGGCTAAAAAACATTTTATAAATTGAAGCTCCCTCACTCATTTTATCTCGGTTCTGACGTTGTAGCTATCAGCAAAAGTCTGATAGGTAAGTATTTATTTACTTGTATTAATGGTTTACTTACTGGTGGATATATTGTTGAATCAGAAGCATATAATGGCATAATAGATAAGGCATCACATGCTTATGGCAATCGTAAAACTCCACGAACACAAACCATGTTTGAAGAAGGCGGAATTGCTTATATCTACTTATGTTACGGCATTCACGAAATGCTGAATGTGGTTACTTCTGTAGAGGGCCAGCCGCACGCCATTCTAATACGTGCCATTGAGCCGACAACGGGGATTGATATTATGCAAGCGCGCCGCAATATGCCGGTGGTTAAACCAAATATAACTTCGGGCCCTGGTTCGGTTGCCAAAGCATTGGGAATAGACCGTAAACTAAATGGCATCAGTCTGCAAAGCGATACCTTATGGATAGAGGACAGGGGGCTGAGTTTCAATGATGAGGAGATAGCCGCCGTTCCGCGTGTAGGAGTGGCTTATGCCGGGCAGGATGCCTTATTGCCCTACCGTTTTTATGTTAAAGGGAATAAATACGTGAGCAAGCCCAATAAATAATTCCTCAGACGCAAGGTATTGCGTCTCTACTTTTTGTAATATTGACAGATGATTTACCAGGATACACCAGAATTTGCCGATAGCCTTGATGCGCAGGATGAGTTAAAAGCTTTTCGAGCTGAGTTTTTGATACCCCAGCATGAAGGCAGGGATGCGATCTATCTTTGCGGTAACTCTTTGGGGCTTCAACCCAAATCGGCGGTGAAATATATAGCCTCGCAATTAACCAGTTGGAAAGAACTGGCGGTTGAAGGCTGGTTCCATGGAGATGATCCCTGGCTGCAATTTCATCATCAGCTTAAGCAGCCATTATCAAACCTTGGCGGTGCCAAAATTGAGGAAATTACGGTAATGAATTCACTTACAGTAAACCTTCATTTATTACTCGTAAGTTTCTATAAGCCAACAACTAAAAAATATAAAATACTGATGGAAGGCGGTGCTTTTCCATCAGATCAATATGCGATTGAAAGCCAGGTAAACTTCCATGGATTTGACCCTAAAAATGCGGTTATTGAACTATTTCCACGGGAAGGTGAGCTTACTTTAAGAACAGAAGATATCATTTCGGCGATTGAACAAAATGCAGATGAGTTGGCCCTGGTGCTTTTCAGTGGGGTCAATTATTATACAGGGCAGTTTTTCGATATTGAAGCAATTACTGAAGCTGCTCATGAAGCGAATGTTTATGCGGGCTTCGATTTGGCGCACGCAGCTGGTAATGTACCTTTGGAGTTACATAATTGGAAAGTTGATTTTGCCTGTTGGTGCTCTTACAAATATATGAATTCGGGACCAGGTGGTATCAGCGGGATATTTGTTCATGAAAAGCATTTTGATAATAAGGAATTGAAACGTTTTGCTGGTTGGTGGGGCTACAGACCCGATAAGCGTTTTTTAATGGCGCCGGGATTTGATCCCGCAAAAGGAGCGGAGGGCTGGCAGGTGAGCACAAGTCCTATATTGCTGATGGCTGTTCACAAGGCAGCTTTGGATATTTTTCAGAAGGCTGGTGGTCTGGGTAAGCTTCGCGCTAAAAGTCTTTTTTTGACCGGTTATCTTGAATATTTAATAAAGGAGATCAACCGAAAACAAGGTGAAGAATTATTTACCATTATAACACCTTCAGACCTCAATGCACGCGGTTGTCAGTTATCGATCGTTTGTAAACGCGATGGCAAAGCGATCTTTAATTACCTCGCACAACATGGCGTAATCGGCGACTGGCGCGAACCGGATGTGATCAGGCTGAGCCCCGTGCCTCTTTATAACTCATTTAAGGACGTATATGAGGCCGCGAAGCATTTGGCTGGCGCGATATAGTTTTTATGCTGAAGATAGCTTACGATCCAGTTTATGCGCATCCTTTGCCCGAAGGCCATCGTTTTCCCATGCTCAAATATGAGCTGATACCTGCTCAATTAATTCATGAAGGTATAATCACTGCAGATAACCTGTTTTCGCCCGAACTATTAGAAGAAGAAATAATCCTGTGGACTCATGATGAAACCTACTGGCATCAATTACGCGATCTGATATTACCACCCAAAGAACAACGCCGCACAGGATTCCCCTTATCTGCGCAATTAGTGGAGCGCGAGATATGTATCGCGAAAGGCACAATCGATGGCTGTCATTTTGCTTTTGATAATGGCATTGCCTTTAATGTAGCCGGTGGTACGCACCATGCAGGCACCAACTGGGGCGAAGGGTTTTGTTTATTGAATGATCAAGCCATAGCAGCTAATTATCTGCTAAATAAGAAATTAGCAAACTCTATCTTAATTATAGATTTAGATGTGCACCAGGGCAATGGCACCGCACAGATATTTGAAAATGAACCCAGGGTGTTTACCTTTTCCATGCATGGGGCCAATAATTTTCCTTATCGTAAGGAAAGCTCTGATCTTGATATTCCATTACCAGACGGCACGGGTGATAATGAATACATGAATATATTAAAGCGGGCCTTACCACAATTGATCGATCAGCAAAAAACTGATTTTGTGTTCTACATGGCAGGAGTTGATGTGCTCGCGACGGATAAGTTAGGAAAACTATCCCTGAGCAAAGAAGGCTGCAAAGAACGTGACAGGTTTGTATTAGAGCAATGTATCAAAAACCAGATCCCGGTGCAAGTAAGCATGGGGGGAGGGTATTCGACCGATATCAAAGACATTGTCGAGGCGCATTGCAATACCTTCCGACTGGCGCACGACCTGTACTTTTAGTCTTGCGCAATAATTACAGGTGTTTTATACTGATGCTTACGGCTGATGAACTGGAAACGGATAAATAGCAGGAGAGAGGCTACAAGCAATCCCAATACCAAGCCATACCAAACACCTTCCACCCCCATATTAAAACGGATGCCTAAAAAATAACCGACCGGCAAACCAACGATCCAATAGGCGATAAAAGTGATCAGTGTGGGAACATTCACATCGCCCATTCCCCGCAGCACACCGAGGCCAACTACCTGTGTTCCATCAAACAGCTGGAAGAATGCAGCTATGATAAGTAACTGTGCTGCAATGATTATCACACGATTGTCTGAAGTATATATCCACGGTAGTAAATGATTACCTAAAGTAAATATGATGGCCGTAATCGCCATAAAAACTATAACAATGTGATAGTTTGATATGGCCGACAACCGTAACTCCTGGTGCCGCTTAGCCCCGAAAAAATTACCGGATTTTATAGCCGCCGCTGCTGATACCCCGCTTGCAGCCATATAGGTTAACGCGGCCAGGCTTATGGCTACCTGGTGGGCTGCCTGTGCAATAGGGCTTATAGTGCCGATCAATATAGCGGCACCACTAAACGCGCTTATCTCAAAAGTATATTGCATTGCCACCGGTGCACCGATCTTCAATATTTTCAGGCTACGTACTTTGTCGATATTTCTGACCGCAAAATTGCGGAGGTAAGTACGGAAATATTTTGATCTGAAAACGTACAGGCTCATCACAATAGCCATCGTACAGCGGTCTATCAGGGTACTGTATCCAACACCTTTGATACCCATTGGGCTGATACCAAATAATCCTTTAACAAACGTTATCCCCAGGCACACATTCAATACATTACCCCAAATGGATATCAGCATGGCCTGTTTGGTAAAGCCTAATCCCTCTGCAAATTGTTTGAAGGTGTTAAATATTAGTAGGGGGATAAGCGACATACCCATCAGGAACAAATAAGGTTTGGCCTGTCCGACTACTTCTGCTGACTGATCCAAATGCCCAATCAGCTGCATCGCCCCAAAACTTACCAGTACAAATAAAACCACGCCTGTAATGGAGTTGATCAGTAAACTATTAGAAAGTAATTGTCCACATTCATCATGCTCATTACGGCCATTGTGTTGCGCTATCAAGGGAGTGATGCCATAAGAGATACCTAAGCCAATTACCAAAGCAATTACAAAAATGCTGTTGACGAGTGCCACTGCGGCCAGGGATATGGTACCTGCAAAGTGCCCTACGATAATACTATCGGCAGTTTGTACCAACGTGTGGCCCAATTGAGATATCACAACCGGTATTGCAAGCCACAGGCTATCCTTATAATAGGGACGGTATTTTTGATAAAGGGCTTTCATTTTTGAGTCCTAAGTCTTGAGTTCTGAGTTTTAAGTCTAATTTCGTCTTGTTGCCTTACTTATGACTTTGAACTTTCGACTTGCTTAATCAGGCGGCTGTATAATATTCTTCCTTTTCGGTTGTATGTACACGGATCACCCCAGATAGCACCATATTAACCAGGATACGCTGCGCATTACGGCGGCTCAGCTTCAATAAATCGCAATATTCTTTAATGCTGATGCGGTTCATCTTTTCAAGATATTCGAGTAAAGCCTTTTCTTTAATCGAGTACTCTATCAGTACGCCTTTTGTATCATAAGAGCGCTTTAGCACGTCGACCACAATTTTACTGGCCAGTACGCTTTTATCCTTTACCCGCACATAAACCCACCATTTTCCATCTTCAGCTAATGAGTAATGCGGTTTGATGGTGCTTTCTTCAATATCAACTACCAAAACCAGTTTATCGTCTACATAAACCTCTTCAAAAACAGGCTCCAAAGCAGGTTTGGCATATAGCTGGGCCGCTTTGGTGATCATGTAACGCTCCTCGTCTTCTGATTTTACCCCTTTTATGGTACCGTCATCAGCCACACCGATAAGTAACCTCCCGCCTTTATTATTGGCGAATGATACCATGGTTTTGGCTATCTTCTCGCAACTAGTAATTGTTTTTTTAAAATCAACCGTTACACCCTCGCCGTCAAAAATTAGCTTTTTGATATTCGCTGCTCTCATCCCTGATCTTTTATTTTATATAGTGTAAGGTGTAAAAATTTCCATCCATCTTTCGGGCCGGTTTATCGTTTTAAAACCGAATTGTTGATATAGACCATGCGCATCAGCAGTTGCCAGTGTCCATCTCCTTAAACCCTGAAGTTCGGGATGTTGTTTTATCGTTTGTATCAGCCACTTTGAAAGGCCCAGGCGCCGGTGCTCCGGCAATACAAATACATCACAAATATAAGCAAAAGTAGCCTTATCTGTAACTACACGGGCAAATCCGGCCTGTTTGTTTTGCTTATATATACCAAAACACATTGAGTTTTCAATGGCATTTAGCAGCCTTTCAGCAGGTATTCCTGCAGACCAGTATGATTCTTTGTCGAGATAATAATGAACTGCATCAAAGTTGATCAAAGTTCTATCTGTCGATATAACATATCCCTTTTCAAAGAAATGATTGTCATTCATTATTGTTTTCATATCAGATCGCTACGGTATTGTTTGTTTCGGTGTGAATAAGATTACGAATATAAACATGGCAGCTAACAGTCACGCATTGCTCGCCATCTTTACTATACATTTCAATAGGGTAGGCCTTTACATGCTTGCCACCAGTATTCAACGTCTGCTCAACCTCCTGAATATCCTCTTCTGTGATATTAATATGGAAAAATAGGTCTGTTCTGCCGGGCTTAATGTAATTTATTTCTGCCGATTTGAGCCATACTCTTACTTTATAACCTTTATGTGTGAGTACTTGGTGAAAGAGCAGGGGATAGAAAGGATCAGCTGACGCGAAAATGGTGCCCCCAAAAATCGAGTTGTTATAATTATTATTGAGCAGGCTCTTATTTACCTTCACTTTTACTCCCCGGAAACCTTTCTCAAACCGGATCACCCAAATACGTTGAAAGAGTAGGGGGGGATAAAAACGCAGCGCCCATTTCAAAACATTTTCAGATACCAACATGATGGTTAAATATCTGAAAATTATGGATAATCGTTATAGAAAAGAATAAGAATATTTTACCATACCAATTTATAACCAACACCCCGTATATTGATGATCTGTACGTTAGGATCGGCTTTTAAGTGATTGCGCAATTTGGTTATAAATACATCGAGGCTGCGGGCGTTGAAAAAACTATCATCACCCCATACCTTTTTAAGCAGGATATCCCGCTGCAAAACCTGCTGCTGGTTACGGCACAATAGTTTAAGGATATCACTTTCGCGCGAGGTGATGGGCCAGGCATTTATACCATGCTGGATCGTGTTTTTCGTCCCGCTGAAAACCAAGTCTCCAATATGGAAGGTCTCGTTATCGGGTTTAATTTTGAGGGAATGATCGGTCAGCATACGGTTACTGCTCAATAATACCTTTATCCTTACGATCAGCTCCTCCACGCTGAAGGGCTTTTTTAAATAGTCATTCGCACCAATTTCAAACCCGGCCACAACATCTTTTGGCTGTGACCGGGCTGTTAAAAAAATGATAGGTATGGTTTGGTCTTTTTCGCGTATTTTTTTTGCTAATTCAAACCCGTCCATTTTTGGCATCATCACATCCAACGCCAAAATATCCGGCTTTTGTTTTAAATATTGCTGATAAGCCTGCTCGCCATCGGCACATAAGATCACTTTAAAATCACGCTGTTCGAGGCTTTCGCGTACGATGTGTGCTAGGGCCAGTTCGTCCTCGGCCAATAAAACGGTTATTTTATCCATTGTTTAAAGGTAGGCAAACAATAAACTCGCTGCCGGTATTAATTTCGCTTTTTGCAGTAACATTACCGCCATGGGCCTCAACAATATATTTTACATAGCTTAAGCCCAGCCCCGTGCCTTTTACATTATGAAGATTGCCGGTTGGCACCCGGTAAAACTTATCAAATATCTGCCCTAAATGCGCCGCAGGGATACCCGGCCCGCTATCTTTAACAGAAAAACAAACCTGGTTGCCTGATAGGTAACAGGTAATAACCACATCTACTGGCTCTTTAGCATACTTAACGGCGTTATCAACCAAATTTACCAACACGTTTCTGAAATGCAGTTTATCAGCGTTAATAGTCTTGATATTATCCTTATTGGTGTAAGTAAAGCTTACTTTTTTGTCTGATTTTACTTTTTCGGAAGCGATCACCTCATTTATGATCTCATCAATAGTTATGGGCTCTTTTACCAGATCAATTTCCTTGTTTTCATAGGCAGCCACATTGAGCACTTTTGTCACAAGGTCGTTTAAACGGTTAAGTTCATTTCTGGATGTTTGTAAATAGCGCTGCGTTTTTTCAGGATCATTTAAAGCATTGAATTTTTCCAAACCCTCAATCGCAACACTGATAACAGCGATAGGGGTTTTTAACTCATGGGTCATGTTATTGATAAAATCGTCTTTTAACTCTGCCAGTTTCCGTTGTTCGCGGAATGTTTTTATGATATAAAAGAAACAATAAATGGTCAATATCACCAGTAAAACCGAAAGGAGCAGCGTAATAGCCATGCTTTTGAGTACAGCATGCTGCGGGTTCATAAATACAGCCCTTGCAAAAAATTCGGGACCTATAATATTAAACACCTTAAAACCATGGTATTTATAACTGTATTCGCCTGTTTCACTGTAATGGGCATTTAATTTATTTGGTGTAGTGGTTTTAGTAGAGAAATTCAATGAAAAGAGCGAGTTGATATGAATTTTTTCCAGCTCTTTTTTTAAGTAGTTGCTCAGTTTAAGACTATCCGCCTGACGGAAGTTTTTTGGGAACCCGTATATAGAGTTATCCATACCACGGTCGAATTTCAACATCGTATCCTCCGGCACAATAATATGTGTATTGTTATAAGCCTGGAAGACAGCAAATTGCTTTGGATATGCGTGTATGTCATGCATCCCCAACACCATTGTAAATTGTTGCATTAAATTGGGTACGTAAAACGATGTTTCGGTCAGCAGCTCAGGCAATGTGGCCGGATGATTTATTTTTGCCCGGTAAACGTTTAATTGAGGTATTGTTATATTAAACGGTGGGTCAATTTTGCCGGTATATCTATCCGAGAAATGGAATTTTAACAAAACATTGATGGTGTCAGCTTCATGCAGGGTATCAATTTTGATCTTAACGGCTGTATCAGAAAGACGCCTAACCAAAACAACCCGTATCGAATCAAAATAATCCTTTTTGCAATCGTCCATTGCTTTTTGCATGGCAATATCGATATCAGCATCAAATTTGTTTTTATTAACATGATAAGCATTAATACTCCAGTAAACCTGGAACGCAATGATTCCATTCAATGATAATGCGATTAATAAAAAAACAATTTTCAGTTTCTTTTTCATGGATGTCTAATTGATAATCTAAAGTAGTTCAGCAATATCAATAAGCAATTATCTGTTAACATTCGTTAACATAAAATAAGGAAGGTTAATCCAATCGACCATATTCAAAGTCCTTGTAAGAATAGTTAATATTTATCTCATAATTAATATTATGTTAAGTAATAAGGCACATATCCCATACAGACAGTTAGAAGCAGAAAGCGAAGAAAAGCTAAGTAGCAAGTCAGAGATTAAGGCACGCTTAAGAGAGTTGGAGATTAACATTGACAAGATGATAAATGACACCCTTTCTTTATTACCCGACTGTTGCGAGGTCGATGTGATTACCAATGAAAAGGAACTGGCCGCGAATACTTTTAGTAATGCTAAGTATATGAAGTTCTTACTTATTTATCGTTCAGGATGTCTACAAGACTGACTACTTCGATTTCACCGTCTTTTTGTCCCTCTTTATAATTAAGCCACGCAACTACCTCAAACTCTCCATCCTCGTATGCTTTGTTAAATAAGCCTAAATCAATCCCCTCTTTTAATGCCCTTATTGCACTTGCTAACATTCCTTTACCTATTGGTATGGCTGTAATGTAGGTTATTTCCTTGCCCTTGTAGATGCTTTTTTCTAAGTGCCGATAGTTTGCTACCATTATTTGTGATTGTTCCCAATTCATACTCAAATATGCAATATTTACCGGGATTATAGATTAAAAATTAATCCATACATTTACTTTATGAGCAAGAAAAAAGATAGTAAGCCAAAGCCACCGAAAGCGAACAATCCAAACCATAAAGAGGACTTTATGAAAATCCTGACATTGGCAGCGCAGCCGATCAAGAAAGAAGCTAACGCAAAATAATAGCGTGGCAGGGAATGAGCAAATAACAGCCCTATTGTATCAGTTATATACTGACCAAGAGTTTTATTATATGAATAACTATAATAATCCAGTGGTCATAGAAGCCGAAGAAATGGGGCTTATTTATCACAAGGGCAATAGATACGCCTTAACCAAAGAGGGGTTAATACTGATAAAATCAGAGCGCGATTACGATGATTTTTTAAGGGAACGACTGCCGATAAAAACACCACAAAAAGCGGACAAGAATACCCAAATAAACACGAACCAAGCCGGTACTTCGGTATTTAGAAGATTGTGTAAAAAGTGCATTGTCTTATTAAATAATGAGTGGATAAAAGGAGTATTAATTTCAGTGATTGCCGCGTTGATAGTCGCGGTAATTATCTATTATTCGTGGATGACTAAGAGGTAATATTGCGCTTCATAACACCGCTTGTTTTAAGATAGTATGAAACATAAGTTGTCCCTGGCCTTTGTGAGAATAGCGGAAAGAGCATTCATCCGCGTATTTCTGCAAGTGTTTAGCACTAACGTGGATATGCGTTCCGCTTATGGTGCGTTTCAAATGGCTAAAAAATCCCTCTACGGTGTTAGTGTGCTTGTCGCCTACGGTTATCTTATCGTTATTGTGTTTAACTGGTACGTGGTCGTATTGCATACCAACCCATTTGTAAGAGGTAAAGCCATCAGTTATAAGCCGTGAGCCTTTCTCTACGTTTTCCGTAATAAGCCTATACATATTGCCGGAGCCAACGTTATCAACTACAAACGTTCTAACCGCCCCGCCACGTTGCACGATGGTAACGATAGGTTGTTTACTGATACCGCGTCCTAACTTGCCATCCCGTTTTTTAGCGTGTCGGTTTTTAGGTTCGCCACCGATATAAGACTCGTCTACTTCAACCGTCCCGGTAAGCATATTACCTAATCCACCGTTAGCCATAAGCAAGCGTATTTGGTGACCCATACGCCAAGCGGTTTTATAGGTAACGCCTAACTGTCTTTCAATCTCTTTAGCGGATACACCGTTACGGGTTGAGGCCATCAGATAAATAACGTAGAACCAATCAACTAACGAAGTGCGTGTATGGTCAAACACAGTCCCGGCAGTTGGGTAAAGTTGATACTGGCAATCCTTGTCACTACATTGATAAGCCCTACGTCCAACAATCCTTTTAAACGTTGTCGCCTGACTACAGCAACGGCAGCAGGGTATTTTCTCATACCGCAGTTTAAACAACATGTCTAAACACACATCATCTGACGGGTATTGCTTGCGGAACTGGTTGATGGTATATTTCATGATTAAAGGTTATTTTAAAAGAAAAAAGATGATGAAAAAAAACTATGTTGTTGTGGTAAAAGCTATTGATCTTCCGGCTAAACTTGAAACAGATGAATTATATTCTGATTATGTTGATATAGATGAATTAGTAAAAGAAGAATTAGAGGGGGGCAAGCAAACATTCTTTAACGAATACACGATTGACCCCAATAGCCGTACCTTACACGTCATTAACGGGAAACTCTGTGTTGTTTACATTGCCATCATTAAAAGACAGCCTAACGACTGATTGCCATAGTACGCGGTCTTTAGCTAACTCTAATATATTGGTAGCATCACCTACATTGAGGCCATTAAGAAGTTGAAGAATTGCTAATAGTTTAGCATCGCGCGCACTTTTAGAGATAGAAGTGCTTTTGAAAGATGTAGGCATAACGGTCAATTATCCCGGAAAAAAGACAATCGGTATTAACTGTCTAACGGGTATAATGACCAGTAATAAGGAGATTTAAAAGCCTGCATTTTTCTGCAGGCTTTTCGTTAGGCTTCTACTCTATTAATGTAATGCATCCAATTTCTTTTGAACAGCATTAGCATTTTCAGTATCTTTTTTACCAAGATAGTATGATTTCAAATTTGTTAAAGCATCTGAAGATTTTGGATTCAGTTCAACTGCTTTTAATAAATAAGGTTTTGCAACATCAAACTGAGCATTCACATTAGCCATAGCTGCATTATATTCCTTTACCTTATTTACTGGCAATTGCTGCGCCTCATTATAATTATCAATTGCAGGTGCAATAGTCACATATCCTAAATTCAAATTGGCCTCAAAATAATTAGGGTCTATTGCTATGGCTTTTTTATACTGTTCGGCAGATTTACTGAAATTATCTGCTTTGGCTTGTTGCAGTTTAGCAATTTGTGGGTCAACCGCCGGTTTTACCCCTGGTTTTGCCGGTGCTTTAGAAGCAGCTTTTTGAGCTTTCTTTAAGTCTTTACTTGCGGCTTCAGCTATTTGCGAATAGGTTAAGCCTTCGTAGTAATATAAAGATTTGTTATCCGGTTCGTTTTTGATAGCTGCCTCTATTTTAGCTATCAAATTATTTTGCTGACCTGATTGCAGGCTGATTATTATTTCTGTTTTACGCAGATCTGCATTGTTTGGATATTTTACCAAAGCCTCGTCAACTGATTTTATTGCACCGGCAGTATCTTTGTTGGCCATATATAAAGTTGGTAAGTCATTATATACATCCAGTTTTTTGGAGTAATTTGTAGTGAGCAGTTTATTATAATTTGCTATGGACGCCGGATAATTTTTTGCATTTGTGGCAGCTATAGCTGTATTTATGATCGCTGTGGTATCATCAGGTATGATCTGCCGGGCAGCATCAAATGATTTGTAAGCTTCATCATACTTTTTATCCTGAAACTCCTTTACCCCCATATTTAGGTGATATTGAGCTAATTCAAGTGAAGCATGATCTATAAGATTCTTGTTTTCATTTTTTGTATCCGTTTCTTTTGCTTTTAGCAAAGCCTCCTTGGCGGTGGCAAAATCTGCTGTTGCTGTGGTGGTTACGGTATCGCTTACAGCCAGCGAGGTATAAATAGCAGCCCTTAGCGCATAAGTTTGGGGCAATGTTGCAGTTTTTGCATTTGCTGAAGCTTTATCGATGGATTCCTTAGCATTTTTAAGTTTAGCAGCTGCCAAAACCGCAGTGGCTTTTGCTGTACCAAGTGTTGAATAGGTGCTATATTCGCTTTGAGCGTTATCAACTTCCTTTTTTTGTGCAAAAGCAGTTACTGTAATTAAACCCAAAAGGGTCGCCATCAAAAGTTTAATTTTCATGTTTTATTGATTAGTTAATAATTTTAATTTGTTGTCTATCCTCTCAATTTGATCTTTGTCCCCCATTTTTGTGTAAACTAACTGCAACAACTGCAAGCATTTAACATCATTGGGGGATATTTCATTTGCTTTTTCAAGCCATTGTCCTGCTTTTGCTGCTTCTTTTCCACTATCCTCGCCGTGCTTTAAAATACTTTCTTTAAAATACAGGACACCTAAGTTATAAACAGGGTCATATACCGAGCTATTTAACTCAACAGCACGTAAATATAGTGATTCGGCTTTATCAAATTGATTCAAATGATCATAACAGTTGGCTGCTATAAACGCCACATCAAAATTAATGGTATTTTCATCAAGTAACTCAGGTAACAAGGGCTCCAGGGCTTTATAATCTCTTTTGTTATTATAGATATTGGCTTCATCGATCAATAAATACTTATCACCAGGTAAATGTTTTCTGCCCTTCTGCAAAATTTTTAAAGCCTTTGAAGTATCCCCTATCGCTTTATAAGTGTTTGAAGCGGCTTCGTAATATTCGCCTTTTGTAGAATCTGTTTTAAGAATATCTGTATAGTATTTTGCAGCATCCGTGAGGTTTCCCATCCGGTTGTTTGCATAGGCGATGTAAGCATTTATTTCTTTGAAATTGGGTGCATATTTCTGTGCATCTTTAAAAACCCTTATGGCATTATTATAATCAGAAATGCGCATATAATCAAACCCCTGCCTTAAATACACATTAGCGAGACATCGTTTGGAATAGTCTATTTCGGCCTGGTATTTATATATTTTTTTATTGGCTGAAAGCTGGTCAACGTGCTTGCAGGCCTCTTCAAAAAAATTAGCCGGCTGTTTAAGCCTGTTTAAAGAGTCGATATAGGCGATGCTTGAATAAACAACGGCCTTATATACATTTTTCTGTACGTCAGCAGAATCAGCATGGGTTTTTATCAAACTATCAACAGACTTTTTAGCATTGCTTAAATACTTAAGGTCTTTTTTCTGTTTATAAAAAGCCAGGTTATTAACCACACTCTTTAACTCTTCTGTTTGTCCAAAAGCATAAGTTGCAGCAAATAATAATATAAGAAGCGGTAATATTACTTTACGGCCAGCCATATTGTTTTATTCAGTTTCTTCGCCGGTTGATGGTTCTGTACCCTGATCTTCAGTGCCTTCACCACCGTCCTGCACTTCCTCATCCTCAGAATCATCGTGTTCAATTTTTGCTACTGAAGCGATCTCATCATCACCTTTCAGGGTTATCAACCTTACACCCTGGGTAGCTCTGCCCATCGTTCTCAATTCACTGATCGCTATGCGTATAATGATACCCGATTTGTTAATGATCATCAGGTCTTCATTATCAGTAACACCTTTTATGGCAACAAGTTTTCCTGTTTTATCAGTTACGTTCAATGTTTTAACACCTTTACCGCCGCGGTTGGTTACACGGTAATCGTCAATGTCGGTACGTTTACCATAACCTTTTTCAGAAACCACCAATACCGTTGTTTCAGGATTGTCGATACTGATCATGCCAACCACCTCATCGTTCTCATCCTCCAATGTGATACCACGTACACCCGTTGCTGTACGACCCATCGGCCTTACTTTAGCCTCATTAAAGCGTATAGCGCGACCTGATTTCAGGGCCATTACAATTTCGCTGGTGCCGCTTGTTAAGTTAGCTTCCAGCAGCATATCGCCTTCATTGATATTGATGGCGTTGATACCATTTGCCCTTGGGCGTGAATAAGCTTCGAGCGAGGTCTTTTTAATGGTACCCTTTTTGGTACACATAATGATAAAATTGTTCTCCAGGTATTCTTTATCCTTCAAACTGATCAGCTTGATATAAGCCTTGATGTTCTCTTCTTTAGGGATATTGATGATATTCTGGATAGCACGTCCTTTTGAAGTACGTGAACCTTCCGGAATTTCAAATACCCTCAGCCAGAAACAACGCCCGGCTTCGGTAAAGAATAGCATGTAATTGTGGTTTGAGGCGATCAACAAATGCTCAATAAAATCAGCATCACGGCTATTGCTGCCAATAGCTCCCTTACCGCCCCTGCCCTGTCTGCGATATTCAGTTAAAGGCGTGCGTTTAATGTAGCCTTCGCGCGAAATGGTGATTACAACGTCCTCATCCTCAATAAAGTCCTCGGTATTCATTTCAGCGGATGAATGCACCATTTCGGTTTTACGCTCATCGCCGTATTTTTCTTTTATTTCAAGCAGTTCGTCCCTGATGATCTGCATACGCAAACCTTCGTCAGCCAAAATAGATTTGTAATATTCTATTTGCTTCATCAGTTCGGCAAATTCAGCTTTAATTTTATCACGCTCAAGTCCTGTTAAACGCCTTAAGGTCATATCCAGGATAGCACGTGCCTGTATTTCGCTCAGCGCGAATTGGGTCATTAACCCGTCGCGGGCGGCTTCCGGAGTATCCGAAGCCCGTATCAACTTGATCACTTCGTCCAAATGGTCGAGCGCGATGAGCAAACCTTCTAATATATGGGCTCGTTTTTCTGCTTCGGCCAGTTCAAACCTGGTTCGGCGAACAATAACTTCGAGTCTGTGCTCAACAAAGTGATGGATCAGGTCCCTCAGGTTCAACATCATCGGCCTGCCATGTACCAGGGCGATGTTGTTTACGCTGAAAGATGTTTGCAGCGAAGTATATTTGTATAAGTTATTAAGTACAATAGCCGCATTTGAATCACGCTTTATTTCATAAACAATGCGGATCCCTTCCCTGTTGGATTCATCACGAATAGCGGTGATTCCTTCCAGTTTTTTATCATTAACCAACTCGGCAGTACGCTCGATCATGGTTGATTTATTTACCTGGTATGGTATTTCGCTTACGATGATACGTTCGCGGTCGTTATTATAAACTTCTATTTCGGCACGTGCCCTTAGGACTATACGTCCCCGGCCCGTTTCAAAAGCATCTTTTGCCCCTTCGTAACCATAAATGATACCCCCTGTCGGGAAATCCGGGCCTTTGATGTATTTCATCAGCTCCGTCACCTCTATCTGGCGGTTATCCATCAACGCTATGGTAGCATCAATAACTTCCGACAAATTGTGCGGCGCCATGTTGGTAGCCATACCTACCGCGATACCTGATGCGCCATTCACCAATAAGTTGGGGAATTTTGCGGGTAATACGGTTGGCTCCTGTAAGGAATCGTCAAAGTTTAACTGGAAATCAATTGTATCCTTGTTGATATCTGCCAGCATTTCTTCGGCAATCTTTTGCAGCCTTGCCTCTGTATAACGCATTGCCGCAGGGTTATCACCATCTATAGAGCCGTAGTTTCCCTGGCCTTCAACCAGCGGATACCGCAAGCTCCACTCCTGTGCCATACGCACCATGGTATCATACACCGACGAGTCGCCGTGCGGGTGGTACTTACCCATCACCTCACCGACTATACGTGCTGATTTTTTGTAAGGTTTATTGTTGTTCAAACCCAAATCGAGCATGCCGAAAAGAACACGCCTGTGCACCGGTTTTAAACCATCGCGGACATCGGGTAATGCCCTTGAAACGATAACCGACATTGAATAATCAATGTAGGCCGATCGCATTTCTTCATCAATATTTATTGGAATTATTCTGTCTTCTGATTGTGAATTGTCGTTTCCTGTTCCGTCAGCCATTTTTCTTTATTTGTAGAATCTTCTCTTATAATTGTCCGTTAAAATTTGAGTTTTTTAACGACCTGCGAAGTTAAGAAAATACTTCGTTTTACAGCAGGATTTTATGAACATTCTGCACATTTATTCACATAAAAGCCATGGATATTGAGATAATGACGCAACGATTTTTTGAAGCTTATTTTGCCCGCTTCCAATATTCCTCAACCCTCATCCCGCTTGGTAGGGTTGCTTTCAATGTAAGTGTATCATTACGAATGGAATACAAGTAAGATACTGGTATGCCTATCAGTTTTGAGGGCTCACTACTATAGGTTTCGGTCTCAATACAGGTATCTCCTTTTAAGATATAATCGCCGGCTTCATATTTTAGAGGCTTACTTCCTTTTTCCAGTGCAAAAGCCTCATAGTGTTGGTCGTTATATTTCCTTTGCAGGGTATATTCAGTTGGAGCGCCTTCCTTTTTTCCGTTATAAATACCGCCCTGAAACTTCCAGATGCCTTTTAGGGTTCCCAGATTATCAAACGAGGAGATAAGCAGAATAAAAAAACATGAAAATATAATATGGACCGCTTTCCTGATCATACCCAATTGATCCCCTTTTTTAATAAAGATAAAGTTTTCTCTTCTTCGCTGCCGGGCACAGGATGATAGTTATACACCCATTTTGCGGTTGGTGGCAGGCTCATCAGGATGGATTCGATACGTCCGTTGGTTTCGAGCCCGAAACGCGTACCTGCGTCATATACCAGGTTAAATTCGGTGTACCGGCTTCGGCGTTGATATTGCCAGGCCTGTTGGTCTTCGTTAAAATCTTTATTTCGGTTGCGTTTAACCAGTTCCGTATAGATCGGCACAAATGAACGGCCTACAGCTTTTGAAAATTCCAATATTTGCTCCCAGCTTAGTTCTTCATTAGCGGTTAAACGATCATAAAAGATGCCGCCTATGCCACGGGTTTCATCCCTGTGTTTAATAAAGAAATAATCATCTGCCCATAATTTGAAACGGTGATAAAAATCATGATAAAACTGGTCGCATACTGATTTCAGATATCCATGAAAAAAACGCGCGTCATCCTCAATCACATAATGCGGGGTGAGGTCTATCCCGCCACCAAACCATCTTACCGGCTGATCTGATGAAAATGAGGACGGCATCTCGAAATACCGGATGTTCATGTGGATGATCGGCACCATCGGGTGATTGGGGTGGATAACGATCGATACACCGGTAGCAAAAAAATCATCCTGCTCCACATTGAGGGCCTTTTTCATCGTGTGCGGCAAAGTACCATGGACTGCGGAAAAGTTAACCCCACCCTTTTCAAAAATATTACCGTTTTGTATGATCCGGGTGCGGCCGCCGCCGCCGCCTTCGCGCTCCCAAAGTTCTTCTTCAAAATGGGCGTTGCCGTCGGTTAGTTCAAGTGCAGCGCATATTTCGTCCTGTATTTGCTGGTAATCCGCGGCTATCTGTTCCTTACTGATCATCGGGGCAAAGTTAGTTGATTGAGTTGATTTAGTTGGATTAAGTTGAATAAGTTAGACTGTGCTGACCATTTTATAACTTAATCAACCATTTAACCCAAGCAACTTATTCAACTCTACTCCACATAATCCAGGTCTTTATGAAACGATTCTTTCAACTGGCTCACCGAGAATAAAGCGATAATGGTCAAGATACCCATCATGATGTAACCGCTGGTGATCATACCATGGTTTACCGACAGAGCAGCGAATGCGGCATTAATAGGTATCAATGACGCCCTTATAAAGTTAGGAACCGTGGTAGTAACCGTAGCACGGATATTGGTTCCGAATTGCTCCGCCGGTATGGTTACAAAAATGGGCCAATAGCCTGCGCCAAAACCCAGGAAAAGGCTTAGCCACGTGAATTGCGTTGGTGTTATACCTGTAGTACGCAAATAACAAACGGCGCTTATTGCTGAAATAACCAACCAAACAACTACGGTAAGCCGCCTTGAGCGTGTAATTTGCGAAAATAAGCCCGAACACAACCCGCCTAAAGCGATGCCGATATAACAATAAAATACACCGTCTCCGGCACTTAAAGGAATTTTTGCGCCAAGGGCCTTCCCAAACTCGGGAGAAAGCGTGATGAGAATGCCCACCACAAACCAATTGGCCGAACCAACCAAAATACAGTACAGGTATTTGATAAAGCGTTTAAAACTGGTAAACAACATCAGGAAGTTACCTCTTGATATTTCACTTTTTTCAACGTCCTTGTACAAACCTGATTCAAATGTTCCTAAACGTAACAGTAACAGAAATATGCCTAATATTCCGCCAACATAGTAAGCCCAATGCCAATCCAGACTTTTTGCTACCAGATTTGCGGCGGCCGCGCCGAGTAAGCCAATTACAGAAATTATCATTGTGCCATAACCCCTTTGGGTTGTTTTCATGGTCTCGGTCACTAAGGTTATACCAGCGCCCAATTCACCGGCTAAGCCTATTCCTGCAATAAAACGAACAATAGTGTATTCCTCAACACTGGTTACCCTTCCATTTACAAAATTGGCTATCGAGTATAACAAAATTGACCCAAAAAGCACCCTGATCCGTCCTAATTTATCCCCTATTATCCCCCAAATCAACCCACCTATCAACAAGCCAAACATTTGCCAGTTGATGATGGTAACACCCACAGCCTTTACTTCAGCGGGCTTTACGCCGATAGCCAGCAGGCTTGGCATACGCACAATGGAAAAGACCAGAAGGTCATATATATCCACAAAATAGCCTAAGGAAGCAACTATGACAAGGAAAACTATGTTGCGCGTTGCCTTTGCCGAAACGGTGTCAGTCATAAAGTTTATAATTGGTTTGGCTAATTTAATAGAATTAATAATGGAAGTTAATTTTTGAGCACAAAAAAACCCCTACACTTTGCAGAGGTCTTTTTATTCAGAATAAATGATTTATACCTTTTTCACGTTTACTGCCTGTAATCCTTTTCTGCCTTCTTCCACATCATATTCTACGTTATCGTTGTCCTTGATGGCATTTACCCCTCCCTGTACATCTTTAAAATGTACAAAAAGATCTTTGCCATCATCGGTTACAATAAAACCGTAGCCTTTTTGTGTGTTGAACCATTTTACTTTTCCAGTTTTCATAATATTGTTATCCTGTTAATAAATTTTGTATTAAGATTAAAAAACTAAAGCCAAACTGAAATAAAATTGGTATTAATTATCAGAAAGCATTATAATATTAACCCGTTTTTCAAATATATAAAATTATTGTATAACAAATAAAATTATTTATTTGGTTGCGGAGTGGTACGTAAATAAGGTTTTATCTGTGTAAATCCCTTTGGAAACTTAGCTGGAATATCTTCAGTTTTAATTGCAGGGACAACAATAACGTCCTCTCCATCCTTCCAATCTGCCGGTGTAGCTACGCTATATTTAGCTGTAAGCTGCAAGGAATCGATCACACGCAGTATTTCCTGGAAGTTTCTGCCTGTTGATGCAGGGTAAGTGATCATCAGCTTAATAGTCTTATCAGGTGCGATAATAAACAACGAACGTACTGTGGCTGTCAATGACGCATTGGGGTGGATCATATCATAAGCCAGCGCTATCTCGCGGCTTTCGTCGCCAACAATCGGGAAATTCACTTCAACATTCTGTGTTTCATTGATATCATTGATCCATCCTTTATGCGATTCTACTGAATCCACGCTTAGGGCGATCACTTTCACATTGCGCTTATCAAACTCATCTTTTAGGGATGCAGTTTTACCTAATTCAGTGGTACATACGGGTGTATAATCTGCCGGGTGCGAAAATAATACGCCCCAGCTATCGCCAAGATACTCGTAAAAGTCTATTTCACCTTTTGATGTTTTTGCCTTAAAATTCGGGGCGGCATCGCCTAATCTTAAACTCATAATATTAAAAATTTGTGATTGATTTTTATTTGTTGAGTATAAAGTTACGTTCATTGTTGATATAATCAATAGGCAATTATTAAATAATCTATTAATCATATATACTTTATAGAATAAATTACATCTACGTTATAAAGAAGGTGTAATTTGATTAGGAAGATTGCTTCCAATGGAAAAAGAGTTCAGATGATTTGCATTGGTTTTTTTGTAATCAAGTCGATACAAAACCTGTAAAGCACAAAAGCCGATAACTAATAGCTATCGGCTTTTGTGCGGAAGAAGGTATCGCCCTCACGCCTCCAATACTATAAATATCCTTTAGCTACCATCCATTGTAAAATTCTTCCCAATGCAATTTCATTCCGGTCTGATGGTGTAGAAGCCATCATTACCTTATCTTTTGTAGGGATACGCACTACTTGTCTTTGACTGTCCTTTACAGTATATACTTCAAAATTCTGTGCGTTGTTGCCACCTGTAAAGCTTATTTTTACTACAGTTAAACCGTTTGGCAAACTAAATTGATAGCTATCAACATCAGTACCCTCACTCACGTCTTTAAAACGACCTATCAATTTTTGGTTCTGATTAATCGACTTATCTTCCTTCAACTCTATCGGCCAGCCCCTATCGCGACCCACCACTGTATAATCAGCAGCAATCGGAGGGTTCATACTTTTATAGGCAATAAACTCGGTTACCTTTCCAGCGTCAAGATCATCATTAGCCATGATGTTAGCATTACCAATGAGCTTTGCGAATGATTTTTCGGCCCCTAACCTTGATATCGGGAAAACGGCCACCTGGTTCGCTGTTAAAAATGTAAAGCGATAATAAAAAAATGAATTGTCACCCTGAGGCGGTACAAAATCTGTAGCCAGAACGGCAATGATCAGCTTTTTGCCTGATAATGAGTAAAGTTCAAAATTGGCAGTAAGACCGAAATTTGTTTTGATCTTGTTAACCTTCGCGATGTCCTTACCGTCTACGGTAAGGATGTTGTTTTTGTAATCGATCTTTTGCGCAAAAGCATGACCAACAATGATCACTGCAATAAACAGCATTGCTAATTTTTTCATTTGATTCTTTGTTTGATTTTTTGTTTGATAAAGGTAAATAAGCGTTTAATTACTTGATTTTAGGGGGAAATGAAAATCAAGATTATATCTGTGGGTTTAAACGTTAATAGGGTTTTCCGGGTTACAATAACTTTTAACAATTATACGATTAAAAGCAGCAACGCCTGCTTTAAAATTCACGCTTCATAAACCATTAACTAATAGCTACCGGCTTTTTGTGCGGAACCAGTGCGTTATACTTTAGATGATGGTTTATCATCAATTAATCTATCTTTGGGCTCAAATTTTATAATTATATCTTCATGGCAAAAGCATCCGAAATTAAAGTGGGCAACATACTACGCTTCAACGGCGAACTGGTAACCGTTACCGAAGTAATGCATCGTACACCGGGAAAAGGCGGGGCGTTCTATCTTGACAAGTTCCGTAATATTAAAACCGGCAAAATTGTTGAGGCCCGTTTAGGTACCGACGAGCAGGTAGAGATTTGCCGTGTAGAAACGAACGATTTTCAATATTTGTACGAGGATGGCAATTTTATGGTCATAATGGATAATACCACTTTTGATCAGCATAATATTCCCAAGGCACTCTTCGGCCCGGCAGTGAAATTCCTAAAGGAAGGAATGAGCGTGATCGTTTCCTTTGAAAGTGAAGAACCAATTATGGCGCAAACACCCAACTTTGTGGAACTGGAAATTACCTATGCCGAGCCTGCTGTTAAAGGCGATACTTCTTCGGGCGCTCTTAAAATTGCAACAACAGAAAATGGAA